>NZ_JAAEDT010000020.1:0-324008 GCF_013346865.1 Snodgrassella sp. ESL0323 | reverse complement strand
ATCCCGAACAGGACCGTGAAACGACCTAGCGCCGATGATAGTATGGATTGCCCATGTGAAAGTAGGACACCGCCAGACTCCCCATAGAAGAACCCGGTTGATTAGTCAGCCGGGTTTCTTACTTTAACTACTGAGAAGAGAACAATACCGCAGCAGCCATATGGCTGCTGTTGCTGTATCTAGGTTAGAGAGGGGAAGGACTGCTGACGCAGTGCTTCATAGAGGACGATGGCGGCGGCATTGGACAGGTTTAGTGAGCGGATGTGCTCTGACTGCGGAATTCGCAGTCACTGTTCTATTTAGGTCAAGGTAAATGCTTGTGACAGCCAGTATAAACAAATTAAATTTTTATCAGATCCCAGATTAGAATAGATAGAAAAAATGTGCCAATTATTAGCACTCATTCAGTAATATATCATATCAAAATTATTATTTATTCACTTTGGTTGAAAATAATGAATCAGCAAGATAGTCAGTTCTCATCTAATCAATTATTTCTTTCGGTTATTTTAATGGTAGCAGGCGCACATCTATGTAATGACCTGATTCAGTCGATGCTGACAGCTACTTATCCTTTATTGGAGGAAAAATATCGTTTAAGTTTCGCTCAGGTGGGTTGTATTAGTCTGGTATATCAGCTTACAGCTTCAATTTTACAACCCGCAATCGGTTATTACACAGATAAGCATCCGAAACCTTATTTATTACCCCTAGGTATGGTTTCAACGACATTTGGCTTGTGCATGCTGGGTTTTGCTAGTCAGTTTTATTTATTATTACTGGCTGCAGCATTTCTGGGAGTAGGCTCATCTACTTTCCATCCTGAGGCATCCCGTGTTGCACGTAATGCTTCTGCAAGTCGGTTTGGCTTGGCTCAGTCGGCATTTCAGGTAGGCGGTAACCTGGGTTCATCACTCGGGCCGTTACTGGTGAGTTTGGTCGTGCTGAGATTTAACCGGCAAAGTAATATTCTGTGGTTTATCGCCATTGGTGTAATTGCTATTTTGCTTTTGTGGCGCATCAGTGCATGGAGTGCTCGTCATCTGGCAGCAAATAAGCATAAGGCAGCAGTAAATTGTACTTTACCTTATGATAAAAATAAGACTATTCTGGCCTTATTCATTCTTGCCGTATTAATTTTTTCTAAATTTTTTTATATGGCCAGTATGAGCAATTATTATAGCTTTTATCTAATTGAAAAATTTGCTCTAACTAAACAGTCTGCAGTGTTATTTCTATTTTTATTTTTGGCCTGCGTAGCAATTGGTACGTTTATCGGAGGTCCGGTAGGTGACCGTATTGGTCGGAAATATGTTATTTGGTTCTCTATTTTAGGTGCTGCACCTTTTACCCTGGCCTTACCTTATGCAAATCTCTGGGGTACGGCGCTGTTAAGCTGTTTGATTGGTTTAATTATATCTTCAGCTTTTTCGGCAATTGTGGTTTATGCTCAGGAGTTGATTCCCGGACGCGTCGGCATGATTGCCGGTCTGTTTTTTGGTTTTATGTTCGGGATGAGTGGAATTGCAGCAGCAGTTTTAGGATATGTAGCCGATAAAACCAGCTTACAACTTATTTTTAAATTTTGTTCTTTCCTGCCATTACTTGGAATACTGACAATTTTGTTACCCGATGTTGAGCAGTATAAAAATTAAATGATAAAAGGCCATTGTTAATGGCCTTTTCTTTTCATTAATATTGCAGAGATTGATCAGATAGTTTGAAATTTTAAAAAAATATTTTAAATAGTATAGAGAATTCAAGTATTGTGAACTAGATTTTAATCAAATTGTTTATATAGAAAATGAGATAAAAAATATTGTAGTGGTACTTTAAACATTCTATTTTTTATAATATTATGATAAATATAATAAATTTATTTAATTGTATAGTATATAAGTATAATTTCAATTATTATGCATTATAAATAGATATTTAATTATTTTAATCCAGTAAATCGAACTTTTGTCAGTTTGCTATTCATTAATAGTATAACAATGCTATCAAATAATTTTGTCATATATGAAATATGAATTTATTTAAATTTAGTATTAATTTTTTTTATTTTGTCAATAATAATTTTGTTTGTTAAGCTATAGCTTTCTAAATTCATTAAAAATGTAAGGTTATGTTTATGAAAAAAATCCGTGAACTGATCGAAGCTGAGTTAAGTACTTTTGTTCAGCTGCGTCATGATATTCATCAACACCCTGAATTAGCTTTTGCAGAAAATCGAACCAGCGATAAAGTTGCCGCTTTGCTGGAGCAGTGGGGATATAAAGTTGAACGGGGTATTGGTGGTACTGGTCTGGTAGCACAACTTCAAGCCGGAAATGGTGACAGACGTATTGGTATCCGGGCTGATATGGATGCATTGCCGATTACTGAAGAAAGTGGTGTTGCGCATACAAGCCAGCATACAGGCAAAATGCATGCATGTGGCCATGATGGACATACTGTAATGCTACTGGCTGCGGCTAAGGTATTAGCCAGCAGAAAATCGTTTAATGGTACATTGAATCTGATTTTTCAGCCGGCGGAAGAATATGGCAAATCTGGTAGTGGTGCTATGCGGATGATTGCTGATGGTCTGTTTGAAAACTATCCGTGTGATGCCGTATATGGTATGCATAATATGCCGGGTTATCCGCAGGGACAGTTACATTTTTATGATGGCTGGATGATGGCTTCATCTGATGTGGCCACTATTACAGTAAAAGGTGTGGGCGGGCATGGCGCGAAACCGCACAATACGCATGATCCGATTGTGGCTGCATCTTCTATCGTAATGGCTTTACAGACAATTGTGTCACGTAATGTCAGTCCGCTGGATTCGGCTGTGGTTACAGTGGGTATGTTTCATGCCGGTGTGGCGAATAATGTAATTCCTGAACAGGCTGAGCTAAAGCTGACTGTGCGTTGCTTCAAGCCTGAAGTACGTAAGCTGTTACAGCAACGTATTGTGGCAATCGCTCAGGCTCAGGCTCAAAGCTTTAATGTTGTGGCTGAAGTGGATTATCAGCATGGATATGCTCCTGTATTTAATACCAGTAAAGAAACTCAGTTTGCGCGTCAGGTAGCACGTGAAGTGGTAGCGGAAGAAAATATTGTCGATCAGACTGAACCAATGGCCGGAAGTGAAGATTTTGCATTTATGCTGGAAAAATGTCCGGGAAGTTATTTGTTTATTGGTAATGGTCTGAAAGAAGTGGATGCTGCTTCGGGTTTTGATTTGCATAATCCTTATTATGATTTCAATGATAAAAATATAGCTATTGGTGCGACATACTGGGTAGCACTGGCTGAGCGCTTTTTAAAATAAATCTAATTTGAATATTTTATAAAATAATTGGAGTAATGATATGAATACAGGACAAGTAGCTATAGAGCATAATAAGCCACCGGCGAAAGCGATTGCGGCGGCGGTGGCAGGGAATGCATTGGAATTTTATGATTTTATTATTTATTCATTTTTTGCAGTGTATATTGCGCAATCATTTTTTCCCTCAACCAATAATGATAAATACACCAGTTTGCTTGCTGCAGTAGCTGTATATGGTGTCGGTTTTTTTACGCGACCGTTGGGTGGTTTACTTATTGGTGCTTATGCAGACAAGAAAGGTCGCCGGGCAGCGATGATGCTGACAGTGGCATTAATCACGCTGGGAACACTGGGACTGGCTGTTACACCCAGCTATGAGGTGATCGGGATTGCAGCTCCTATTATTGTGGTTATTGCACGTATGGTTCAGGGGCTGGCTTTAGGTGGAGAAGTAGGTCCGGCTTCAGCAATGCTGATTGAATCTGCTCCGCCAGATAAACGTGCTTTTTATGCCAGCTGGCAAATGGCCAGTCAGGGAATTGCGGTAGTGGTTGGTGGTTTGGTTGGTTTTACTGTTTCCAGTATTCTGACTCTGGAACAGTTGAATGCATGGGGCTGGCGCATACCTTTTCTGATAAGTCTGGTATTAATTCCGATTGCTCTGTATATTCGCCGAGCCTTACCGGAAACACTGGAAGAACCGACTCATCACAGTGGTACTCAGATGATAAAAATCATATTTTCCCGTTATAGGAACGAGGTGATACTGGGAGTTATGGTGCTGATGTCGACGGCTATTACCGCTCAGGTAGGTAATTATATGACTACTTTTGCTATCGATACGTTTAAACTTAAACCAAATATTGCGCAAATCTGCACTACTTCGGGTGGATTGATGATGTTTGTGTTTTCATTACTGGCAGGTATGCTGGCTGATAAATATGGTCGTAAAAGTATTATATTATGGCCACGGGTGGCTTTAATGTTGCTGATTGTGCCGATGTTTTATCTGTTGGTAAAAACTGAAAGTGTGGCGATGCTGTTGCTGGTAACAATGATGGTAACGTTGTTAACAGGGATGAGCGGTGCCAGTAGTTTAGTGGCTATTCCGGAAATGATACCGTTTAAACTACGCGCAACCGCTGTATCACTAATTTATGCTATTAGTATAACTTTGTTTGGTGGTACGGCACAATTTGTGATTACTTGGCTGATCAAGCATTTTGATGCAGTATCGCCGGCTTATTATGTAGCAGGTACCAGTTTATTATCTGTAATAGCTATTCTGATGATGCCGGAAACACGTCATATAAATGTAAAAGATTAAATCTATCATAATGATATAAAAAATGCCGGCAAACAATGCCGGCGTTTTTTTTATATGCTCATTTAAATGATATTTTTCACTACTTCAACAACCTGTTCGATAGTGAAACCAAATTCCTGAAAGAGTTTCTCAGCTGGTGCGGATTCACCAAAACGATTAATACCAATAATGGCACCATTCGTACCCACGTATTTATACCATGAATCACTGACACCGGCTTCAATGGCAATACGAGGCAGATGAGCAGGTAAGACGCTGTCACGGTAGGCTTGATCCTGCTGATCAAAAATATGGGTATTAGGCATAGATACAACTGTTGTGGCAATACCTTGTTCAGCTAATTTGCTCTGAGCATTGATAGCCAGCTCCACTTCAGATCCTGTGGCAATAAGTACCGCCTGTGCAGCCTTTGTATCGGGTGCTTTCAGTACATAACCGCCACGACGGATATTGGCTAGCTGCTGGTTATCCCGTGGCATAAATGGTAACCCCTGACGGCTGAATATCAGGCAACTGGGGTGATTGGTTGCAGCGGCGGCATCTGCCCACGCTATCAGTGATTCGGCACTGTCACACGGTCGCCATACACTCATGTTCGGAATCAGACGCAGGGTAGCAATTTGTTCAATCGGCTGGTGTGTCGGACCATCTTCTCCCAAGCCGATAGAATCGTGTGTGAATACAAATATCGGGTTGATTTTCATTAGTGCAGCCATGCGCAAAGCATTACGGGCGTATTCACTGAACATCAGGAAAGTAGCTCCGAATGGTTTGATACCACCGTGCAGGCTCAAACCATTCATAATGGCTGCCATACCAAATTCTCGCACGCCATAATGGATGTAATTGCCGCCACTGGTGGCTGTCACGGCAGTACTGCCAGACCAGTCGGTCAGGTTTGAGGGGGTAAGATCTGCAGATCCGCCTACAAATTCAGGTAGAATTTGTGCCAGAATTTCGATGCTGTTCTGACTGGCTTTGCGGGTGGCCACTTTTTCAGCTTTGCTGCATACTTCATTTAATGCATTTTGAACGTGTTCTTCAAAATTTTCCGGCAGTTTACCGTCCATACGGCGGATAAACTCAGCTGCTTCAGCAGGGTATTGTTGCTGATAACGGTTAAACAGATTTTGCCACTGCTGTTCCAGTTGAGTACCGGCTTTAAGCGCACTCCAGTCGTCATAGATTTCCTGCGGAATGGTAAATGGTTCATGTGTCCAGTTCAAGGCAGCGCGGGTAGCGGCAATTTCTTCGGCACCTAATGGTGCGCCATGGGTTTTATGACTGCCTTCTTTGTTAGCGGCACCTTTGCCGATTCTGGTTTTGCAGCAGATAATCGATGGTTTCTCGGTTTCGGCTTTTGCTGCGGTAATGGCTGCACGGATAGCAGCTTCATCATGGCCGTCTACATTGGCAACTGTGTGCCAGCCGTAAGAGGTAAAGCGTTCAGGAATGTTTTCGCTGAACCAATTGTCTACTTTGCCATCAATTGAGATGTTGTTGTCATCATACAGAACAATGAGTTTGCCCAGTTTAAGCGTGCCGGCCAGTGAACATACTTCATGGGATATTCCTTCCATCAGACAGCCATCGCCGACAAATACGTAAGTATGGTGATCAACAATATTCAAGCCCGGTTTATTAAATCGGGCAGCCAGAATTTTTTCTGCTAGTGCCATACCAACGGCATTACCAATTCCTTGTCCTAATGGTCCGGTTGTGGTTTCTACACCATCAGTGTAGCCGTATTCCGGATGTCCCGGGGTTTTGCTGTGCAGCTGGCGAAAATTTTTCAGATCTTCAATACTGAGATTGTAACCGCTCAGATGCAGCAGACTATACAGCAGCATGGACGCGTGTCCGTTCGAAAGGATGAAACGGTCGCGGTTGTAAAACTTGGGGTTAGCTGGGTTGTGTTGCAGGAATTCGCGCCACACTACAGTAGCCATTTCGGCCATACCCATTGGTGCGCCCGGATGCCCTGAGTTAGCCTGTTCAATTGCGTCCATTGCCAGGAAGCGAATAGCATTAGCGAGATGTGAAGCCATGAAGTTGCCTTTTGATGAGGGGATTGCTGGTTGCAATAGCGATGTGAGTTAATGGACTGTACTCCGCCGCAAGAGACAAAGGTATCCAGTGCGAATTATCCTGAATCTGCACAAACCTTTCAAGGAAAGACTGTTTTTTGTCTGATTCTGATGGTTTGAAACGGTTGATTAATTAAGCTGAGGTATATGCTGGAAATGATTAAAAATATCGTATTTTCAGTAAATAAAATAATGATTGCATAAATTAATCTTATATTTTATGCTATTGTCAATTCATAAGTATGATTTGATCAGGTAACTTTATCAATCAAAGGAGAATACAGAGTGCAAAAGATTGGTATGATTTTGGTACTGTTGTTTGCTATGGCTTCGGTGTGGGCTGCTGTTAATATTAATACTGCTTCTTCACAGCAGTTGCAATCATTACCGCATATTGGTGCAGTTAAAGCGCAGGCAATAATTGATTATCGCAATGCACACGGTCCTTTTCGTTCTACAAAAGACATTATGCGTGTTAAAGGTATTGGTAAAGCGACTTATGAGAAATTGCAAAATGATATTAGTGTCAGCGGTGTAACGGTTAGTTCAAATATACCGGATGCAAAATACCGTCGAGCCGTACCCGCTACTGCTGTATCCAGATAATATTAGTTAAGGTTACATATAATTAATCACTGAATATATTGGCTTTAATATGATGATAAAAATTTTCGGCCTGCGGTGACAGTTTGCGTTCTTTATGCTTGATCAGATAAATGGAACGTTCCAGATTCATGTCTCTGACCTCTCTGACTACAAGATTTTTATGTTCAAATTGAAATAATGTTAATCTCGGCACTATGCCAATGCCGTAATTAGCCGCTACCAGTCCCATCATGGTGGTGAGCTGGCTAACTTCAACTACATAATTCATTCCAAACAAATCTACAATTTTATCAACGTAATGGCGGATGCTGGTACCTTTAGTAAATCCGATCATGCCATATTCAAGTAAATCTTTTAATTCAATATCTGCTTTGCTGGCCAGTGGGTGATTGATATGACATATGAGATGGAACTTATCTGAAAAAAGAAACTCGGCAGAAATTTCAGTCAGAGAGGGAGATTTTGCGGTTAATGCCAGTTCTGCATGTCCTTGTAATAGTGCTTGCAGACACAGATCCCATTGAGTATCGAGTAATTCAACTTTGACATTGGCATGTTTATGATGAAAAGTAGCCAGCAGCTGTGAAACCCATTGCACGACGATAGACGGCATAACTGCCAGTACCAGTTTTTCTTTATGATTATTGGCATGTGAGCGAATTTCTTTGGTAGTTCGCTCATAGGCGAACATAAGTTCACGTGCCAGTTTGATGAAGTGGATTCCGTCTTCATTCAGCTGAACTTTACGGGTATCCCTGTCAAACAGGCGGTAGCCGATTTCCTGTTCCAGATTGGCAATCAGGCTACTGAATGCAGGCTGAGACAAATGGATCTTCTGGGCTGCACGGGTGAAGTTATCTTCTTCTACCAGCGCCAGAAAGGCTTTTATCTGCTTGATTGATATATTCATATAGCATTATTTGCCGTATTTTAATCCATACTGTTATCTACAATAGCATATTTAGCGTTAATACATATTGAGTTTTATCAAATTTTTCATATGCTGGAAGATTTATCGATTTTGCTTATGAATCGATTTTTATTATCGATTAGACAGGGTGTGCCGTTATGGTGAGAATGCAAAGGCTTTCTTAAATATTTATTCATTCTTTTTAATAACAACCCAAAAAGGGGATTCTTATGCTGGCTTTAATAGGCATATTAACTATTGCAACTTTGCTATTTTGCATTATGAGCAAGCGGTTATCGCCGATAGTGGCTTTGATTATTATTCCTATTCTAGGGGCTGTAATCGCACTATATATCGTACCGTTGTTTCAGGGTGGTCAGGAAGTACTGCCTCATTACACCGCTATACCGAAAATGGTGGTGACAGGAATATCCAAACTGGCACCTATGGCAGCGATGTTTGTGTTTGCCATTATTTTCTTCGGTGTGGTAAGTGATGCCGGGATGTTTGATCCGATTATCGCCAAGATTCTGAAGGTGGTAGGTACTAATCCTAAGAGAATTATTATTGGTACTGGTGTTCTGGCACTGATTGCGCATCTGGATGGTAATGGAGCAGTGACATTTCTGATTACAGTACCGGCCATGCTGCCTTTATATAACAAACTTGGTATTGATAAGCGAATTCTTGCCGGGATTACAGCACTGAGTGCCGGTGTAAATTTCCTGCCATGGACAGGACCGATGATTCGTGCTTCCGCAGCGCTGGAGGTATCTACACATGATCTGTTTACGCCACTGATTCCGGCACAGATTTGCGGGCTGGCGTTTATGGTGTTTATGGGCTGGTACTGGGGACGTAAAGAAGAAAAACGCTTAGGTCTGGCCGGAGCTGGTGCTGGTGCGGTAATCGGTGGTGAAAATGAAGAAACAGCAACACATTTTGCGCCAAAAGAATTAACCGAAGAAGAGCAAAAGCTGCGTCGTCCACATTTATTCTGGGCGAATATTACTCTGGTGATTCTGGTAATTACGGGTATGGTAGCCACAAAAATATCACCAGTGGTTATTTTTATGGTGGCCTGCTGTATTGCGCTGACATTAAATTACCGCAAGCCTGCTGAACAATCTGCACGGATTAATGCTCATGCTAAGGGCGCGCTGATGATGGCATCTATTTTGTTTGCTGCCGGTGTGTTCACAGGCATTATGGGTGAATCCGGTATGCTCAAAGCTATGGCAAATTCAGCCGGTCATTTTGTACCTGACAGTTTGTCTTCTCATATTCCGTTTATTGTCAGTCTGGTAGCAATGCCGCTGAGTCTGGTGTTTGACCCTGACTCCTATTATTTCGGCATTATGCCGGTGGTAGCCAATATTGGTGGTTTCCCACCTATTCAGGTGGCTCAGGCTTCTTTACTTGGACAGATGACTACTGGTTTCCCGGTAAGTCCGCTGACTCCGGCTACCTTCCTGTTGTGCAGTCTGTCCGGCGTTGATTTGGCTGACCATCAGAAATTCTCTATTCCGATACTTTGGCTGGCTTCTATCGTGATGGCTGTAGGCGCGATGTTATTCGGAGTATTCCCGATATAAACAGGTTGTTTTTAAGTTGTTAAATGTAAAAAGGGTATGACGTATGAAAAAAATCAGAATTGGTTGTGGTGCCGGATATGGTGGCGACCGGATTGAACCGGCTGTAGAGCTGGCGGAAAAAGGGGATATTCAGTATCTGGTATTTGAATGTCTGGCTGAACGCACGATTGCTATCGGTCAGCGCCAGAAAAAGCATAATCCGGAAACCGGTTTTAATGAATTACTGGCCGCGCGTATGCAGGCAGTATTACCGGCCTGTCTGGAAAAGGGAATCAAGATTGTTACTAATATGGGTTCTGCCAATCCGCGTGCAGCAGCCAAAGTAACTGCCGAAATCGCACGTTCTCTGGGCGCAAAAAATCTGAAAATTGCCATTATTGAAGGCGATGATGTTTACGAACAGGTTATGCAGCAGGATCTGCCACTGGATGAGCTGCAAAAACCGGTTTCACAATGCGGTAAGAAAATTGTTTCAGCCAATGCTTATATCGGCGCTGAACCAATGGTACAGGCGCTAGACAATGGTGCTGATATTGTTATTGCCGGCCGTGTTTCTGACCCGTCTCTGTTCCTGTCAATCATGATGCATGAGTTTAAATGGGGTGCAGAAGATTGGGAGCATCTGGGTAAGGGCACTATTCTGGGACACTTGCTTGAGTGTGCCGGCCAGATTACTGGTGGTTATTTTGCTGATCCGGGTTACCGCGATGTGCCCGATCTGGCACGTCTGGGCTTTCCGATTGCCGAAATCAGTGCCGATGGTGATGCAGTAATTACTAAAGTTGAAGGCTCTGGCGGCATGGTTACTCCTGATACCTGTAAGGAACAGATGCTGTATGAAATTCATCGCCCGGATGAATATAAAACACCGGATGTCACCGCAGATTTCACGCAGGTAACCTTTACACAAGTAGGTAAAGACCGTGTTGCAGTTACTGGCGGTACAGGTCGTGCCCGTCCTGAGACGCTGAAGGTCTCTGTAGGTTATGAAGATGGTTTTATTGGTGAAGGTGAGATGAGCTATGCCGGTCCGGGAGCGGTAGAGCGCGGTCGTCTGGCACTGGCCATCGTAAAAGAGCGGTTTGAAATCGCACATGCAGAACCACAAGAGGTGCGTTTTGATCTGATTGGTATCGATTCACTGCACGGTGCAACTTTGTCACAGAGCAGTCAGCCGTATGAAGTTCGTGTGCGTGTAGCCGGACGTTTCGCAACCAAAGCTGCGGCAGCAGTAGTGGGTAATGAAGTTGAAACTTTATATACCAATGGTCCGGCCGGCGGCGGCGGTGCTATGAAATCTGTAAAAGAAATTGTGGCTATGGATTCAACATTTATTCCCCGTAATCTGGTGACAACCAGTATTGACTATCTGGAGGTTTGATAATGAAGTTACGTGAAATTGCACACTCTCGTACTGGTGATAAAGGTAATACTTCAAATATTTCGGTAATTGCATATCGGCCTGAAGATTATGAACGTATTAAAGCAGCAGTGACTGCGGAAAAGGTTAAAGCGTTTTTTGCAGACATCGTGACTGGTGATGTTGTGCGCTATGAATTACCGAATATCGGTGCACTGAATTTTGTTATGTATGGTGCTTTGGGCGGCGGTGTTACCCGTACGCTGGCACATGATATGCATGGTAAAGGTTTGAGTGCAGCAATTCTGGATATGGACATTGAGTAATTAATCACTTGCCGGCGGTGCTTTTCAGGGTATCGCCGGCAAATCAAATATTGTCATAGATCTATAACAAAATCAGTTGTTATGTATTTGTCCGGTCTTTGGTTTATCTCAGGTTAGAAGAGTATGAAAACAAAACAGCTCAGTTTAGCGGATGTAAAAAATCATCTGTGGGATGGAATGACCATTATGTTTGGCGGTTTTATGGGAATCGGTACGCCCGCCAGACTGGTACAGGCTATTCTGGATTCAGGGGTTAAGGATTTAACTATTATTGGAAATGATACTGCGTTTGTAGAAACCGGTGTCGGCCCGCTGATTACGAATAATCGTGTCAAAAAAGTTATTACTTCGCATATCGGTACTAATCCGGAAACCGGTAAGAAAATGATTGCCGGTGAGATTGAAGTTGAACTGGTACCGCAGGGTACGCTGGCAGAGCGGATTCGTGCTGCCGGCGCAGGTTTGGGTGGTGTGCTGACACCTACCGGATTGGGAACAATTGTCGAAGAAGGCAAACAGAAAATCGCGGTAAACGGACAGGAATACCTGCTTGAATTGCCTTTACAGGCTGATTTGGCCATTGTGGAAGCAAAAACGGCAGATAAGCTGGGTAATCTGGTGTATGAACTGTCTGCTCAGAATTTTAATCCGCTGGTTGCTCTGGCTGCGAAAAAGGTAATTGTTGAAGCAGGTAATGTGGTTGAAGTGGGTGAAATTTCACCTGATGCGGCGACTACACCGGCAGCGCTGGTTGATTATATTGTTTATCCGGAATAAAGGAAGAGTCACCATGAATGCAAAAGAATTAATTGCACGCAGAATTGCATTGGAATTCAATGATGGGGATGTGGTGAATCTGGGTATTGGTCTGCCAACTCAGGTAGCCAATTATGTACCGGAAGATATTCATATTACTTTGCAGTCTGAAAACGGTTTTCTCGGTCTGGCTGCACTGGACCCTGAAAAAGCCAATCCTAATCTGGTGAATGCAGGTGGTCAGCCATGTGGTATTGCTGCCGGCGGTTGTACTTTTGACAGTGCATTTTCATTTGCACTGATTCGCGGCGGCCATGTTGATGCTTGTGTGCTGGGTGGTCTGGAAGTCGATCAGCAGGCAAATCTGGCAAACTGGATGGTGCCGGGCAAAATGGTACCGGGCATGGGTGGTGCAATGGATCTGGTAACCGGTTCGCGCCGGGTTATTATTGGTATGGAGCATTGTACTAAAAATGGTGAATCCAAGATTCTGAAAGAATGTACTTTGCCGCTAACAGCAAAAAACAAAGTTAATCTGATTGTTACTGAATTGGCTGTGTTTGGCTTTAAAGACGGACAACTGGTTTTACTGGAACATGCACCAGGCGTTGATCTGGAAACAATTAAGGCTAAAACTCAGGCTGAATTTACTGTGGCTGAAGATTTCCGTGAAATGGCAATCAGCCAGCGTGGTTTATAGGCTGGTAACAGTCAGATTTAGGAGTTAAATATGGAAAATGCAGTTATTGTCAGTGCAGCTCGTACACCTGTAGGCAGCTTTAATGGTTCGCTGGCCAGTGTAGGTACGGTAGATTTGGGTAAGCTGGTTATTGCTGAAACTTTAAACCGTGCCGGTGTTGAAAGCGGGCTGGTTGATGAAGTAGTGATGGGAAATGTGCTGCAGGCCGGGCTGGGACAGAATCCGGCACGACAGGCAGCCCTGGCAGCCGGACTGGCTGATAGTGTACCAGCATATACTGTTAATAAAGTATGCGGTTCGGGATTAAAAACGGTAGCACTGGCCGCTCAGTCTATTGCTGCGCAGAATGCAGAGGTAGTGATAGCCGGCGGTATGGAAAATATGACGCGGGCACCATATCTGCTGGATAGCCGTGCACGCTGGGGCTATCGTATGGGTAATCAGCAGGTAATTGATACTATGGTACACGACGGGCTGACCTGTGCTACCAATCATTATCATATGGGGATTACTGCTGAAAATATTGCACAGAAATATCAGATCAGCCGGCAGGAACAGGATGAGCTGGCTTTACGTTCTCAGCAGCTGGCTGCGCAGGCGGTTGCAGCTGGTGTATTTGATGCAGAAATTGTGCCCGTAACAATTAAGTCACGTAAAGGTGAGGCTGTATTTGCGCGTGATGAATATCCGCGGGCAGAGGCAACTGCTGAAGCACTGGCTAAATTGAAACCGGCATTCAGTGCCGATGGAACAGTGACTGCCGGCAACTCATCAGGAATTAATGATGGTGCTGCTGCTGTGTTGGTGATGGCGGAAAGCAAAGCAAAAGAACTCGGATTACAGCCTCTGGCACGTATTCGCAGTTATGCCAGTGCTGGTGTCAGTCCTGCACTGATGGGGCTGGGACCTGTACCTGCGACACAGAAAGCTTTGCAGAAGGCCGGTCTGGCACTGACTGATATTGATCTGGTTGAGGCAAATGAAGCTTTTGCTGCACAATTCCTCGGAGTAGGCCGCGAATTGCATTTTGATATGGATAAGACCAATATCCATGGTGGTGCGATTGCGATTGGTCATCCGATTGGAGCCAGTGGTACACGCATTCTGGTAAGTCTGTTATATGGTATGCAGGCAAAAGATGTTCAGTTCGGGCTGGCTACGCTGTGTATCGGCGGCGGTCAGGGTATTGCAATGATTGTTGAGCGTATGTAATACAGTTATTTCACTGAATATCCAATTGAAAACAGACTATATATATAACATATATAGTCTGTTTTTGTTTGAACGAAGAAAGCGCCGTTAAGGCGCTTATAAATTATCGGATCAATCATTAAAACATCGTATTATTATTTTCTGCCTGTTCTGGTACATTTTGGATCACATCCCAATGCTCAACTATTTTTCCATCTTTAACTCGGAATATATCAACTACTGCTTTACCAAGATCATTTTCATTGATTTTAGAATGGACATGTAACCATACTATATCGCCCTCCACAGATGAACGAATTATGATGGCATTTGATTGCGGATTTTGTTTAAAGAAATCTTCGAAATAATTAATCGCAGGTGTTCTACCATTAGCGACATAAGGATTATGTTGTTTATAATCTTCAGCCAGTGTTTTTGTTGCCTCAGCAAGTTGATGTTTATTAAAAAAGTTATTATAAAAATTGATAACTAGTGTACGATTTTCTTCTTCTTGAGCGATATTTCTTTGCTTTAGATCTTTTGCTGCGACAACACCTGTGAAACTCAACAAACAAATACCAATTAAAAAGCTTTTTTTAATTACATTCATACCAACTCCAATTCCTATTTTTATTTAGATAAACTCTATCTATAATGCGTTATTAATCTATAATGCATACCGCTTGAATGGTCGCAATTAAACTAAATAAAACAATATAGTTATTTATTCGGATAAGAACTGTTGGATAGACTAATCCGGCCGCGATTATTTCTGCTGCTCTGCTATCATTTGCTGAATATCAGCCTCGGTCAGGTTATGTGTCTGATTGGCGAAAGAATAGCATTCCGGTTTGTTATCAATATAAACTTGAAGATTGAAATCCAGGGCGTCAGACTGGTTAAGTGTCCATGCGGCTATGTAGTATTGGTCGCTATTTTTTAAGTGATAATACAGATGAGTACCGCATTCTGAGCAAAATCCGCGTTCCGCCCATTCTGATGAATTGTAATTTTTGATGAATTCTGTATTTTCAAACTGAATCTTACCATTATGCATAATCGTCATCAGCGGACCTGCATTCCATTTGCGGCAGGTGCTGCAATGGCAGGCACTCAGTGAGTGATTATCTGTTTCCAGAGAAAATTTAACTTTGCCGCAAAGACATGAACCTGATTGTTTGCTCATATACTCCCCCCTTTATTACAGATTGAATTATCAAAATTACTTGCTAGTATTGTATTCAGATTGCAGCTATGTAAAGTGCAATGATACAGATAACGCCCACTCCCCAGATACATGAACGGGCAAAAGATTTATCTTTAATGTAACAATAAAAATAACCAAGACGACTGAGAATAAACAATACGCTCCAGAAGTTAATGGTGAACTGGGCAGCGTTATCAGTTGCATGGGCAATAATGACTGCAGCAGCGAAAGGTGCAAATATTTCGTAACCATTTTGCTGTGCAGCATTAGCACGTGCAGCTTTACCCTGAGCTTTAGCCATAAATTCACGGGGCTGATGATTATCATCAGCTTTAAATCCACCACTTTTCTTAGCATAAGATGCTGCAATCCATGGCAGAAGCATGGCTATTAAAACACACCAGTAAGCAAGAGTCATAATGTTGTACCTCAGTAGTTATGTGTGTACTGCAATTAAATAAATTATGTGATGGCGCTGGTTAAGTACGGGCAGTTTTATCCTGTCTGTGACTTTACCCTATGGGTAAATTATAAGATAATTTAAAGTTTTTCAAGCTTTTTGTGATTTATAACTATTTTATCTGTTTGTGATGCGCTGATGTTGTCATTCTTTGGGAGGTACGGAGTGATATAGCAAATTTATCAGCGTTTTTTATTGCGGGAACTCAACCATGTTGTTTAAAAAGTTAGCTGATCAGGATGTGTCTGGCAAGACCGTTGTGATTCGGGTAGACATGAATGTGCCTATTAAAGATGGTGTTATTATTGATGATACGCGTATTCGTGCTTCTTTAGCTTCGATTCGTTTTTGTTTGCAGCAGGGTGCAGCAGTTGTAGTGCTGACACATCTAGGACGACCGAAAGCCGGCGCTCCAAAACCGGAAGACAGTGTTGCTCCGGTGGCGCAGCGATTAGGAGAATTATTAGGTCAGAATGTAAGTGTGGCAGAAGACTGGCGTGAACACAAACCACAGTTGCAGGCCGGACATGTAATCATGCTGCCTAATGTTCGTCTGAATATCGGCGAGAAGGAAAATGACCAAGCTCTGGCTGCAGCTTATGCTGCGCTTGGTGATATCTATGTTAATGATGCTTTTGGTACTGCACATCGTGCAGAAGCATCTACAGCCGCAGTGGCAGAATTTGCACCGCTGGCCTGTGCCGGTATGCTGCTGACAGCTGAACTGGAAGCATTAACTCATGCAGTACAGAATCCGCAGGCTCCGGTAGTGGCTATCGTGGGCGGAAGTAAAGTATCAACTAAACTGACGATTCTGGAAAGTCTGGCCGATAAGGTGGATCATTTAATTGTAGGCGGCGGAATTGCCAATACATTTTTACTGGCAAAGGGACTGCCTGTAGGTCAATCGCTGGCTGAAGCTGATCTGGTTGATAGTGCACGGCAGATTATGGCTAAGATAGCTGCTAAGGGCGGTGATATTCCTTTGCCTGTTGATGTGGTGGTAGCCAAGCGTTTTGCTGCTGATGCAGCAGCTGAAATTAAAAACGTAGCCGATGTGGCCGAAGACGATATGATTCTGGATATTGGTCCGCAATCAGCACAGAGACTGGCTGAGATGATGAAAGAGGCAAAAACGATTGTCTGGAATGGTCCTGTAGGTGTATTCGAATTTGCTGCATTTGCTCATGGTACTAAGGTGCTGGCAAAGGCAATTGCCGATAGTAATGCTTATTCAATTGCCGGTGGCGGTGATACGCTGGCTGCAATTGCTCAGTTTGGTATTACTGATGATATCAGTTATATCAGTACCGGTGGCGGGGCATTTCTGGAGTTTCTTGAAGGTAAGACTTTACCGGCCGTTGCCGCGCTGACTGCACGAGCCTGATTGCTAATTTTATTTATCGGCATCGTTACGGATGCTTTTTTAGGCGAAATTGCTTAATACCGCAATTTCGCTTTTTTCATGTCTGTTGTTTTGATGATGATTCAATGACATAAGAAGTTACCTCCTTTCCGGCAGAAACATATTTTGTTGTATGTGAATAAAACTCGGATTGTGCTGAGATAAGTACATTATTCGGACATCCATCCTGTATTAAAAAACCGAATGTTAATTTTTTGACAATGGATTATTTAAAAGTTAATAATTTAATTTCTTCGTAAACTTTAATATATTTATGTTTATTTAAGGTATTTTTTTTGTATTTGTTAATTTATAAATAACTAATTTTAAATAATTTAAAAGTATTGCTGCCTGTTAAGTAAAGCTTTATGTACTTTGCATATTGGTTAGCAATATTTATTCACACATTCAGGTTAGGAGTAGTTGATGTCTGGTTCTTCAGGAAGTTGCTGGCGTAATCTGCCACGCTGGCTGCTTGTATTGATATTGCTGGCTGGCGGTCTGGCGCTAGGCTATGGCGGAATTAAGCTATTGATACTGGGCGGTTCCGGCTATTATTTACTGGCTGGTATTGCTTATCTGGTACTTTCGATAATGGTTGGTTTGCGTAAGTCTTATACTGCTTTGTTTTCGCTGGCAGTGTTTGTGGCCACGCTAATCTGGGCATTAACAGATGCAACGGAGTTAACTTATTGGGCTCTGATGCCGCGTCTGGTTATACCTGCACTGTTTCTTATGATGACTTTGTGGTCGGGTGGTGGTTATCAGGGTGTTTCAGCTTCCGGCCGCCGTTTTTATAATTTTAGCGGTGTTGTTATATTTCTGGCTTTACTGGCCACGCTGATTGCGTCATTTTATCCGCATGGTCAGATTCGTAATCAGGTTAATATCAGTGAGAATGCTGATGCGGCACATGAAAATGCTCAAAATCCGTCTGACTGGGCATTTTTTGGTAGAAATCAACGGGGTACCCGCTTTGCGCCGTATACCCAGATAAATCCGGATAATGTGCGTAATCTGCAGGTAGCATGGACATTTCATACTGGCCGCCGTACTTCCGGTAAAGCAATCGGTGTAGACGAAAATACACCATTGCAGATTGGTGACAAGCTGTATTCATGTACACCGGAAAATTTGGTATCTGCAATTGATGCGGATACCGGTAAGTTAATCTGGCACTTTGATCCTAAAGCACGTACTGCGGAGCATGTAACCTGCCGCGGGGTAGGCTATTATGATATGGATAAGGATGATAGCCTGACCTATGCTGAAAAAGCCGCTTATACTCAGTCTGTATGCCGGCGCAGAATTGTTGTATCTACAGTGGATGCACGTCTGTTTACTCTGGATGCAGATAAAGGGACGTTATGTCCGGGTTTTGGTGACAATGGTTATGTGAATCTCAAGGCTTATATGGGGCCGACTGAAAACAGTAAGCGCTATCATCCGACTTCTCTGCCGGTAATGATGGGACATTTAACTGTTGTAGGCGGCTGGGTTCGCGATATTGTTCACGGTGAACCATCTGGCGCGGTACGGGCATTTGATGTACGTGACGGTAAGCTGGTGTGGACATGGGATATTGGTAAACCTGAAGGTCTGGCTAAGCCCGGTCAGAATTACACACTTGAAACACCTAATGTCTGGACTATTCCTACTTATGATAAAGAACTGAATCTGGTTTATTTACCAACCGGCAATGGACCGCCGGATTACTGGGGTGGTGACCGCAATCATATTAAGGAAAAATTCGGGGCAGCAGTGGTTGCTCTGGATGCCAGCACCGGTGAATTACGCTGGGTACGTCAGCTGGTTCACCATGATGTATGGGATTATGATTTGCCTTCTCAACCTGTACTGTATGATGTTACCAATGATAAAGGCCAGAAAATTCCTGCTCTGATTCAAACTACTAAAACCGGGCAGATTTTTGTAATTGACCGGCGAAACGGGGAATTTGTCACTAAAGTTGTGGAAAGCCCTGTACCTACAGCTCCGGCAGCCGAAGGTGAACATTTGTCTGCTACGCAGCCTGATTCTGTGGGTATGCCCAATATTGGTAATGAGCCGCTGACTGAACGCAGTATGTGGGGTATCACACCGTTTGACCAGTTATATTGCCGTATTCTGTTTAAGAATTCTGTATACAAAGGCCGATTTACGCCACCGAGTGCTCAGCCGTATATTGAATGGCCAAGTCTGCTTGGCGGCATGAACTGGGGTGGTATCTCAATTGATGAATCACGGAATCTGATGTTTGTGAACGATATGCGCATGGCACTGCGTATGCAGTTGGTTACCCGTGAGGAGGCAAAACAGTTCAAGGTTTCTACTGATGAAGTACCGGGATTTATGGGTACGATTCGGCCGCAGGTTGCCGGTATTTATGGCGGTGTGAAAATCGATATTCTGCAATCTCCGCTGGGTGTACCATGTCAGCAGCCGCCATTTGGTACGCTGAGTGCCATTGATTTGAACACCAAGCAGCTAGTATGGCAGGTGCCAATGGGCACAGTTCAGGATACCGGACCTCTGAATATTAAGACAAAACAGCCAATGCCGATTGGTATGCCTACGCTGGGCGGTCCGACAGCCACTGCCTCCGGTCTGGTATTTTTTGCCGGTACGCAGGATTATTATCTGCGTGCAATAGATGCCAAAACCGGTAAGGAAGTTTGGAAAGTACGCCTGCCAGTGGGTTCGGTTGCTGCTCCGCTGATTTATGTCTCTCCGAAAACTGGTAAGGAGTATGTGGTTATTTCAGCCGGCGGTACCAGCCATTCAAATGATGTTGGTGACTATGTAATTGCTTATGCGTTGCCGGATAAAAAGTAAATCTGACTGGCACTAAAAAACAGCACCCGTCCCGGGTGCTGTTTTTTTATAGAATTAATAAAATTGTTTACTAATTAATTTCAATTATATTCATGATTTTACATAATGCTATGAAATACTGTCTGTTAAATATGAATGTATTCTCAATTCAAATAACAAGGAGTTGTGTTATGAAAGCTTTTATCCGTGTAGTAACGCTTGCTGCTTTGTCTTCAATGAGTATGGGTGCTTTTGCTGCTGCCGGAACAGAACAGCCGCCGACAGCAGTAGTCACTGAAACTGAAACAGTGGTTGTACATGAGCAGACACCTGTTTTGGGGCCGGTAGTTACGCATTCGATTTTGTCTAAGTTGAATTTAAGTGCTCAGCAAAGGGCACTGGTACAGAAAATTGATCATCAGTATGCCAGCCAGCGTCCGCTTATGAGCAATGGAAATCGCCAAATTCTGGCTAATTTGCATCAGGAGCGCAGAAATCTGATAGTTAATAAGCAATTTGATGATACTAAAGCTAAAAATATGATTGCTCAGGAACAGCATCTCTGGGCTGAACAGCAACAGGCACGTGCTGATTATGATTTTTTACAGCTAAAACGTGAACATGATATTTACCAGATTCTGACTCCGAGACAGCAACAGCAGTATTGGATCCTGCGTCAGCAGCAGAAATTACTCCACTTCAGACCTCAATAATTCATTGTTACTGTAGTTCTGTTTTGTGATTTAAACCCCGCACAGCGGGGTTTTTATTTTTCCCTGGTGATAAAACTTTATCAGAATTTAATTTGTGCTCGCGCCCACAGTGTACGTCCCGGCTCGTTAACCCGGTATTGCTGTACGGAGTAGGTATCGAAATCATAAGCAGATTTATTTACTGCTTCAGCATAGGTTTTGTTAAAAACATTGTCGATTCCGATTTGTACCAGCATATTTTTACCGGGTTTCCAGCCGGCATTTAATGCCAGTGTACCAAAGCCGCTGCTCTGACCTAAGTCCATGCCAACAATGTTGCCCTGATTTTTGGCATAGCGGTGCTGACTGGTAGCAACACGCCACAAGGCACCGGCGCTGAAATGCTCGTTTTCCCAGTTGAGATAAGTACGCCATTCCAGTGGCGGGGTTTGTGCCAGTGGTCGTTTATCACTGCGGTTACTAGCATAGGTATAGGCGAGGCTGCCGCCAAGATTCCAGTGTGGTGCGAATTGCCAGTTGGTTCTGGCTTCGAAGCCATAGCGGCGCGCATCTATCTGGCGGGCTGAATTTTTGCTGTTAATGCTTTCAATCAGAATAAAATCATTGATTTGTCCTGCAAAAATATCAATTGAGCTGCTGATGCTGTTACCCTGATAACTTAAACCGGCATCGATTTCATGATTGGTTTCCTTACGCAATTTTTCGCCGTTGGCTTTACTGCGTTCCCAGTAATCAGGAGCACGCTCGGCAATACCATAGCCGAGATAGCTGGTTAGTTTATTGTTGCGGTGTTCCAGACGGATAAAACCGGCATTCAGTCCCTGATGCTGGCGCAAATACTTTGAGGCAATGGCATTTTTCTGCGGATTAAATAGGGTACTGGTCCAGTCATGACGAAAACCGCCAAAGAGGCTGTTATTATCATCTATATTCCATTCACTCTGAATATAGGCACCGTGCCGTTTATAAGTCTGGTTCCAGATAAAGGGCAGTTTGTAATAATTTTCTGCCTGCTGTTTACTGGTACTCATTACCATAGGTCGGGTGCTGACTTCATCATTCTGCCAGTCTGCACCAATTTCACTGTGTGTATTTCCCAGCTCTATCTGTGCTGACAATTTAGCTGATTTAATTTCACGCGCAGGATTCATTACTGAATACATGCGGCGTACCGGCATGGTGGTATGCATACCATTCATATTTGGCATATCCGATGCCATTTTGCTCATACCGGAAGTCATTTTCATCGGTGCAGGAGTACGCAGACTGAAATTATCCATCACATGGTCGATTTTGCTGCGACCATATTCAAACTGCAGCTGACTCAGCCAGTTGGTGATATTTTGCTGGCGCAATTTCATTGACCAGCCATGACGGTCGAACTGGGTACCATCCATGCTGCGGTCGGCATAGCGGGCATGGCCGGTGCTGTGTTCATATTGTACAGCCAGCAGGGTGTCAGTAAATGGGGTAAGAGCTGCCTGAGCCATCTGATTATTGCGTTTGAATGCAGAATGAATGGTGTCTCCATTACCGTCTTTGTAATCTTTAGACTCATTGTGACTGGTATTGAGCCGCAGCCAGCCGTACTGATTACCCAGTGTACCGTCGATATAAGCATCACTGCGCCCGAATGACCCTTTTGTAAAGGCACTGTCTAATTTGGCGGTGGGCTGAGATAGTGGTTTTTCATCACGGATAAAACGTACAGAACCGCTAATCATCCCCGGGCCCTGATTAACTGCTTGTGGTCCCTTAGTAATAATGACTCTGTCGTAACTGGCCGGAAACAGATAGGAGGTAGGTGGATCCATGCGTCCGGGACAGCCGCCCAGTACAAACTGGTCGTCAGCACTGATCAGCAGGCGTGAACCGCCCAGACCGCGTAGCAGGGGATCACCGGAGCTACCGCCTTTACGCGTGACACTCATTCCTGCAACTGATTTAAGTAAATCAGCACCGTCCTGTGCGGGTAAAGGCTGAAGGGCTGTTTTGGGGTTGATTACTTCAACTCCCGGGGTATTTTGTTTTGAAGCGACCACCACTACCGGACTTAATTCTGCTGTATGCGGTTCTGTATTGTCTGATTGTGGCTGGGCATGAACTGTAGAAATAAGACAGGACAGGGCTAGGAAAAAAAGAGATTTGTCACGATAATGCATGGGAGTGCCTGAATGGCTGAAATAAGATAATTTATTATATCTTAAAAAATATAAATAAATCTTTGAATAAATTTAATTTTTAACTCAATGTAATTTTATGCATGTTCAGGCGGCTATCCATTGAGATGCAATATAAATAAGCAGACCGATGCAACCGCCAACAAGCGTGCCATTGATACGAATGAACTGTAAATCACGCCCGACACTCAATTCGAGTTTACCAACCATCTGTTTACTGTCCCAGCTTTTGACTTTATCGGCAATAAACTGACTGACACGATTTTTATACTGGCGAGTGATGAATTTTGCATACAATGTAATCCGGGTATCCAGTCGCTGCATAAATCGCGGGTTTTGCATGGCTTGCTGCTGTATATGGGTAGATAACCGGCCAAGCTGCTGCTGCCACCATGAATTACTCTGGCTGGTATCGTGTTCACTCCATGCCACAAAACTATCCCATAAATCCATTATGCTTTGTTGCAACGCTGTAGAGCGCAGCAGTTGCTGCCGTCCAGCCGCAAGCCGTCTGTGCCAGCTCAGGCTGCGACGTAATTTGCGTTCAGTAACGAGAAGCTGTTTTCGGCAGGCGCGCCAGAACGAATGCTTCGGGTTCGCCAATACCGCATCTATATAGGAATCTGCCCAATCGAGTGCTTTGCCGGCGACCCAGTCATCAATACGTGCAGTCAGTGTCGTTTTCAGCGAAGCCTTGAATTTATCCCAAGTACTGGGGTCGCTTTTTTCAATTTTACTTACCCATGACAACAGACTCTTTTCAAGTTGTGCCCGTGTCTGTTCGTTTTGCAGCCATTGGCGTATTTGTTGCAGTAAAGATTGTACTAGCAGTGTATCGATACCCTGTTTATGGATTAAATGAAGAAAGTTAGCTAGTGTTTTGCCCAGACGGGCACCGTTGTACTGGGTGTTTAGCAGCTGACTGCAAAATCCGGCTACTTCACGGGCACTGGCGGTATTTAACAGCAGTGGAATCTGGCGGGTCAGAACAGGCAGCCATTTTTGCTGATTTTGTGGAGCACACAGCCATTGCAGGGTTCTGCTGGCCGGATGCATACGGTAGATGCGTCCGGCAATTGCTTTATCCTGCAAAAAATTATTTTCAATAAAACGTCCGAATTCATTGGCGATTCTTTCCTGTTTCTGAGGCAGAATTGCGGTATGAGGAATAGGCAGACCAAGGGGATGGCGAAACAGGGCAGTAACTGCGAACCAGTCTGCCAGTGCACCTACCATGGCGGCTTCGGTGAATGCTTTAAGATAGGCCAGAGCCGGATATTGTTTTTGCAGCAGGCAGCTTAAAACAAATAAAACACAGGCAATAATCAGCATACTGGTAGCCAGTATGCGCATGCGTCGCAGACGCCGGCGCTGTATCAGGCTGGTAATGGTGGCTGTGTTCATAATATTGATGTGTTTTAGATATCCGGATAAAATTTTTCAGTATATAAGCTTACTGGTTAATTGGTCTTATTGCCGGTGTGATTTCCTGAATTTACTCAACTGAATGAAAGTATCAATCTTAATAAGGGAGAAATAACCGGCAGTTAAAGGTTGGCTATAGTTAGCTGGATTTGATTTTATAATAAATTTTTTACCCGGACTCTATATTGAATAATACATATTATTTAATATTACATGAATATTTTATTAATATGACATTATGCTTTTTTGAATGCTTTTACCGGCAGAATAATGAGTACAGCAATATAATTTAAAATAATATAGAGCGAATAGTTGATCAGCCATACTATTCCGAATTGTTCTCCGGCTGTTGTACCAGATAATTCGCCTGTTAGCGGATATAAAATAGTGAGTGCCAGTAAATAATAGACTGAGCTGTAAATTAAATAATTGAATAAACCGGACCATGTAACTTGATTTTTTCGGGTAACACTATCTTTAATAGCGAGAGCAAAGGCCAGTAATATATCAATCCAGTAAAGTATAAAGCACAGAAACATTACTACAGAGAGTATATCAAGTATATTACCTTCAAAATAAGGAGTCATTAATCCTTTACCAATTATGCTGTTACTGCAAGTCAGCACAAATAGATAAACTGCCGCGAAAATGAGCAATTTTTTAATACTGAATTTACCCGTGCCGGCTTTTTGATCAGTGTTAGCTTTTTTGATGGTTAATGAATAATTATCGGAAGCAGAAGCTGTTTTACAACGTTTAAGTGATAAAGCCTGACAGATAAGTTTAAATATCAAAATAATAAAAGCACCAATGCTATTAACAAAGGCATAAGTAAAAACAGGATAGCTATTAAAAATAAAGAACATGGGATGTGCGTTTTGCCCTAAGGAAAAGGATAAGGCAAAAATCAGAAAATTACTGATTGAATAACACAATAGTGTAACGGTTGATGGTGTCTTATTCGGACTATTTATATCATTGAAGTATGAAGAAAATATCTGTGTTATTGTTAGCCCGAATACCCATATTAGTAAAAGACCGCAGACATATAAGCAGCCATAAATTAATAGTGATTCAATAAAAGCTATTAAGCCATTATTAAAATCAGGGTACCACAAAGGTGGCGGCAGAAGCTTCCAGAAAAGATGAAAAATAGTTAAACAAATTAACGAAAGTTTCAGGGAGTTTTTTGTATTAAAAAATTCAATAAATTGATTTTTTTTATTCAATTTGTTCAGCTCCTGGCGATAACCTTATTTAATTACCTGTAATTTCATCAATCCGGAGTTTTGCATTAATTGTATTTATACATACAATATGTATAGACCATCTCAGGTAAATTGCAACCTCAAGCTGTAACTTGTGGTTTACGGCGTTTATGCTGCCACCACTTGAATCCGTAACCGGCAATAACCGGAATCAGTGCGTAAATAATCAATGCTGTCCAGCTGCCGTACCAGTGTACAAGTTCAGTGGTACTATTGTCGTTGTTAAGAATAATTTCAGTAGAAGCGTAGTAAATAGCACGCCACCAGCACATAACCAGAAGCCCCAGAAAAACCGGCCAGATTTTGCATGTACGCCCGCGCTGCCATAATAGGAAAAATACCAGAGCCCATATCAGTGTCAGGGTAGTTACTAATAAACCCGTATCAGTTGGCAGATGCAGATAGCGGCAGATAATAAAGGTGATAACAACCCATATGCCGGCAAGTACGGCCATGATGAATTCTTCGGGTTTGTTGAGCATGTTGTTGCTTCCTTAGCGAAAAATACGGCTGGAATGGTTAATATACCGCAGCTGCTATACTTTGTCATGTTCTACTAGCCATGGTCTAAGACTGGTTGTGTCTATATCCCATTTCCATATGCCATTCTGGTTGTGCGGATTAAGTCCGCGCAGGAAGAGATAACGTACGCTGATGCTGGGCGGCAGCTGCCGGCGACTGTGCAGAAATCGTGCACAGGCAATGCTGTAAATGAGTGCCTGAAGATAGTAGTGATGTTTGGCAATAGCCTCGTCCATGTTTTCCTGGGTATAGTCTGACAGACAATTTCCCAAATGGTTGGATTTGTAATCAATAACATATACCTGACCATGCCGGTCTTCGCCAAGAAGATCGATAGCCCCGTTGATAAATCCGTTTACCGTAGAAAAATCCAGCTCTTGTGCCGCCTGAACACAGCATTGCGGTAATCCGGATGCGTGGTTAAACCACTGTTGTAAATCTGCGATACTGAAATCGGCAACCCGCAGCATGAAATTCATTTCAGCCACTCGTTGTGCTTTAGGTATGTTTGCAATAATGGTTTGTGGTGACAGCTGGCATTGGCGTACGGTATCAGTAAGCGTCTGCATGGTGGTGCTGTGTCGGCTGTCGAAACCATAACGCGCCAGACAGTCGAGAATATGCTCCTGTTCCGTTGCAGTAGCCGGCAGGCTGAATTCGGTCTGTTCCAGTATGGCATGCAGGCAGAGCCCGGCATTGATACCGCGCTCGAATGCGAGCACAGGTGTTTCCGCTTCTGTATCGGGGCTCAGCGGCTGAATCTGTACTTCAGCCTGATCCAGCGCAGGTGCTATTTTTTCTTCTTCCGGAGCAGATTCGCGGTGATTGTAATCATGTCGGCTCAGACTGGTGAAGCTGGTATAGCGTATGGATTGAAAAGTTCTTACCGTCGGTGTTAGCGCACGATAAGGTTGTTCGGGTTTTTTACTGATATCAATACAGGCAGGGTCTACATTACCTTCACACCATTGAAACAGCTTAGGGTTACCGGCAGCCAAACATTGATGCCATGCAGCACGCAAAGTACTGGGCAGATTGGGCTTGTGAGTTTCCTGCCAGAATTGGCGGGATTCTTTCAGGGTATTGTCTGGCTGTCCGTCCAGTAGCCATGCCATGGGGTTACTGGCGGTATTGTTGCAGGCGGCAGTGTACAGTATCAATTGTTCGCGTGCCCGGGTAAAGGCTACATAATACAGACGCAAACGTTCGGCCATACTTTCGCATTCCAGCTCCTCCCGGTCGCTGTCACTGAGCAAACTATTGGCAATCAGTTCCACTTTATCCTGCTGATGCAGACGTTGCCAGTGTTCCTGATTATTAATGGCCTCTTTACCATCCCATGCAAACGGACAGAATACCACCGGATACTCCAGCCCTTTGGAAGCATGCATGGTCACAATTTTAACCAGTGCTTCATCACTTTCCAGTCGCAGCAGACTGCTTTCACCTGCTGACCGCTCGTTGCTGATGGTACTGGTCAGCCAGTTCAGCAGGGCGTTGGCCGTCGGCAGGGTTTGTTCAGCATCAGCCAGTAATTCGGCCAGCTGCCACAGATTGGTCAGACTGCGCTCATTGCGCTGCGTAAGTAATCTGATTTCCATACCGGTCTGGCCGGCAAACCACTGTATGGCAGAATAAATACCATACTGCTGCCATTGTTCGCGGGTTTGCAGTGCCAGCTGTATCCATTCGCTCAGTGTATTTTCATTTTGGTTCAGATCTGCCAGCTGTGCTGCTGTCCAGCCGAACAGAACACCGCCAAGGATAAAGCGTAATGTTTCAGTGCGCTGCGGTTGCAGCCAGAAACGTAACAGAGCCTCGACAGCCTGTGCCTCAGTGCTGGAAAAAATCGAATGGTTACCAAGAGAGACACTCATGATGCCGCAGCGTTTCAATGCGCCGGCAATCATGCGGCCTTCATTATGTGAATGCACCAATACGGCAATATCGCCAGCCTGTAACGGCCGGTTACTCAGTAGCAGTTCTTCGCGCATACCCTGATTAATCATGCCGGCAATTTCATAGGCACAATATTCGGCCGCACGTGTCCGCAGACTGTCTTTATTCGGGATAATTTCCGCTCCCTTCTCGCTGACATCTATTTTTTCATGCAGCCAGCGCACCACTACCGCTGGTATAACAGTATTGCCGTGACTGTAATGCAGACGGTTATTTTCTGCCTGTGCCTGAACCTGCGGATAGCTGATACCCTCAAGAATAAAAGGCAGCTTTTTGCCGCTGAACAGGTGACCAATGGCCTGTACCAGTGCCTGATGGCTGCGGTAATTGGTGGTCAGAGTATAACGCTGCTGTGGCGGGGTATCGGCAGCGGCGCGCAGATAGGCGTGAATATCAGCACCACGAAAACGGTAAATAGCCTGTTTCGGGTCACCCACCATAATAAGCGGGCGGTTTTGTTCGGCAAACGCAGTTTTGAAAATTCGGTACTGCAACGGATCAGTATCCTGACATTCGTCTACCAGTGCAATCTGCCATGTTTGTGCCAGTGCTGCGGCCAGTGTTTCAGACATGGGATTATCTGCAGACAGTGCCAGCCCCAGATCTGCCAGTAAATCGTCAAAGCTGCGCTGGTGGCTGTTGCGCCGGTGCTGATTCAGACACTGGCGCACGTAGTTAAAACAGTCCAGCTGTAATTGCAGTGATATGCTGTCTTCTGCAGTCAGCATGGCAGTAACAGCTTCTGCCAGTTCGACCAGTGGGGCAATGTTAGCTATCAGCTCATTATTGAGTGTTTGATTTTTTTTGGTGTTTTCCTGTAGCAGGGATGAAGCCAGTTTGGCACATTTTTCCAGTACAGAAGATGAAAAAGTATGGCAGTTTACTTCGTTTTCCATTACCAGCTGAAGGTCGGTGAAAAGCTGCTGATAACTTTTCTGGCGGTAAATTTTGCCATTTAGCTGCTGATGTAACTGCCAGAATGAATCCTGAATAAGGCTGAAATGTGTACATACGCTCTGCCATGCCTGTTGCCAGCAGTTATTTATGCTGGCTATATCCGCAACCGGCGGCTGGCGTACCTGTAAATCTACCATGCCGCAGTGCCGTCCCATTTCCTGCATAAGCCGGGCAGGGGTAAGTTTGTAAGCGACGGCCAGAGTAGCCATGCTGCTGTTATTGCTTACTTGCTGCCGCCAGAAGTCTTCGGCAAACCGGCACAGCATTTCCGGATCAGTTTCAATAGTTTCCGTATCAAATGGTGTCTGGCATAAAAAGGCATAATCAGTGAGTACGCGCTGGCAGAATCCGTGAATGGTGTAAACGGCTGCACGGTCAAACTGGGTAATGGCTGCCTGTAGGCGTAGAATCAGGCTGGCATCATCATCCTGACTGCGGGCACAGTCAATCAGCTGTTGCAGTACCGGGTCATTCTGTTCCGCAGGCAGATTATTTTGTAACAGAGCCAGAGCCTGATTAAGGCGGGTACGCAAACGGGTTTTCAGCTCCGCTGTAGCTGCTTTGGTAAAAGTGACCACCAGAATAGCGTCAACCGGCATGCGTTCCAGTAACACCAGCCGTGCAAACAGGGCGGCAATGTTAAAGGTTTTCCCGGTACCGGCAGAAGCTTCAATCAGGCTGCTGCCGTTTAAGGGCATGGTAATCGGATTTAATGCTTGGCTCATTATAATTTATCAGCGGTTTCCAACACTGCTGTCATGGGCAGCAGTAATTCTTCAATCAGTTGCCAGAACAGCGGGGTGTCAATCGGCAGTTCTTCATCGCGGCCAAATACCTGAGCTACCTCGGGATAGTCTGCCTGCGGTTTTCCGTTATGGCTGTCTGCATAGACTTTAAACGCGGTGCTGCGTTCTTCGGCACCATATTCGGGCGTACGGTTTTTCTTTTGCCGGTTACGATACCATTTAAGGGCTGTGGTAAGGCTGGTTTTCGGAAAAAAAGGCAGTGGCCGGCTTTGACCCAGCCGGTAATACTCAAGCCATAAAGCCAGTTGCGCTTGTGCATCAATCTGGCTCATTGCTACCAGCATGCGCGGTTTGGCCGGATAAAGCTCATATGTGTCCTGTGCACCTTCGCTTTCAGTAGCGCAGAGGAGTAAATGGCGCAGATATAACTCAATATTATCCGGTGCTGTCGGGGCGTGATTCCGTTCAATCAGCTGCCCGCACTGATGTAAACGACTGATGTTGCCACTTAGCTGTAACTGTTCATGTTCAAAAATAAAGGCAATATCGGCGACAGCGGGACTGAACAGTATGCTGCTGTCCAAAGCCAGTGTCTGATTGCGTAAAACCTGGCTGACAATCACGCCCAGCTCGCCTTCAGGCACCAGTCCGCTTACTGCCAGTGCTGCATCTACCTCAGCAAAGTCCAGATGCTGCCGGCGTGCACGGGTATAGGCAGTATAAATCGATGTACTGTTTTCAATTGCAAACGGTTCTGCTGCACTGACTGGTGTTTCCTGATAGGGTGCCTGCCATTGTAACTGCTGCTGAAGCCAGTGACGTACCGGATTACGCCAGAACCGGATAAAGGATTCAATATCAACTTCCTGATTCTGTTTTTCCGGTTCAGTTATTTTTGCATAAAATGGCGCAGGCTTATCTATATTCTGATTCAGGGCTGTGGCGTAATCACTGCGGCAGCTGACTAAATCACCGTTAAAATAGCGATAGGAAAAGGGTTGTAACGGGTGTCGGATAATATGCTGCTGATTAAATACCAGCGGATTACAGCCGGTCATGGCGGCCAGAACATCGGTCAGCTCATAAAGCAGAGCAGAGGGGGCCAGTTCTTCGTTTTTGCGAATATCTTTACCGATATACGACAAATACAGTTTTTCGCGCGCACTTAAAATAGATTCAAGAAACAGATAGCGGTCATCGTTGCGACGGGCACGATCGCCGCGGCGCGGGTGTTGAGCAATCAGGTCGAAAGCAGCAGATTTGGTAGTACGGGGAAATTCACCGTCATTCAGACCGAGAAGGCATAGACAGCGAAAGGGCAGGCTGCGCATCGGTACCATACTGCAAAAGGTAATCCCGCCGCGCAGAAATCCGGCCTGACGGGTAGTGGATAAATGATTCTGCAAATATTCGATTGCAATGACTGGCTCAATAGTCAGATTAAATTGTGCCAGTGCTGCCTGTGCCTGCCAGTCTGCCAGACTGGTTTCCAGTTGCTGCATGGCATGTCCGGACAGAGAATCGGTATTGGCTAAATCCCGCAGAAGTTGTCGTGTACGCGCAATCCATTCGGGAATGGTAGCTGCTTTTTGCCAGCAGGTATGATGTTTAATCAGACAGTCTATTAATTGTTGGGCGCGCGCCAGAGTCTCAGTCTGGCTGATATCACCAAACCATGGAAGCTGTTGCTGCCACAGTGCATGATTTTTATTATCCGGCAGCAGCCAGCCCAGTACCGTACGTTCGCGCACCTGCTGCCAGGTAAAGTGCTTACCCTGTCCGCCATATTCATGACGCATATCTGCATCCACGCCCCAGCGCACTCCCTGTTCGCTCCAGACACGGTGAATCAGTTCTGTATCGCTGTCATTTAAATCAAAACGTGCGCGCAGAGCAGATTCATCCAGCAAAGGCAGCACAGTTTCAATATCAAACCGGCTCTGCATCAGTTGCAGCAGTTTTTCGAATAATTGCAATAGTGGTTCATGCAGGCTGATTTTAACGTCGGCAATATTATAAGGCAGAGCAGGCGTGTCGCCCTGCGTTTGTCCGAATACAGCGTGGATAAAAGGCAGATAAGGCTCAATATGTGGTGTAAGTACCGCAATATCCTGCGGCTGCCAGTGCGGATGTGCGGCCAGGTCCTGAATCAGCTGCTCTTTGAGAATTTGCAGTTCACGCAGGCAGGAATGCGCCGCCACAATCTGAATGGAATTGTCATATTCCTGCAGCCGGTAGGGTGGTTCAGGCTGTTTCGGATGTTGCAGGCACTGGATATCGTTTTGCAGACGGTGTAACAGAGTATCTGCCACTTCATCACACTGAGCATAGACAGAAGGCATATACACTACTTCACCCATATCATTGAGTGCATCAAAAAAATCCCGCCCTTGTTTGCCCAGACTGGCCAGTAAAGGATGACCAACCACACTCAGGTCAGTTTCCTGACTATTGAGCAGCATATCTGCTGAGACAACATTGCCCCAGTACTCAGCACATGGGTTTACTGCAAATATATGCACATCAGTATATTGGGCTATTACCTGTAATGCATGCAGAAAAACCGGTGCCAGTGTGGCAATACCAAATACGAAAATCCGCTCCGGCAGATGTTCCGGACCAAGTTTACTCAGAAAATCCTGCATTAAGCCGGCACGATGCGGTAAATCTGATTCATTGCTCAGCCAGCGCCATAATTCTGCCTGCCATTGTTCATCTTCACCCAGATTAGCAGACTTGTTTTCCTGCCAAATATTTATCCAATCATTGCGATAGATTAAATATTGGTCAAACATATCAGCAAGTTTTCCGGCCAGATGGTAAGGTGCCTGTGTACTGCTATCAAGATACGATTGCAGTGCCGCAGCAGTTTGACATAATTGCGGCTGTTTGAATACCGGACTATGAAACAATCCCAGTAAACGCCAGCGCAGTACATCTGCCTGAAACGGATTAAGTGCCGGCGTTTGCGGTAATACCAGATGAGTTAACTGCCAGATATAGTTGGCAGGCAGACTGAAATGCAGATTGGCGGCAATACCGTGTTCCTGTGCCAGATAGTGATTCAGATAGCGGCGCATGCCCTGACTCTGTACCACGATTTCTGTTACTGCCCATGCTGACTGTGGTGAAGTATGCTGATATACACTGGCAAATAAAGCAGCTAAATCAGATAATTGATTGGATTGATAAACATACAGCATAACAGCATCCGGCACCAGTTAAGGTTGTTATTATAGCTGTGCTGGAGCTGATTGAGCGATTAGTCAAACATGATTTTGCGCCTTTAGCTGTTTTTATTGCGTTGACACAAAAGTATATTTACAGAATTTAAACTAAAAAATTTTAATAAAAAATAGTTAATACTAGTCAAAAGCTGGAAAAAATTGGAAAATAGATAATTAAATACCCTGCCATAAATTTGTATGGTAATAAAAGAAGGATATCACAGTGAGATTTGATGGCGTCATTGATGAGTTAGCGGCAACTAAAGGTGTCATGGCGTGTGCTGTCGTGGATTATGAAAGCGGAATGTTTATAGACGGGGTCAGCCCTTCAGGTATGGACCTTGACATTCTGTCCGCCGGCAATACCGAGATTGTGCGTTCAGAAGTTAAGGCTATTGAGCGCCTTTATGGTCAGGACAAAAATGAAGATGTTATAGATGATATTCTCATCAGCCTGCATAAACAATATTATTTATTGAGGCCGATGAAGAACGTAAAAAGTGTATTTATGTTTATGGTACTCGACCGAAAAACAGCCAATCTGGCACTGGCACGGCGCACTCTGAAAGTAGCTGATCGTCATTATCAGGATTGAGTACACCCAAACAAAAATAAGTGTGTACTGTTTGTGTTCTGTGCAACAGCCTCTTTGCAGACAAAGAGGCTGTTGATTTATTGTACTTTCTGTACTTGTTTATCATACCAGCTTAATAGTTCTGGTGCCGGTACATAGCCAATCAGTGGCTGGCTGCGATAACCGTTACTGTGTACAACAAATAATCCCGGCGGTCCGTACAGACCATAGCGTTGCAACATTCTGCGCTGAGCCGGCGTATTATTGGTTACATCAATCTGTAAAAAACGCTTTTCTTCAATTACCCGTCTGACCGAAGCTTTATTCAGGGTGAATGCGGTCATTTCTTTGCAGGATATACACCAGTCAGCATAAAAATCAATTATTACCGGTTTATCCGGATCCTCATCAAACAACTCTTGCATGGCCAGACGTAATTGTTCCGGTTTATCGAAATAACGTCCGAAATGCTGACCGCTTGGCGGAGTTAAAGTAAGAAAACGATGCAGAGGAGTAGCATAGTTCATTATGCTGGCTGATACAAAACCAATCCCGCCAGCCAGAAACAGTGAAGCGGTAATCGCATTAAACCAGCGTTGACGTCCTTGCGAGTGATACCACTGCCAGCCTAAATAGATAGCCGGTATCAGCATTAGCAGAGTATAAATAGTGATTACCAGATAGTAATTCAGAAACGGAGTGGCAATATAGGTGGCTGCACCCAGTAACATCAGGCCAAAGAGATATTTGACACCAACCATCCAGTTACCGGCGCGGGGCAGGATATGCACACCGAATACAGAAATCAGAATCAGCGGAATGCCGGTACCCAGAGCCATAACATACAGAGCCATACCGCCCAGTGTGGCATCACCGCTCTGTCCGATATAACCCAGAGCAAAAGCCAGCGGGGGGGCAACGCACGGACCAACAATCAGTGCTGATAATGCTCCCATTACCAGTACAGACAGCAAATGTCCGCCACGAAAGCGGCCGCTTGCTTGCTGAAAAAAAGCCTGCCAGCGTGCCGGGAACTGAATACTGTATAAATCAAACATTGATAATGCCAGAATCACCAGTATGGCTGCGGCAGTCAGTACTACTGCAGGCTGTTGCAGCCAGCCGGTTAGAAAGGCTCCGGTACGGGCTGTGACAATGCCGACAATAGTGTAAGTAAAGGCCAGTCCCTGTACATAGACAAAAGACAGGATAAATGCCCGTAATTTAGACGTTTTCTGCCGGGTACCCATCACAATAGCTGAAACTATCGGCAGCAGCGGATACATGCATGCTGTCAGACTTAAACCCATGCCGGCAATAAAAAAAGTCATTAAGTTGGTAATCAGAGTCGCACGGGAGAGCTGAAATAAACTGTCACCACCTGCACTACCTGACAACTCTGGTGGCGGAGCTTTAGCAGGAGGATTAGTAAAAGTATCCGGCAGACCGGGCTGATTATGCGGCAGCTGGGGTGTAATATGATATTTGCCGGTACGGCTGATGGTTAATGTATTTTCAACCGGTGGATAACAAATCCCCGCGTCCGCACAGCCCTGATAAGATAGAGTTAACTTATACGGAACAGTCTGTGCACCTTTGGCACTATAGCGCCAGACGACATCCGCATGATCGTAATAAACTTGCTGTGTACCAAAAAACTCATCGTTTTTCTGCTGCCCCTGCTGGATAAAATGTCCGCTACCAAACATATCAGCCGGTTCGGTATTAATCTGAATTTTATTCTGGTACAGATAATAACCTTCGGCAATAATAAAATATACGTGGATATCCTGATCATGTACAACCAGTTCCGGTATAAAAGCCTGTTCAGGCGGTAATAAATTATTATTGTCAGCAGCCAGTACCGCACTATTCAGACCCAGTAACAAAGCCGGCAGCACAAATAACAGTTTTAGCAGGGACGTCGCACAGACATATAAGCGAGTAGGAATGTGATACATAAAATGGTCACAGTAGCCAGTGTAATTCCAGCCTGGATAATCAACATAGAAAAAGACTACCGGCAGAACAAAACAGGGTAGTCATTTATCCCCCTTTAATGCTTTCTGATTGTGATATCCAGATATAAATTAAGTCTGAATAATCAGTTTACGGGTATTGTATCAGCGCATAGGCAGAATGGTTGTGAATAGATTCAAAATTTTCACTTTCCACCGTAAAAGACTGAATACGTGTATCGGCTTTTAGCGCGGTAGCAACATCACGCACCATATCTTCAACAAATTTAGGATTGTCATAAGCATATTCAGTGACATACTTTTCATCCGGCCGTTTCAGTAACCCGTATAACTGACATGAGCCCTGCTGTTCGACCAGATCAATAATTTCTTCAATAGCGATTGCCTCAGTACATACCAGCGTAACAGTAACATGTGAGCGCTGATTGTGCGCCCCGTAAGCAGATATTTCCTTACTGCATGGGCACAGACTGGTAACCGGAATGATAACCTGCAATGTCTGCTGATAAATACCGGCCTGAATTTCGCCACTGAGTACCACTTCATAATCCAGCAGACTGGAAATACCGCTTACCGGAGCCTGCTTTTGCCGGAAAAAAGGAAAGCGAATACTGATTTTACCAGCTGTTGCCTGAAGTTTTTCTAACATGGCGATAGTCAGCTGCCGCAGTGCGGCAAAATCAATACTTTGTTGCTGTGTTTGCATTAACTCAATAAAGCGTGACATATGTGTGCCTTTCTGTTCGGCAGGCAGTGACACAGTCATGGTTAAATCAGCAACAGTATGTTGTTTACCTGCAGCACAAATAATACTCAGCGGCAGGCGTAAGCCTTTCACACCAACCTGATTGATTGGCATATTGCGTTTATCAACACTGCTTTGCACGTCGGCAATAGTGTCCATTCTGATAATTTTCCTTGCAAAACAAATCTAAATCCAGCCGGCGCAGTATGCTTAAACCACATAAACCACCGGCATATAAGGCATAAAATTATACTGTATGCCTTAATTCCGAGCAAATCAGTCGGGATTAGTGTAAAAGAAACAGCATGCTGCCCGATAACCAGAGTGCGTGCTAAACTAGCAGTCTCAGTACTAATGTCGTTACCCGTATAAACAGCTGTCTGAACAGCAAAACCAGTAATCAACCGGAGAAAATATGAAATTTGCCACACAGACCATTCATTCCAGTTATCAGCCGGAAGAGCATAACCGTGCCCTAATGCCGCCTATTTATCAGAACAGCATGTTCGCCATGAATGAAATCGGCGAAAATATTCCGTTTCGTTATGCGCGTATTTCCAATCCGACACGGCAAGTACTTGAAGACACAGTCGCCGAGCTGGAAAATGGCTGTGCTGGTTTTGCCTATGGCAGTGGTATGGCCGGAATCGATGCTGTGTGGCGCACTTTTCTGCGGCCGGGTGATACCATTGTTGCGGTAGCTGATATTTATGGCGGAGCTTATGATTTATTAACTGAAGTATACGCTCAGTGGGGTGTTAATGTTATTTTTGCCGATCTTACCAATCCAGATAACCTTGACCGGATACTGGAGCAGACCAAAGTAAAAATGGTATGGCTGGAAACTCCGAGTAATCCGCTGCTGCGTCTGATAGATATCGCCGAACTGTCTGCTAAAGCCAAAGCTGCCGGTGCCATTGTCGGTATGGATAATACTTTTGCGACACCCTACGTACAGAATCCGCTGAATCTGGGTGTGGATATTGTTTTTCATTCCGCAACCAAATACCTGTGCGGACATTCAGATGTGCTGATGGGTATTGTTGTTGTAAAAGATCCTGTACATGCAAAATTATTACGTGCCTTGAGTATTAATACCGGCGGCGTGGCCGGTCCGATGGACTGCGCACTGGTATTACGCGGTATCAAAACACTGGTTGTGCGTATGGACCGGCATTTGTCCAATGCGGCTGAACTGGCCAGACGCTTGCAGCAGCATCCGGCAGTAGAAAAAGTATTTTATCCCGGTCTGGCGGAGCATGAACATCATGATATCGCCTGTAAACAGATGCAGCATGGTTTTGGCGGAGTGGTTTCCATTTATTTACATCAGAACAGTCGCGAAGCAGCCAATAGTGTGATAAAAAATCTGCGCATGATTCGGATGGCGGCCAGTCTTGGCGGAGTGGAAAGCCTGATTAATCACAGTGCCAGCCAGTCGCATAGCGGCATGAGTAAGGAAGTTAAAGAATCATTGGGCATACGTGAAGGTCTGCTGCGTATTTCAGCGGGTATTGAAGACATTGAAGATATCTGGAATGATATCAATCACGCACTCAATACCTTGATTTAACCTGTGTAAGTGAAGAATCCGTGCACAATTATTATGAAGTATTAAATGTTGCTCAGGGGGCATCTGACGAAGTCATTCGTGCAGCCTATCGGGCTTTATCACAAAAATACCATCCGGATCGCAATCCGCATAATCCGCAGGCGCATCGGCTTATGGCCGAAATTAACAAAGCATATGCAGTATTATCAGATCCGGAACAGCGCCATCATCATGATGTATGGATTGCGCGTCAAAGCCTGCAGGCAAGGGTTTCGCCAGCCTTGCTGGCGCGCAGACAGACAACATTTGCGCCACCAGTCTTATTACCTAACCATCAGGAGAAAATAATTGATCTGCATGATCGCGGCCATGGCTGGCTGTGGATTGTGGGGATTGCTATCCTGATTGCTATGGGCGGAGTATGGTGGAAACTGGCTCATCCCACGGTTAATACTGTTAATGAGCACACCAGCAAATCAGTTACAACGGCCCCTAACGGGCAGTCTTTCCCGCTTAAAGCTGCTTATGTTTCCGGCTATCCAGTTTTGCGTCAGCGTGGCGATAACAATATTGTTGTACATGCCACCTCCTTGCAATCGCCGGTATTTGCCCAATTATATGAATTGCGTGCCGGTAAATTTACCGCTATACGCTCTTTTTATATTCCAGCGGGCGAAACCTTTACCCTGCATAAAATCGGCGATGGCAGTTTCAGCCTGCAATACCAGCGTATTACCGATGGTGAATGGGCTGTAAGTGATGGTATTGAAATCAGGAATACCGAAGCCAGCCGTAAATATCAGGATATTGATATCAGACTGTAATCATACTGTCACCGTTCAGCCGGTGGTACACACACAGGAATAACTGCATGCAGGCTGCCGCAGAAGCCAAGTTTACTGAAGAAGCCGTACTCTGGGTTAAACAGCATACCCCGAAACTGCTGACTTTTGCCATCACTCGGCCTGAAGCCTATCGCTTCAGTGCCGGTCAGTTTTCGCGTCTGGGTTTTCGAGACGGCGCAGGTTTTATCTGGCGTGCCTATTCTGTTGTATCTGCCGAATATGCAGATACACTGGAATACTTTGTAGTATTGATTGAAGGTGGACCGATGAGCGCCCGGCTGGCACAATTGCAGGCGGGCGACTCTATACTGCTGGATAAAACCGCTTTTGGCTTTTTCCTGCCGGGACGGTTTACTGATGGCGAGCAACTGGTTATGCTCAGTACCGGTAGCGGCATTGCACCGTTTCTGTCTATGCTGCAACAGCCTGCTGTCTGGGAACGTTTCCGGCATATCGGGCTGGTACATTCCGTTTCATATGCCAAAGAACTGATTTTCAGCCAGCATATAAACGAGTTAATCCATCACCCTCTGATTGGCGAATATACAGATCAACTGACTTACCAGCCGGTAGTTACCCGTGAACCAACTGCCGGAGCACTCGATCAGCGTCTGCCGCAATTATTGCAGAATGGTACGCTGGCAGAAGGTCTGGGTTTGAATTTCAACCAAGAACAAACCCGTTTTATGCTGTGTGGTAATCCGGCCATGGTTACCGATACTTTTCAGACCTTACTGGATATGGGCTATAGCATGCACCGCAACAGAATACCCGGACAGATTATTATGGAAAACGGCTTTTAAATGGTTAATATACTATTGCTTTAACATAAAGCCGATCCAATGGAGCTACGTATTACTGTTGATGACTCATTATGGATTTACTTATTCCATTCGATAAATTTTATATGAAGGAGTTTTTTCGGTGTAAATTGAACCGGGCCAGAAATCTTGTTGTTTAAAATCTGAAATCCACTGAGCGCCAGAATACATTTGCATATGACCATGTTCATGTTGATCATCCGGTTTCTGTATTACAGCAACGTCGCCAGCTTCATAGCCACCAGGGGGAACAGAAGAATATTCAGTAAACCCAGCTGTTTTTAAACTTGAGCCATAGTCTTTTGCCGAGTTTTTTCTAATTAAACGAATTCCACCTGCTTCAATGGCTTCTCTAACATATTTACCACAGTACCCTTTTGAGCTTGGCTCCGCATGGTTCTTAAGGTGAGTGACGGCTTTGTTAACATCCCATGTCATTAGAAATTCTCCTGATTTTGATTGCCCTAAAAAATTAAATGAAATTTAATCATTTGCTATTGTTCAGTAAAATATTACAAATACAATTTAATACTAAATAGACTATTGTTTTATTGAGAGGCAGTAAATTTTTGAATTCAATACCACCTTCAATTTTACTATATATTTTTATAATATGCAAAAGTATGTCAATATATATAGCTATTTGTATAGAAAAAGCTATTAATCATTACAATAATATTAAATTATTTAAAATTATGCAATATTTGTGTTTGTGTGCATGGAAGAATAAATGCAAATTTGTTTTTATAAAAATATACTGCATGTTATTGTTTATAGTTGATGTAGATGAGTTCGTAGTAATTACTGCTTACGCAGCTTAGTAATTTATAATAATTGTTTTTAAATCAATATTTAAAAGTGATTATAAATAACGTTCATCGCTATTTAAATAAATGGTGAATGCCATTGTATCTCGAATAATTTACGTTAGTATTTAAAATGAATTTAAACCGTTTCGGCAAAACGAATGCTCAGCTGAATCATTTACTGGTGCAGTCTGCACACTGGCAGCGGTTGAGTGCATGCCTTAAACAGGAGCTACCAGCCAGTCTGTGTGCTCATTTTAATGTGGCCTGTGTGCGTGCTGGCTGTCTGGTAGTGATTGCTCATAATAGTATGGTGGCTTCACGCTTACGCATGGTGTTGCCAGCACTATTACCACAAATACAAAAAATTGATATCACCATTGAAAATATAAAAGTTAGAGTAAAACCAGCAGATTCAAAGCAGAAGGTGATTAAAAATGCCAGTTTAAGCCCTGTAGCTCGTAATGCATTGATGCGTTCGGCTCAGGCTTTAAGCCATCATCCGGAACTGGCAGCAGCATTACGCAGCTTAAGTGAAAAAAACGATTAGAATAGGATTTTTGCAGAAATAAGTAAACTAATCATTTCTGATTATGAATCATATTGAGGTTTGAATATACACATTGATTTTATTATGATAATATTTTAGCTATAATACTTTATCAGCTAGTACGTTTTGTTTTGCAAAAATATCATTTAATCTAATTATTATATTTATTTATGATTAGGGTCAAAACATGAGAACACAAAATATACTTTTATGCAGTTGTTTACTTATTTTCAATTTAGCTGGGGGGGCAGCAATTGCAAAAACTAATACAGTATTGAGCAATCAATTCAAGGCTGCGCTATTGTGCAAAGCCGAACCTGTTGATGCACGTGATTCAGGTATAACTACACAGCTTAATAAACAAAAAATTACTGTAAAAAATTTCGAAAAAGACGGCCTTATTGATCTGGAATATCGCTTTACTAAACCGCTGCAGATTGCAAATACTTCTGTTTCTGTTGTTCGATATCAGGGCGATAGCGGTTCATATTTTTTTGCCATAGCCAAAGGCGATATGGCCAGATTTGCTAAATCTATTGGTGCCAAACCCGTACCGGTTCAGTTAAAAGAGACTCTTTCCTGGGGCGATAATATAAACCAGTACTATCAATATACAACTGACGTAACTGCTGATAATCCCTATCCAGACACAATTCTTATCGGACGAGACAAAACTTCGAAACAGGGTGAATTTTATTTTGGCTGCTTACGATTTGATTATTAATCATTTAAAAAAACAAAATCGTAACAATAACATAGCCTTTACAGCTAAATTTAACCATTCTCGATATTTCTTAACCACATTATCATCTGCATTGCAGATGATATTTTTTTATAGACACTGCTGTATTAACCACAGCAGCAACAGCATCTTTTACCACAGACAGCGCTTGGAAAAAACAGTTTTACCATTATATTAAGCACCTAAACAGCAATCAGTAACTTCTGAACAGTTTCAGATTGCACATAATTAACACAGGTATGCAAACAGCCGCACAGCAGTGTGGGTGCTTGTGTTAAAATTCTCCATTTCACGCTTACTTTTTATTGCGCCTGCAGGTGCCGGACTGTTGATTTATGTTGAAAAACTTAGCTAAAAAAATTCTCGGAAGCCGCAACGACCGGCTTTTGAAACAATATCGTAAAGAAGTATCCAGAATCAATGCACTCGAACCACAAATTCAGGCATTAAGCGATACTGAGCTACAGGCTAAAACTGCTGAGTTCAAACAACGTCTGGCTGATGGAGAAAAACTCGACAGCCTGCTGGTAGAAGCTTTTGCCGTATGCCGTGAAGCCAGTCTGCGTGTACTGGGTATGCGGCACTTTGATGTGCAGCTTATCGGCGGTATGGTATTGCATTATGGCAAAATTGCCGAAATGCGTACCGGCGAAGGGAAAACACTGGTCGCCACGACAGCCGTTTATCTGAATGCTCTTGCCGGCAAGGGTGTACATGTAGTTACCGTGAATGATTATCTGGCTGCACGTGATGCCGGAATCATGCGCCCGCTGTATGAATTTCTGGGCATGTCTGTTGGCATCATTATCAGTAATATGGATCATGCTGATAAAAAAGCTGCCTATATGGCTGATATTACTTACGGTACCAATAATGAATACGGCTTCGATTATTTACGCGACAATATGGTAAGTGATCTGAGCGAAAAAGTGCAGCGTGATCTGTCATTTGCAGTAGTTGATGAAGTAGACTCCATTCTGATTGACGAAGCCCGTACACCATTAATTATTTCCGGTCAGGCCGACGACAACGTTACGCTTTATCAGGTAATGAATCAGATTCCGCCACAGCTGATTGCCCAGAAAAGCGAAGAAGGTGCGGGCGATTACTGGGTAGATGAAAAAGCCCGGCAGGTAGTGCTCAGCGATCAGGGGCATGAGCATGCCGAGCAGATTCTTACCAAAATGGGATTACTGCAGGAAGGCGATTCCCTGTATTCCACCACCAATATTATGCTGATGCATCATCTGATGGCTGCGCTGCGTGCTTATACACTCTACCAGCGCGACCAGCATTATGTTGTTCAGGATGGTGAAGTAGTCATCGTCGACGAATTTACCGGCCGCCTGATGGCTGGCCGGCGCTGGTCTGATGGTCTGCATCAGGCTGTTGAAGCCAAAGAAGGCGTGGAAATCAACAAGGAAAACCAGACACTGGCTTCCATTACTTTCCAGAATTTCTTCCGCCTGTACGACAAACTGGCCGGTATGACCGGTACAGCCGATACAGAAGCATTCGAATTCCAGAGTATTTACGGTCTGGAAACTGTTATTATTCCGACAAACCGACCAATGGTACGTAAAGATCTGAACGACCAGATATACCGTTCTATTGAAGAAAAATATGAAGCTGTCGTTGCTGATATCAAAGAGCGCCATGGCAAAGGTCAGCCAATCCTTGTTGGTACCACCAGCATTGAAAATTCTGAGCTGATATCCGGTTTACTGAATATAGAACACTTGCCGCACAATGTTCTCAATGCCAAAGAACATGCGCGTGAAGCAGATATTATTGCTCAGGCAGGCCGCCCCGGCATGATTACCGTTGCCACTAATATGGCCGGTCGTGGTACAGATATTGTGCTCGGTGGCAATATCAAACCGCAGATAGATGCCATTAATGCCGACGACAGTCTCACCGAAGAAGCAAAAAAAAGCGAAATCGACAAATTACAGCAGCAATGGCAGATTGACCATGATGCTGTAATCGCTGCCGGTGGTTTACACATTATCGGTACCGAACGCCATGAAAGCCGTCGTATCGACAATCAGCTGCGTGGCCGTGCCGGTCGTCAGGGGGATGCCGGTTCCAGCCGCTTTTATCTGTCGTTTGAAGATCCGTTATTGCGTCTGTTTGCACTTGACCGTGCAACAGCGATTCTTAATCGTCTGGCTCCTGAACGCGGTGTGGCCATCGAAGCCGGAATGCTCAACCGTCAGATTGAAGGAGCACAGCGCAAAGTCGAAAACCGTAACTTCGACATGCGTAAACAGGTACTTGAATACGATGACGTAGCCAACGACCAGCGTAAGGTTATTTATCATCAGCGTGCTGATATCCTTGCCAGTAACGACATTGACGGACTGATGCAGGAAATGCGCCATGATGCTATCGTTGATACTGTAGACAGCTTTATTCCGCCCAATAGCATGGAAGAGCAGTGGGATATTTCCGGTCTAGAAAACAAACTGGCTGCTGATTACAATATAGATGTTTCCATCAGCGACTGGTTTAAAGAAGACAATAGTCTCGATAATGAAAGCATATGCGAACGTTTGCTGGATATTGTTGAAAAAGATTATGCTCATAAAGTTGAGCTGGTTGGCATCGATACCATGCGTAAATTTGAGCGCGACATCATGCTGCAAATTATTGACAGCCGCTGGCGCGAACATCTGGCCGATATGGATTACCTGCGTCAGGGGATTCATCTGCGCGGCTATGCCCAGAAAAATCCGAAACAGGAATACAAACGCGAAGCATTCGAAATGTTTCAGGCCATGTGGAGCAATATACGCCATACCGTTGCTTCAATGCTGATTTCAGTGCGTTTTGAAACGGTCTCCGAAGAAGAGCAGCACGAAGTATTTGCTGCTGACAAAGTGGCGGAAGATGAAGATTTCAGCCCCGAAGCTCTGGAAGCACGCGGTCTTATCGTACGCCGCAATGATCCGTGTCCTTGCGGCAGCGGTCTGAAATACAAACTGTGTCATGGTCGTCTGTAAGTGCAAATAAATCCGGATTAACTTCAACAGGTTGCTATGCATATAGCAACCTGTTGATATATTTACTGCTGTTTAGATAAAACTGCCTGGAACAGAGTATTTTTATTAAAGTGAATACTCTAAAACCCATTGAACAGCACATCAAATTGTCTTAAAATTCACATCTTACGTCAGCGGTCAGAACATAAAATGTCCCTGAATGGCAACAGAAAGCTGGCGTGTTTTCGGTTTACGCTAATAATACCGCTTTCCTTAACCATGGATAATTAATGGCAGCCTATAACACACAAAAAGTATTGTCCGTACATCACTGGACAGACGCATATTTCACATTTACCTGCACACGGGACGAATCATTACGTTTTCAGAATGGTCAGTTTGTGATGATTGGTCTGATGGTAGACGGTAAACCCCTGATGAGAGCTTACAGTATTGCCAGTGCCAATTGGGAAGAAGAGCTGGCTTTTTTCAGTATTAAAGTACAGGATGGTCCGTTAACCAGCCGCTTACAGCATCTGAAACCGGGTGACGAAGTACTGGTGAGTAAAAAGCCTACCGGTACCTTGATTGTCGGTGACCTTAACCCCGGCAAACATCTGTATCTGCTGTCTACCGGTACCGGTCTGGCACCATTTCTCAGCGTAACCAAAGACCCGGACATCTATGAACAGTTTGAAAAAATCATTCTGATTCACGGCGTGCGCTATAAAAAAGATTTGGCCTATTATGATCATTTCACCACAGAGTTACCCAATCATGAATATCTGGGTGAATTAGTACGTGAAAAACTGATTTACTATCCGGTGGTTTCCCGGGAAGATTTTATCCACCACGGGCGCCTGACTGATTTAATGAAATCGGGTAAACTGTTTACCGACATTGGCTTGCCGCCGATTAATCCTGCTGACGACCGGGCGATGATTTGCGGCAGCCCCGAAATGCTCAGAGACAGCTGTGAAACACTTAATAGCTTTGGTTTGACTATTTCCCCGAAAATGGGGCAGCGTGGTGACTACGTTATCGAACGCGCTTTCGTTGACCAGTAAAACCTGAACGGGTATTTCACAGGCAGCCATTGTCACACAATGTGCTGCCTGTTTTGTACCTGCCTGTAGCTAAATCATTTATTATCCCTAATTCTGCCGTACACAATTATCCATGCAACATTTAATCTCCCTGCTAATCATCCTGATTCCCTTGTTTATCGGATTTTGCATACCCACGCCGGCACGGGTTGTAAACTGGCTGAATTATGGGCTGGCATGGCTGGTATATCTGATTTTATTTCTAATAGGATTATCACTGGCGCAAGAGCCCGATCTGGGCGCACAACTGGCTAATATCAGCTTAACTGTAGCGGTATTATTCATCTGCCTGATCGCAGCCAATCTACTGATATTTATCTGGTTTGACCGCCGTTATCCGTGGCGGCTGAACCGGCAGCAGCAAACAGGCCAGTCCGGCAATACCAGTATTATGGGCAGTCTCAAGCAGGTTGGCTGTTTGCTCGCCGGGCTAATCGCCGGTAATTATCTCTCTTTTGACTGGCTGGGCAGCCCGCTGGCTGCTGTTAACAAAGCGCTGATAATTTTACTTTTACTGGTGGGCATGCAATTGCGCAGCAGCGGCATTACCCTGCATCAGGTATTTCTCAATCGCCGCGGGGTTATCTGTGCCGGATTGTTCACACTGGCCAGCCTGCTTGGCGGTTTGCTATTTGCTCTGATTATGCCTGATGTGTCTGTAAGTAAAGGGCTGGCACTCAGCAGCGGTTATGGCTGGTATTCACTTTCCAGCATTATCATGAGTCAGGCTTACGGGGCAGTCTGGGGCAGTATTGCCATGTTTAATGATCTGGCACGCGAATTCTTTGCTCTTATTTTTATTCCCGTACTGATGCGTCGTTATCCTACTACAGCAGTCAGCGTAGGTGGTGCAACCAGTCTGGATTTTACTTTGCCAGTAATTCAATCCTCCGGCGGTATTACTGCTGTACCGGTGGCAATCAGCTTTGGTTTTATTGTTAATATTACTTCGCCAGTATTGATGGTGTTTTTTTCATCACTACAGTTTTAGAGAGTATTTTTTGTTATCGTAAGATTATACTTAAGTGTTTTATCAGGATGATATCCTGAAATACAGCTTTCTTCATTCAACGTATTTTTTACCGGAATCAGAATACATAACTATTTTAGGCATTTCTTTCTAGTCAAATTTTATCAATAAATTTCATAATCAATTCATATTATAAATTTTATATAAATTGCAGAATTAAATTCACAAATAGTACAATGATTTTAATTCAGAACTTGTTCCAACTCTTTCTGTCATTTTCCTGATAGTTAATTTCAAGATATTATTTCTGATTCAAAATTACTTAAGAAAATTCAGCACTCATGAAGGAAAATTTTATAATAAAATCATTGAATTATAATTTTTGTCCCGATAAAGCATCTTTAAAATATCAAGGATAAACAAAAATAAAATAACAAACATCTTAAAATTAATTTAAGGTTAAAAATTAAAGCTACGTGCATAAAATTTAATTAGAACGATAGATCATATAAAAATAACCAGATATATATTTTATAGTTATATATATATAGCATAATAATCGTTTTTTACACAGCAAATATGACAAATAATATAAAAATTTAAATTTTTGCCGGCAATTAGATTGATTAAATACCCAATATACTAGTCTTTAATTCTAATAATTTTATAATTTTTAGAACAATATTATATAATAATACAATATATTCAGAATTTATTGTTAAAAAAACGATAATAGAAAAAAGTCTGCACAAAACAGATTAGATTTATTAGAATTAAAATAATTTATTAATTAATAACATTTGTAAGCAATAAAGACTTGTACATTTGCTTGAAATCAAAACTTTATTGTATATATTTGTAGTTATATAGAAAATGGTTTATTTTTAATTTTCTATGTTAGGGTTTATTAATTGTATATATATTAATGTTTAATTAACTAATGATTTTTGAAGAGGTCGGTAACCAAATTATCATCTGTTTAATCTGATTAGAAAGTAAATAGTATTTTTTTATTGGTCTGAGAGCTGTCAGAAGCAAATTAAAAATATAAAGTATAAAAAAACAAATTTAATTTGCTGCAACTTTAAAAAAATACATATTCTCAAAAATAGACAAAGAAAGAGAAACTTTATGTTTACGTGGTACCGGGCAGTATCAGGGAATGAAAGAAAAACTTTTTGGGCATGCTTTAGTGGCTGGGCTCTTGATGCTTTGGAAACTCAGATGTTCGGCCTGGTGATTCCGTCACTAATTGTATATTTTGCTATCAGTAGAGAGGAGGCCGGCTTACTCAGTAGTGCCACACTTGTCACTTCAGCACTGGGTGGCTGGTTTGCAGGAGCTCTTTCAGACCGGTGCGGACGTGTTAAAACATTGCAAATCATGATTATATGGTTTGCAATTTTTACATTTCTGGCAGCATTTGTTACCGATTATTATTGGTTATTAGTACTGAAAGCTTTGCAGGGATTTGGTATTGGCGGTGAATGGGCAGCCGGAGCTGTACTGATGGCAGAAACCATTTCCAGCCAGTATCGCGGCAAAGTGATGGCAACAGTACAAAGTGCATGGGCTGTGGGATGGGGACTGGCCGTTATACTATTTTCCATTGTATTCAGTCTGGCTCCAGAAACTTTCGCCTGGCGTATCATGTTTGCAGTTGGTTTATTGCCAGCACTACTGATTTTCTATGTACGCCGGCATGTACAGGAGCCAGTAAAACAAGCTAGTGTAGTTTCGAAAAACGAAAATAGCATGCCTATTACCGAAGCACTGTTCGGCATCTTTTCTCCTTCACTGATTCGTACTACTTTACTGGGCGGTTTATTGGGTTTGGGCGCACATGGCGGTTATTATGCAATTATGTCGTGGCTGCCTACGTATCTGAAAGAAGAACGCCACCTTTCTGTGCTCAATTCCAGTGCCTATCTGGCAGTAATCATCGTTGCCTTCTGGTGTGGCTGTATGGCCAGTTCAGTTTTACTCGATAAAATCGGCAGACGTTTTAATGTTGCCTGCTTTGCTATCTGCTGTGTGATTACTGTACGTATTTATCTGTTTGTCCCCTTAACCAATACCCAGATGCTGTTTCTAGGTTTTCCGCTGGGATTCTTTGCTGCCGGTATTCCCTCCAGTCTTGGGGCAGTATTTAATGAATTGTATCCGCAGAAATACAGAGGTGCAGGAGTAGGCTTCTGTTATAATTTCGGCCGTATTCTTTCCTCTGTATTTCCGCCTCTGGTCGGGCATATGAGTGCTTCAATGTCGCTGGGTTCAGCTATCGGTATAGATGCCAGCTGGGCTTATTCAATCGTGGTCATTAGCGTATTGCTGTTACCGGAAACCAAAGGGCGCGACTTAAGCGAAATTGATCAGGACGGACAGATATCTGACAAATAGCAGATTGAGAAAGAGAAATAACATGAATCAAGAGTCGGTGGGTATTATAGACAGTCATGCCCATGTTTTTATGCTGGATTTGCCGATGGTAGCCGGCCGCCGCTACACACCGGCACAAAATGCGCCGCTGGCAGATTATCTGGCGCATCTGGATGCTCATGGCTGTACACATGGCGTATTGATTCAGCCCAGTTTTCTGGGTTATGACAATAGCTTTATGCTTCAGGCTATTGTACAGACTAAACTCCGTCTCAGAGGCGTTGCCTGTGTTGAGCCCTCTATCACAATGCCCGAACTTGAAGCCCTGGATAAAGGCGGTATTGTCGGTATACGCCTGAATATTATTGATGGTGTCCAACCGGATTTACAAACCGATTCATGGCAAAATCTGCTTGATAAAGTAAAAGAGCTAAACTGGCATGTAGAAGTACATTGCCGCAGTAACAAACTCAGTGACATGATTGCAACACTGCTCAAACAGGATGTGAAAGTGGTGATTGATCATTTCGGCCGGCCTTCGGATTGTCAGCCTGCCCGCGATTATGGTTTTCAGCAGTTGCTCGAGTGGGGGCGTAGCGGAATGATATGGTGCAAACTGTCGGGAGCATACCGGATTAGTGCTGCCGCAGCAGAAGGTCACAAATTCTTTGCTTCTGCCATCCCTTTATTAGTAGAAAATCTGGGCAGCCACCGGCTGATGTGGGGCAGCGACTGGCCGCATACTCAATTTGAACAGCAGATTACTCCTGATTATCTGTCTACGCAGCTGAATATGCTGTTGCAGGATAAACAGCTGACACACAATATACTCTGGGATACACCAGCAAAGCTATTCAGATTTATCTAAAAAGTGCTGATTCGACTAACTGAAATCACTCCGGTAATTAATCAGCTCAGTATGCGGAGAAAATGACTTCGACAGATAAAAAATATAAAACTTATTTACCATACACACTATATCTTTAAATATTAATAATTCATTGATATTTTTATTGTGAAGTTATCATGGATTAAGAGAAACAGAATTTAAGCTTTATTGTCTGCTGTCTGAATAAAAGCTCTGGCTTTATCTGATTTGATAAATAAAGTTAAAGCAATATCTGATTAACCAGGAAAACTGTATGAACAAACTGCTGCTTACCTCTTTCTTATTGTTTTGTATATCCGCCGGTGCTGCTGCCAAAGAATACAATTATGAAACCAGCGATGTGAATGATCTGCCGCCGCAGTGCATTACATTAAAAGCTTTTGTATCCACAGCCAATAATCAGTATGACATGGCTTACAAAGGGCAGAAATCTTTATCTGCTGCCGATAATGTTGTTTCCACCGAAATCAGAGCGGCGTTTCTGAAAGGGACGCCGGAAGAATATCTGAATAATGGTATGCTGCAATATTATAATCTGATAAAAAGAAACGGCCTTGAAAAGGAAATTGCAGAGAACCGGATTTATAATCTGACCGGTTTCATGTCACGTGAGGATTTAATCAATATCGCTAAAAAAATCAAAAATCAGGCCTTAAGCGGTAAACTGGACAGTAAACAGTTCAGACTGAATGATGAAACAGTGATTAATGCCTGTCTTAAAAAGGCAGCTAAACCGCCGGCAGGCAGTGGCGCAGATTATTACAAAGCCATTGATTATTCTAAACGTACACCGAAAAAATAAATACTCAACCGCCTATGTGGCGGTTTTTTTATTCAAATTTTATTTTTGCCAGCAGTTTTCAATATTTCTGGATATTAATTCTTTATTCCTAAACGGAAAATAAAAAAATGTAGATAAGTACCTATCCGGAAAATTAATTAAATTTGAATAAATTAGAAAATTCAATGGCTTTTTTTATGTTAAACAATTGTGATAAATCTATATGGGGATTTCCATAATCAGCTCCAATTGTCTCAAGTCTATTTTTTTTATTTTCATCAAAATGAAATTTGTTAACATACTGTTCAATAATTTCTTGTGATGAAGTTGAACGAGATAGAAACGATTTCGAGATTTCTAAAAGTAAGTATTCTGTTATTTCTAAGTAATAATTAAAATCTTCATTATTTGGAGTGCAATGAGAACGAATATTTTCTAATGTATTTGAAATAAAATTAGTATCATTTTTGTTATCCAGACTTTTATATAAATCTGGAAATTTTAATTTTAATATAATTAAAAAAATGATTGTAAGAACTGTCCAATGGCCTAAATGAGCATTACTTTCCGTTCTAATAACAACATTGAAAATATTAAAAAAAGCTTCTTGTTCTCTTAAGCTTAATTTGTATTTGTGAACAATGTCTACTAAAAAATCTCTAGTTGATAAACGATAAAGTCCTTTTTTTTGGAAATAATTTTCAAGTGAAAATTTATTCATTAAGTGAATAATATATGGTGCATTTGATGATAGCGGAAGCAGATAATCAAAATCAATAAACCGGCGCAGATAGCCGTTAACATCCAGCCCTTGACCGTACACGGCTCTGATAGAATGGCTAAGCTGAGTTTTATCCGTTGCCAGTACAAAAATAATATTATTCACATTAAATAAATGTTTGGCTTTTTCCAGTACTTCAATCGCAAAATTAGGGCGGCAGCGATCCAGTTCATCAATAAAAATTACCAACGGCTTTTGTTCCTCGCCATTGGCACAAATTGTTGCCAGTTTACTTAATTCTTCTTTAAAGTTTTTCAGAGTACTATGTGAGGCTTCATATTTATTAATCTGTTCTTTTACCAGAGATTCACTTAATGCACCTAAGGTTTTGGCTAGTTCATCAGCATTGGTTAAACCAACTGAAACAGTTTTAACGAGTAGATTAGACAAAGCTGGTACACAAACTTTAATAAGATTGGCTCCATGTTTATAGATAGACTCAAATGCTTCATCGACTTTAGATTTATCCAGCCGCTTTAATTTCTTTATGGATAAACTAATTTCCCCAATCAGCGCAATTAAGGCATCGTCAGTATAATCACTTTCCCATGCGTTAAAATAAATAGTAGTTATATTCCGTTTCTTCAGATACTGCTGCCACATTTTGATAAAGGTGGTTTTACCTTGTCCCCAGCCACCATCAATACACAGTACAATAGACTGTTCAAAGCTGGTAATAAATTGAGTCAGAACGGTGATATTCTCCTCTCTGCCCAGTACATCGTTTTTAAACGGATTATCGGCATCAATTTCGATCGGTTGGCATTTGCTCAGACTAAGTTTACCCATAATATTTTTTCCCCTGTATAGCAATATTCTGCCGGTACTCACCGGTTATTCTGGTTGGTGTAATCAATGATTTGATTATAATATTTCTGAAGCTGTAATACAGAAATCAATCCGGAAAAGCGCATAAAAATAGACCCGTTAGCGGGGTTTACAACACAGCCAGACACAGTGCAGTATGATTTCACCAACCATCTATTGCCTGCTGTCGGCTAACGCAAAACCACCGGCAGGGCAGGCTTGGCATAATATACATAATTGGCTGCTGTGAAATATTAACTTTCTGATTAAATAACTGAATTGTTAGAAAACCACCATAAAAAGTAAAGTCTGGCAGCAGCCAGTATTTCAGCAAGCAGAAGTGATATAAAGCATTATGTTCAAACTTGCTTTTTACCTGTAATGGCCTTATTTGTAAGCCAAAACCGCTGCCGGCGGTTTTGGCTGTTTCAGCCGTGATTTTTTTGCTGAGTTGAATTTTATTTAGGTTACCAACTTATGGATGTTATTCAGTATCCGGGTAGTGTGTTTAAACTGCACCAGCCATTTCCCCCTGCCGGTGATCAGCCGGCTGCAATCAAAGGATTGCTGGAGGGACTGGAAGACGGTTTGTCCGGCCAGACTCTGCTCGGCGTTACCGGTTCCGGTAAAACATTCACCATGGCCAATGTGATTGCGCAAAGCGGCCGGCCGGCGATTATCATGGCGCATAACAAAACGCTTGCCGCCCAGTTGTATGCGGAAATGCGCGAGTTTTTTCCGGAAAACGCAGTCGAGTATTTTGTTTCCTATTATGATTACTATCAGCCAGAAGCCTATGTGCCCAGCCGTGACCTGTTTATCGAAAAAGATTCGGCCATTAACGAGCATATCGAGCAGATGCGTCTGAGTGCCACCAAAAGCCTGATGCAGCGTCAGGATGTGGTGATTGTGGCAACTGTATCGGCCATTTATGGTATTGGTGACCCTAATGAGTATCACCAGATGATTCTGCACCTGAAAGAAGGGCAGAAAATCGACCAGCGCGATATCATCGCGCGTCTGGTAGCCATGCAGTATGAGCGTGGCGATATCGACTTTGCCCGCGGTTCTTTCCGCGTGCGCGGTGATGTGATTGATATTTTTCCCGCGGAAAGCTCTGAGCTGGCTTTGCGTGTCAGCCTGTTTGACGACGAAGTAGACCGCATGCAGCTGTTCGACCCGATATCCGGCAGCCTGCAACAGCGGGTCGGGCGCTATACAGTATTCCCGTCCAGCCACTATGTTACCCCGCGCGAAACCGTATTGAGGGCATGCGAAAACATCAAACAGGAGCTGGGCGACCGGATTAAATGGTTTACCCATGAAGGACGTCTGGTAGAAGCGCAGCGCATTGAACAGCGCACCCGCTTTGATCTGGAAATGCTCTATGAAATGGGCTTTTGCAAAGGTATTGAAAACTACTCACGCCACTTTTCCGGCAAACCGGAAGGAGAGCCGCCGCCTACATTAATGGATTATCTGCCCAAAAATGCGCTGATGTTTATTGATGAAAGCCATGTTACCGTCAGCCAGATTGGCGGTATGTACAAGGGCGATGCTTCACGTAAGCAGAATCTGGTGGATTATGGCTTTCGCCTGCCGTCTGCGCGGGATAACCGGCCGTTAAAATTCCATGAATTTGAGCGGGTGATGCCGCAAACCATATTTGTGTCGGCTACACCGGCGAAATATGAAGAAGAACATGCCGGTCAGGTAGTCGAGCAGGTGGTGCGGCCCACCGGTCTGGTGGATCCGGAAATCATTATCCGTCCTGTGGCCACACAGGTAGACGACTTACTCTCGGAAATCAATATCCGCCGTGAGCTGGGGGAGCGCGTGCTGGTCACTACGCTGACCAAACGCATGGCCGAACAGCTTACTGATTACTACGCTGAGCTGGGTGTAAAAGTGCGCTATTTGCACAGTGACATTGATACCGTCGAACGGGTAGAAATCATTCGTGACCTGCGTCTGGGATTGTTTGATGTACTGGTAGGCATTAATCTGCTGCGTGAAGGGCTGGATATTCCCGAAGTTTCACTGGTGGCAATTCTGGATGCGGATAAAGAAGGTTTTCTGCGCAGTCACCGCAGCCTGATTCAGACCATAGGCCGCGCTGCACGCAATGTTAACGGTAAAGCTATTCTGTATGCCGATAAAATTACCGATTCCATGAAAGCCGCCATAGATGAAACCGAGCGCCGCCGTGCCCGCCAGATATCTTTTAATGCAGAACACGGTATCGTGCCTCAGCAAATTAAAAAACAGGTACGCGACCTGATAGATGGCGTTTACCACGATGAAAACGGCAGTAAAGGGCGTGGTCGCAGTAAGCTCAAAGTCGGAGAAATCCGTAACGAAGATGATGCTGTTAAAGAAATCGCCAAACTGGAAAAAGCCATGCAGGCTGCTGCACGTGATTTACAGTTTGAAGAGGCAGCACAGATTCGGGACAAAATCCGTGCGATTAAAGAAAATCTGTTATTTGGTGCCAGCGAAGCTTAATCACTGGTTTTTTCTGCGCCGGCTGCGGTAAAGTATCTAGTATCATGCCGGAGTAGTCAGAGATATTTAACACCAAACAGCATACCTGTATGCGGCATTGTCAGGTACACTGAATAACACAGCCGGCTCCTGTCAGCCGGCCGGTCAGAACGGGACAGTATCATGCAGCACAAGCAGATCCATACCCACCATCCATCAGCTTTGGCCAGACTGCCCGCACTTATGCTGCAAACGCTAAGCAGTGTAATCATCACTGCTTTATTCTGTACTATATTATTTTACTGGCGCGCCAATAGTGAACTGCCCTTGATGCAGACCAGCTTACTTAATTCTAATGATATCAAGCTTATTCTTGTACTTATCTGTGGCTGCATGCTTTTTGCGTTAGTCCCTTCACTATTGGCGGCCGTATTCTGCTCTTGTTTTGTCCGGCGTCTGCCGCGCTTTCTGCTCGGCGCAGCCGCCGCCATTATTGCCTTTTCAGTCGCACTTCTGCAAAACTGGCTATTTAGTTGGCTGCTGGACTGGATACCGATACTGTTTAATGCACTGGCTGCCTCCATTAGTGCTCTGTGTGTTAACCGTTTGCAACAGTAGGCACTGAAAAATCAGCCATAACCGCAGCGGTTATGGTCGGCATAGCTATAATACCCTCGTTGCTTATTTGAAAAAATTTGTATTGAAAAATGAAAAATTAATTTAAAACAATAAAGATATAATCATTTGCTGTTACTATAAAATAGCATTGTCATGCTAATGAAAAACAATTTGCTTAATAAACAATAAAATAGTTAATAAAAAGCCATAGAGTCTGATACATACTGTATTTTGCTATTGCTGCCTGTTAGTAAAAGTGCTTAAATTAACTACTTGTTATTGTCAATGATTTAAGTCAAAAACAAATAAATCACTCCAATATTGATTACTTCGTGTGCGAACTTCCAGATAAACATTTAATCAAAGTAGCCTGAAGAGAAGAGAAAAGAGTTTGCGTTATGAAAAACACCAATAGCGATAGCTCAGCAGACGTAGTATTAATCGGCGCCGGTATAATGAGCGCGACACTGGGAACCTTTCTTAAGGGGTTACAGCCAGACTGGCAGATTAATATCTACGAACGTCTCGCTGGTGTGGCTACAGAAAGCTCAGATGCATGGAATAATGCCGGTACCGGCCATTCAGCCCTGTGCGAACTCAACTACACCCCTGAGCTGAAAGACGGCACAATCGAAGTATCCAAAGCAATTAAAATTATCGAACAGTTTGAATTGTCCAAACAATTCTGGGCATCACTTGTCGATGCCGGTATGATTGCCAATCCCAATGAATTTATCCGCAGTGTGCCGCATATGAGCCTTGTACGCGGTGAAACTGATGTTGCTTTTCTGCGTAAACGTTTTGCTGCCTTGCAGCAATACCGTCTGTTTCAGGATATGGTTTATACCGAAGATAAAGAGCAGATTAGCCAGTGGGTGCCATTAATGATGCAGGGGCGCGATAACAGCGAGCCGGTAGCCGTTACCTGGTCGGATCTGGGTACTGATGTCAATTACGGCGCCTTAAGCCGCATTCTGATTAATAACCTCACCAGTCACGGCTGCCAACTGCATCTGCAGCACGAAATTATCGACTTGAAACAGCAGAATGGCCGCTGGCACCTGAAAATCAAAGATTTAACTAATCAAACCTGCCAACAAGTATCTGCCCGCTTTGTATTTATCGGCGCCGGTGGCGGCTCTCTCAGACTGCTGCAGAAAAGCCAGATTGAGGCTAGCAAAGGCTACGGCGGTTTTCCCGTATCCGGTCAGTGGTTGGTGTGTAAAAATCCCGAAATTGTCAGACAGCATAATGCCAAAGTATATGGCAAAGCATCAGTCGGCGCCCCGCCAATGAGTGTGCCGCATCTTGATAAACGGGTTATCAATGGTGAAGAAGCATTGCTTTTCGGCCCTTTTGCCGGTTTTACCACCAAATTTCTTAAATGCGGCTCATTTAAAGATCTGTTTCAGACACTGAATATTGCCAATATTCGCCCCATGCTCACCGTCGGCGTGCATAACTTTGCTCTTGAGCATTACCTGATACAGCAGGTACGGTTAAGCTTTGCCGACCGCATGCAGGAATTACGTACCTTTTATCCGGAAGCCCGTGATGAAGACTGGCAGCTGGCCGTTGCCGGCAATCGTGTACAGGTAATCAAAAAAGATCCGCAAAAAGGTGGCGTGTTGCAGTTTGGTACTGAGCTGGTGAAATCTACCGATGGTACACTGGCAGCCCTGTTAGGCGCATCTCCGGGTGCTTCTACTTCCGTATCCATTATGCTTGAATTACTCGAACACTGCTTTGCCGATAAAGTCAGCGGCGAATGGAAGCAAAAACTGCATGAATGGATACCGAGCTATGGTCAGAAACTGGAACAAAACCCGGATCTGGTACAGCGTATTCGCGATTGGACGATTAAATCGCTGAATTTACATACTCCGCAACAACAAATTATAAACAGCTGAATAAACCCGGACTAACAACATTTATTATCTCTAAACCTTCTAACCAGATTCTTGCTGAATTTGGTTTTTTTATGCTTGCTGATTATTTACTTAATTTCTGATTTCAACATTTATACTGTTTAATAATCAATATGTTATTATTTTGTTGTCGTTACTATCCAACACAATGTGTTTTAAAACTATTACCAAAGCTTAAAATATAAATAATGCTTGCTCTGAGGAGTAATTTTATTTAGTATAATTTTAAAGAAAAGAACATAGACATACAAAATATATAATTATAACTAATATTTATAACTATATAACGCAGTAATAAACGCCACTGTATTTTAAATAATGCAGTGGCGTTGTTTTTGTATCAGGCCACTTGCAACAGGTATGATTTATACGGTTAGATAAAATTTTTTCTTGATAGCAGGACAGAGCCTGCATTCACTGTCATTCCGGCATCTTGAGCAATATTCATTTATGATAATACCGCTTAATCCATCGAATATAAGACGCTGGTTTTCCCGTGTATCACTATCAGACACAGCAGTAATCTTATTTTCTAAACAATAGCGGCATATCCGTGCTTATCTCTAAAACTTATATTAAAAATCCATACACAAAAAATACCGCTATATCAATAACACAATAAACTTCAGATAAACAAACAAATTGATTATGCAAGGATTCTGTATAACTGCATCGATATCAGCTACTACATTGATGCTAAAGCTTAAATATAGTCTGATATATTGATTTATATATCTTTGCTGCGTACTGTAATTAACAGTGGAATAAAGATCAGGCAAAGAAATACAATAAATAGAATTTGATAATTTGAAGTTTCCAAGATTAAACCGCCAAGATAAGTTCCAATCCCTCCGCCACTAAATTTTGTCTTTAGTCATATAAATACGCCGACAATGTCGGCGGATAAAGTTTTTTCAGATTATGATAATGGGTCATTTTTATGATTATTTCCCCATTGGCAAAGCATATCTAAAATAGGAACTAAAGATTTACCTCGTTCTAATAACCCATATTCCACTTTAGGTGGAATTTGCGGATATTCTTTTCTAAAAATTAATTTATCTTTTTCCATCTCTTTTAGGGTATTACTCAGTGTTTTAAAAGAAATATGATTAATGCTTCGTTTAAGTTCATTAAATCGCATTGAGGGTTGATTTTCGTTTAACCAATAAAGAATAACAATTTTATACTTACCTCGAATCATTGAGAGTGTGTAATTAAATCCACTATCCTCAAAATGATCTTCGGCACAATGATGATTTTCCATGTTGATACTTTCCATAAAGATAGTACATAACAGTAATTACCGTACTTCAAAATTAATCGTATTAATATTAGTATGACTTAATTATTGATAATAATATAGAAGGAATATTTAACAATGAAACGCACTTTAGTGATTGTTGCTCATCCTCACTTAGCCTCTTCGAGTGTTAATCGATGTTGGGTTAATAGATTAAATCAGTATCATGAACAAATAACCATACATGATTTATATTCTTACTATCCCTCTTATAAAATAGACTCTAGTTTCGAACAAAACTTAATTGAAAATCATCAAAATTTGGTAATTCAATTTCCGATATATTGGTTTAATTGTCCACCATTATTAAAACAATGGTTAGATGACGTTTTCACTTACGGATGGGCATTTGGTGCTTTAGGCGATAAATTAAGGAGTAAAAAAGTAGGTTTAGCTGTTTCGGCAGGTATAAAGAAAGCAGACTATTCTCAAACAGGACATTATAAATATACACTTGAGCAAATTCTCAGACCCTTTGAATTAACAATAAATTACGTTCAGGCTGATTATCAGCCCATTTTTGCAATTTATGGCGCAAATAATGAGCCAGACTATCCGGATAAAATTACACAAAAAGATATAGATAAAAGTGCAGATGATTATGTGAATTGGATGAAAAAATTAGGAATGCTAATTTAAAACAGATCATTAAAGTTCATCTATGCTTATTACTAAATAAATCTACTGTAGATTAAAAAATTAAGAAATATGCTGCATATTTCTTAATTTTTTCTAAAGTAATGGGTATTTAATGATTTTATTCTGAATAAAAAATGAAACGGTATAGACTCCTGAATATTTTTTACAAAATCTATAAATTTCAGGCTCAATTAGCTTTTCCTGCGAAATTTTATTACTAATTGAAACATCAGCAAACTAGCCGATAATGTCGGCATATTTTTCTATACTTGGAACGTGGCAAAATCAGTTGCGATTTCAGTATGGATAAAAATGCTCTTAGCCTCATTAACTAATTTGGCATTGTCATTGAGAGAATATCGAGGGCTTATATGCGTCATAATCAATCTTTTAACATTGGCTTGTTTAGCAATCGTGGCTGCATGAACAGTGGTAGAATGACCATGCTCAATTGCTTTTTGTCCTAATGCATTTTCATGCGTTGCTTCATGGACAAGTACGTCAACATCTTTTGCTAATTCAATTGAAGCATCACAGGGTCCTGTATCACCTAAAATAGCCAATTTTTTCCCTTGTTTAAAATCACCAAGATAATTACGACCATCAATGACACGGCCATCGGCTAGTGTTACTGTTTTACCTTCTTTTAAATAGGCATAATGTGGACCAGGATTAATATTATCTTGCTGTAATTTGTCGATATCTAAGACAGGTGGCGAATCCTTTTCAATAACACGATAACCAAAACAAGGTACCCGATGCGCTAATAATTTGGCTTCAACCTGAAATTTAGTATCTTCAAATACCAAACCATCTTGATCAAGTTCAATAATGTTTAAAGGATAAGTTATCCAAGAATAACTAATATCAATCACAGTTTGAATAAATTGTTTGATGCCTTTAGGGCCAATCAAAGTTAGTTCCGATTGATTTTGGGTTAATGAACGTGTAGTTAAAACACCCGGTAAACCAAACAGATGATCACCATGCAAATGTGTTATAAATATCATCTCTAATTTGGCTAAGCTAAATTTTGCTTTCTGCATTTGCATTTGAGTTGCCTCACCACAATCAAAAAGCCATAATCGGCCTCTTTCTTGTCGGAGATCGAGCATAATACTACTTACATTGCGCTCGGCGGTTGGTGAACCTGAGCTTGTTCCTAAAAAAGTTAGTTTCATAACTATATCAATCTTTTGTTGAATGTCTTATTACATACTAAGAATAACAATATATAACTTTATTTTTATGCAATAACAATAAGTGGAAAAAATTTTATAACAGTTACAAACAATCAGACCAATAAAGATCAAGTTGTTTTGTTCGTTGAAAATTTAGTTCAGCTAAATAAGTGTATTTTAACATATTTAGAGCATTACCAATTGCTCTACCCCCTAACGAATAAGTAAAGTCACACTGTAAATCACGATATTTAATCAATTCTTTATTAGATTTTTTTAAGTTTATTTTTTGCAATTACCGATGTACTCTTTGTCTTCATACCAATTTGAAAGTGCATTAAAAAATTTCTGCTGCGATTTATTTAACTCAGCTTGACTGATATAAAAATTTTTTTCTAAGCATTTAGTCAATTCTGCTTCTGAAGAGGAGTAATAGAATCTATCGATATAAATCAAATCTTCATCATCAAAAATTAAATATAATATTCAATCTGTTGAGTATAAATTGGCATTGCTCAATATGACTAATCATTACTATGCTGTTTGTTTAATTTAAAAACAAACAGGTTTGGTGCAGATAAAATAGAGCAACCGCATTCAACCAATTCAGTTGCTGACGATTGTCAGCTATCTTTCATTAATTAAATCTGTAGGCCAGAGAAACTGATATTGTCTTTTGTATCTGTAGAGTGAGCATTAAATGTCCGGAAGAAAAATATTCACTGCAAGCCGAATTATCCGGCTGAGCTTATTATTGCTGTTGTCGGCAACTGCGATCACCTCCTGCGAAGAATACGTTGACCCTTATGTCGGCATGACCGGCAAAAAACAATCCTATTTCGTGGCGTCCTGATAACATCGCCACAAATCATAGCCGGATAGTCATCATAAAATCATGGTTTTACCGATAATTGCACATTCACTTGGTAGCAAATTCTTATCTAAAACTATCAACAGATTCTGATAAAGGTAATTTCTTCATAAAACATAACTAGTCGGTTTTTGTGCCACTATTAGCAAGCACAATCACCATTCTGCCTTCAAAATATTGGTATAACCATCTATATATTTGCCATTCATATTAATAAAATATATTCCTTCTTAAATAAAATAAGTATTTATAATCAATTTCTGTCAACAAAATAATTAATCAGGAAAAATCCACAAGAGTAATAAATTACTCTTGTGGCTAATCATTCAAAAACCTGCCATAGCTGTCTATTAATTAAAATACTATAAATATAAAAATCGATAGACGATTTGTATCAATAGCATAACAATACCAAATACTAAAGATAGCAATCCTATATATTGGATCGGAATTTCGCAGAAAGTGTATTTAATGTCTTTAACTTTGATGTAATTTTTACCACTAGAAATTATAAAAGGGACAATAAACTCTTTTTTAAAATTTAATTTTAATCCCAGATAATATATGAATATCCCATAAACTATCCAAAGGATAGGCATAAAAAAATAATAACCAATTTTGGCATGTGAGCCATAAATATCGCTGAAATCGGGATAGATACTATCAGTAAGTATCATAAGGATTAGCGTCAATCCTAGATAGCTAGTTAACAAAATCCAACCGGCTTTTGTTGCGGGAATAATCATAGAGTTAATAATGTTTATGCTAAGTATTTTTCACCAATTATGAATGCTAAAGCACTATATTGCAATAAAATGCTTTTTTAATATAACGATATGAATAGTTATTAAATTTTCTTTATATCAATGGTTTTGGGGATTGCTTATGTGATCTCAAGTTTGGGCTTCAGACGATTAATAGTTTTGTTATAGGCGCAGTATCAATAAATTTGGTCGTAAATCATTTGTATTTTTAGGTGGTTTATTTTATATAGAATTTTTGCCAAAAAAGCCAATTCTGGATTTGAGAGACATTCGGCAGTAATACCATTACACCCTCCGCTACTATATGCCGGTGATGATTTTGGTAAAATAAAAAATATTATTGTCTATTTTTTAGCCTGTAATCAATTGTATATTATAATAGAAGAAGACAGAAATATTCCGATGCATTACCAGCTGTTTGCGAAAAATGAGAAACTTTGTACACCATGCCCTATAGTAAAAACATGGCAGATTACCGGCGTAACAAAGCTAAAATGATGCAATCAAAAAAGAACGTAACAATATCCCGCAGGTAATCCTGCCGGAATATATAAAGGAACTGGAGCAGCAGGGCAAGCTGCCGGTTCGCAGTAAATAAGTTTTGCAGGCTAGCTGTAGTCGCCGGCTAGTATTTTACCAATGCAAATAAGCTTGCACATGCAATCCTGAACTGTTCCATTTGTAAAAAAGCTGGCTGATTTAGCCATAGCCGGAATCTCCTGAAAATAACGCCATTGTTCCTCTATTGTGCAGTGGCGTTTTATTATTCGCAGTATAAATATCGGTTTGAATAATAAAAAATTCTCGTTTCTGCGCCAGATATTGGTAATATCATTGCATAAAAACTGACAGATGTAAGCGGTACCGTCAACAGGGTGATAACAAAAACCGGAATAAAGGGGGAAGGTACAGATGCAGCTATGAAATCAATTATTAAATACAACAATGCAGTAATCACAGCGTTTAATCTGAGAATAGTGAGAATCAAATGTGTAGAAGAAAAATATTTACTGTAAGCCGCGTTATCCGGCTGAGTTTATTGCTGCTGTCAGCAACTGCGATCACCTCCTGCGGAGAATACGTTGACCCTTATGTAGGCATGACCGGTAAAAAACAATCCTATTCCGTGCCGGTTGAGGTTCTTGTATACACTGACGAAAATATTTCCGGCGGTTCAATTATTTCCGGCGGCTCAACGAGAAATTTTTTCAGTGATTCAACCAATGATGGCTGTATTCCGAATACCAATGGTGTTGATGATGATGAAGTAGGTAAAAAACGTTATGGTGGCGGTTCTTGTGGAGCAGCTTATCTTCCGATGAAATGGAAACCGGGAATGATGGTGCGTATCAATTGGAGGGTGTCACCATATCCAGAATGGCATGCCAGAGGATTGAATCTTTCAGATCCTAAAGAAGCAGCTATTCTTAATCAGTATGATGAAAACTATTCAGAAGTAATACCGTTGCCACCTCCATCGGCATTTGCAGGAAATCATTCTGGTAAGGCAAAAAATATCACCATCCATTTTCTGGCCTGTAATCAGATATTGATTGATTACGGAACCCGGAAGGAAAGAGCACCGGAAGTGGTGAAAAAACAGTTTGAACTATTTGCGAAAAGCCAGAAATTATGTACCCCGCGCCCATCCATCAAATCCATGGCGGACTACCGGCGCAATAAAGCTAGGATGGATGCAATCAAGCAGGAACGGGCTAATATTAAGCAGGTAATCCTGCCGGAATATATAAAGGAACTGGAGCAGCAGGGAAAACTGCCGGTTACTGGTAAATAGGACAACAACTAGCAGACTTTAATTTTTTATCTGTGGCTGTGTGCTGAAAAACAAAAAAAGTGAGAAGCAAATGTCCGGAAGAAAAATATTTATCGAAGGCAGACGATATGATTATTGTATCTGCACAACGGATAATATACTGAGCTGATTATGCAATTTATACGCTGTATACGGAAATGCTGTACTGCTGTTGTGCCTGTTTATAACGTTTGATGTTTTCATACGGCTTGCGGCGAAGTATGCGGGCTATTGATAACGGATTGATTATTATAGCCATTATACTCAAGATATAGTTTAAACTTTCTTGCTGATTTATTTTCTTACATGATGGCAGTCCTTTGGCTTCGGCCGGCTCATGCCGGATATTTTATGTCATTGTGTGGTGCCCGCTTGCGGGCATGAGACACGGATGTTTTAGCAGACAGGCATACTGAATACAGGTAATCGGTAAATTATTGTTTGTATTTCATCTGATTTGGTTTAGTATTTGCTTAATTATTACTAAACTGTTTAATTGATACGTTTTTGGTTAGTATAATTGTATATTGCTTATATAAATTGGGTATATAATTATTACCTTTTAGTTGGTGTTTTCAGGCGTTTTTATTCTGCAAAACACATTTGCACATATTCAGAAGAACTATGCTTAATAAAGATCAGTTTGCCGATAATCATTTTATACGCTCTATTATTGAGGAAGACCTGCAAAGCGGGAAATGCCGGCAGGTAATTACGCGTTTCCCTCCCGAACCTAATGGTTATCTGCATATCGGCCATGCTAAATCAATCTGCCTGAATTTTGGTCTGGCTTATATTTATGATGGTTTGTGTAATCTGCGCTTTGATGATACGAATCCTGAGAAAGAATCGGATGAGTATGTGCGCTCAATTAAGGAAGATGTGCAGTGGCTGGGTTTCCAGTGGCATGAGGAACGTTTTGCTTCAGATTATTTCGAGCGTCTGTATGAGTATGCGCTGGAGCTGATTAAAGCAGGTAAGGCGTATGTGGATGATCTGGATGCTGAGGAAATGCGTCAGTATCGCGGTACGTTAACGGAGCCGGGTAAAAACAGCCCGTATCGTGAACGTACGATAGAAGAAAATCTGGATTTGTTTGCCCGTATGCGTAATGGGGAGTTTCCGGACGGCAGTAAAACGCTGCGGCTGAAAATTGATATGGCTGCGGGCAATATTAATCTGCGTGATCCGGTAATCTACCGTATCCGCCGTGTGCATCATCATCGCACTGGTGATAAATGGGTTATTTATCCGATGTATGATTATACGCATGCGATTTCGGATGCGATTGAAAATATTACCCATTCGCTGTGTACGCTGGAATTTGAATCACACCGGCCGCTGTATGACTGGGTGGTGGAGAATATTACGATTGCGCATCAGCCGCATCAGTATGAATTTTCACGGCTGGAACTGCTGTATTCGATTACTTCCAAACGCAAGCTGAATCAGCTGGTAGTGCAAGACCATGTGTCCGGCTGGGACGACCCGCGTATGCCAACTATTTCCGGTATGCGCCGCCGTGGTTATACGCCGGAAGGACTGCGTCTGTTTGCCAAACGGGTAGGTATTTCCAAGAGCGAAAATGTGGTGGATATGAGTGTTCTGGAAGGTGCTATTCGTGAAGATCTGGAAAGTGTGGCACCACGAATGATAGCTGTGCTCAATCCGATTAAAGTTGAGCTGATTAATTTTGATGAGGCGGTAACGCAAAGCCGTGAAGCACCGTTTCATCCGCATCATCCGGAAATGGGCGAACGTCTGATACCGCTGACGAAAACGATTTATATTGAAGCAGACGATTTTGCGCTGGAGCCGCCTAAAGGCTGGCAGCGTTTAACGCCGGGCGGTGAAGTGCGCCTGCGTTACAGCTATGTGATTAAGTGTGAGGAAGTGGTGCAGGATGCGTCTGGACGGGTGGTATCGCTGAAATGCTCGATAGACCATGACACGCTGGCTTCTAAGCCGCAAGGACGTAAGGTGAAAGGTGTTATTCACTGGCTGTCTACTGACCATGCTGTGCCGGCTAAAGTGCGGCTGTATGACCGGCTGTTTACTGTGGAACGTCCGGATGCAGTACGCGGTGATGATGGTCAGTATCGTGATTTTACTGAGTTTCTGAATCCGGCCTCGGTAACAGAAATTGATGCACTGGTGGAGCCGGTAGCAAATACGCTGGCACCGGAAACGCGCTATCAGTTTGAGCGTCTGGGCTATTTTGTGACTGACCGCTATGACCATACTGCGGAAAATCCGGTATTTAACCGTACTGTAACTTTACGTGATACCTGGCAGGCACAGGCTGAGAAGAAATAATTGTGTCTGTATATGGAAAACCGGCTTTTTGAAGCCGGTTTTTTTATGCTGTAAATAATCTGTCCGGTTTATCCGGCAGCTTGCTAAAATGGAGCAGATTGTGTTTTCTGGTCATTAGAGGCGGTTTGATGCGAACAATTCCGGTACGTGCAGGTTATCTGGCCAATTTACCAATGCTGCTCAGTATGATGTTGGCAGCACTGTGGGTATGGTATACGGGCAATACGGCAGAAAGTACGGCGCTGTTTCTGGGAATTATTGCCGGCGGGCTGGTGGATCTGGATGATGGATTTACCGGCCGTTTACGCAATCTGTTTTTTACGCTGATACATTTTTCTCTGGCCGCTACTGCGGTGCAGTGGACATTCGGGCATCCGCTGGCGTTTTCGTTGCTGATGGTGTGGGCAGCATTCAGTATGACGATGATGGGTGCTATTGATGTGCGATACCGTACGATTGCTTTTGGTACGCTGCTGGTGATGCTGTATACGGTGCTGACTTATTCGCCGCTTTTACCCTGGTATACCAATCCGATTATGCTGGTTTGCGGTACCAGTTTGTTTAGTCTGTGTACGCTAGTGCTGCATCTGCTGTTTCCCAACCGGCCGGTGCAGGACAATCTGGCCGGCTCTTTTGCCAGACTGGCCGATTATATGCTGGTAAAAGCTCAGTTTTTTGACCCGGATGAGGTGGATTTGCTTGCAGAAAGGGAACTTGAGCTGGCAATGAAAAATACGGCGGTGATTAATGGTTTTAATCAGTGCCGTACTGCTTTGTTTTATCGTCTGCGCCGGCAGCACCGGCAGCGTAGTATTGGCATGCTGCTGCAATATTATCTGACTGCACAGAATATCCATGAACGTATCAGTTCGCGTCATGTTGATTATGCGGCACTGGCGCACAAGCTGGCACACTCTGATTTAATTTACCGTATTCAGCGCCTGATTGTATTACAAGCGCAGGCTTGCCGGCAGATGAGTGAATGCCTGCAGGAAGATAAGCCGTATGCATTTAATCTGATGCTTCTGCGTGCCGGTGAAGGTGTGCAGCAGGCTGTGGCACGTTATTGTGCAGAACATGGCAGTGATGAGGATTTACCGGGTTTACAGCAGCTAACGGCTAATATTCTGGCGATTAATGAGCAGCTGTTGTGGCTGGAACAGGTAAAGAATAACAGTAAAGAACAAAACATCGGTGATTTGCAGATTGCCGGGCTGGATGTTGACCGGATACGCGATATTCTGCCAGCGTTAAAAGCACATTTTACTTTTCAGTCGAATGTGTTGCGCCATGCTGTGCGTTTGGCCATTCTGACTGCTGTTACCTGTGTGGTGGTTGAAAGTTTCCATCTGAAAATGGGTTACTGGATTTTGCTGACTGGGGTTATTGTCTGTCAGCCGAATTATTCGGCAACAACAGCCAGGCTGAAACAAAGAATTGTGGGTACGCTGCTGGGGGTAGTAGTCGGTTCGGCATTGCCCTATTTTGTGCCTACGCTGTCTGGCAGGCTGATAATTGTGGTGGTTAGTACGGTGCTGTTTTTTGCATTCAGGGTTCGTCGCTACAGTTTCTCCACGTTTTTTATTACGGTTCAGGTGCTGGTGGGTTTTGCGATTATCGGTATGGATACGCAGTCAGCCATGCTGTCACGCTTTACGGATACGATTCTTGGTTCAGTGCTGGCGTGGTGTGCGGTATCGTATTTGTGGCCGGACTGGCGTTATCTGACGTTGGGACGGATTGCCGGGCGCGCCTTAAGCAGTGACGGTGTCTATCTGCGACAGGTAGCGCAGCAGTTACAGAACGGGCTGAGCGACGATGTTGTTTATCGTTCGGCGCGACGCAATGCACACGAGCTGGCGGTTACGCTGAGTAATACTGTAGCTGATATGTCGATGGAGCCAAAACGTTATGGGCAACATCTGGCTGAGGGTAAGACCTTGCTGCAACTGAATTATGTATTGCTAAGCTGTATTTCTGCACTGGGTGCGATTCGTGCTCAGGTGGATCGCCTGCGACCACAACTGACGCCGGAACAGGTGCAATACTGGATGACGATTGCCGGCAGTCTGGCAGAATTGATGGAGCAGAAACCTGATTCCGCACTTTTTCAAACTAAGTGGGAGGCTTTGGCAGAGCTGTTAAAAGTGAGCAGGCCGCTGCCGGATGATGATGTGGTTGAAAAGGTATTATGGCGGCAATTGCATCAGATTCATGTACAGCTGCCATTGTACAGACAGGCTTTGCGGGCTGATGCCGGAGCAGGCAGGATAGCGGCTCAGTAATGCGGCAAACAGGCTGTGAAAGTGAATTAATAAAAGTTTGAAAAAATCGGTGTGGAATAAAATAATTGTAGCACAAGCGCTCTTTTATCGATTATGCTGTAGATAGTTTTCTTTAAAATTCAATTACAAAGCGTTTTTCAGACGCATGTTATAATTGAAATATCATTTAAATATTAATAATGAGAGGATTATCATGACAGCTGTTAATGAACAAAATGAGGCTTCTTCTCATGTTCCACCACTGATTCCTACTCAGAACGGAACGCTGGAATTACACGATATCACTATTGTTGACCAGAATAAGCTTAAAAAGGCCATTTCTGCCGCTGCATTGGGTAATGCCATGGAGTGGTTTGATTTCGGGGTATATGGCTTTGTGGCTTATGCGCTGGGACAGGTATTTTTTCCGTCTGCTTCGCCTAGTGTGCAGATAATCGCCGCATTGGGTACTTTTTCTGTACCATTTCTGGTGCGCCCGCTTGGTGGTGTGTTTTTCGGGATTCTTGGCGATCGCTTCGGCCGGCAGAAAGTATTGTCGACTACCATTATTATTATGGCACTCAGTACTTTTTGTATTGGTCTGATTCCATCGTATAACAGTATTGGTATGTGGGCACCTTTGCTGTTGCTGTTATGTAAGCTGGCTCAAGGGTTTTCTGTGGGCGGTGAATATACCGGAGCGGCTATTTTTGTCGCAGAATATTCTCCCGACCGGCAGCGCGGGTTTCTGGGCAGTTTTCTGGATTTTGGTTCAATCTGCGGGTTTGTGCTTGGGGCAGGGCTGGTGGTATTGCTGGAAAATATTATGGGTTCGGCACATTTTCTCTCGTGGGGCTGGCGCATACCGTTTTTTCTGGCTGCTCCTTTAGGTCTGCTGGGCTTGTATTTGCGCCATGCTGCGGAGGAAACTCCGGCTTTTCAGCAACATCTGGATATGATGGAAAAGGCCGAGCAGGAAGACGTTGGTAACCGGCCTCAAGTTTCGTTTAAGAGAATTGTGCAGCGTTTCTGGCCTACATTGCTGGTGAGTGTCGGGTTGGTGTTAACCACAAATATCACTTACTACATGCTGCTGACTTATATGCCTAGCTATTTGTCGCATAATCTGCATTATGGTGAAGATCGCGGTGTGCTGATTATTATTGCGATTATGATTGGCATGATGTTTATGCAGCCGATTATTGGTTTTGTCAGCGATAAAATCGGACGTAAGCCATTTGTGATTGGCGGCTCAATTGCATTGCTGATTCTGGCTATTCCGTGTTTTCAGCTGATTACCAGTGGCAAAGTAGGGCTGATTTTTCTCGGGCTGTTTATTCTGGCGCTGATTCTGAATTCTTTTACCGGTGTTATGGCTTCTACGCTGCCGGCACTGTTTCCTACCCGTATTCGTTACAGTGCTCTGGCCAGTGCATTTAATATTGCGATTATTATTGCCGGTTTAACGCCGACTATTGCCGCTGCGCTGGTGGATGCCACTAATGATTTGTTTATTCCGGCTTATTATCTGATGCTGGTGGGAATTATCGGTATTGTTACCGGTATCTGCCTGAAAGAAACAGCCAATCGTCCGCTGCGCGGTGTGTCTCCTTCTGCTTCGAATAAGCAGGAAGCGCGAGAGCTGCTGGTGCAGACTTATCAGCATATTGAGCAGAGTGTGGATGATATTGATGCAGAAATCGCCCGCTTACAGGAGCAGATAGGTGAGCTGGAAAAGCGTAAGCAGCAATATATTGATTTACATCCGAAGCTGGAGTGAATAAAAATTTAAAAGATGGAATAAAATCAAATCCACTAATGTTAACTAGTGTATGTTAATATTGGTGGATTTTTTGTTGATATAACATGATGATATGTCAAAATTTATTTATGGAAAAAATTAAAGAAATTACTCAATTAATACTAAATATATTTAAGATTATAGGTATTACATGTCCAACTATTGGGATTATTATTTTTACTTTTTACTGCATTGAGGTACATTTTATTCCTCCAGATGTACAAATTAGTGAAACGTTAGTATTTATATTAATAGCTATAAGTTTTGGAATGCTTTATGTGTTACTTGTGGGTTTACTATATTGGGCAAATTTAGCAATTTTCTTTTTTCTTTATGTATCAAGAGTAAAATCACGGCCTAATATTTATTATAATAAAATAAAATCTTATAAGTTTAAAAATTATAAATTAAAAGGAATTCCGTCATTGAGTGATAGGATAATAATATATATTTATGGAGTAATAGCAGAAATAATTTTACTTTTTAGCGTGTGCTCAGAAGTTTTTTCTTTTCCAAAAATAATTTTTATACAATTTTTGATGTTGCTAATATATGCTGGAAAATTTTTTTATAATAATCATATTATTATAAAAACAAAAAGAACAGTAAATCAAAATATTGAGAAAAAGAAACCAGAAAAAAACGAAAAAGTTAAATTTAATTTAATGTTTATATTGCTTTTATTTTTCACTCCATTAGTAGTAGGTCAGTTTTCAAATAATTTAATTAAATATTCTCTTGCCTTTTGTGGTATAAGGCAAACTGATGTTTCGTTATATGTAGATAAAAATTATTTCAACTTAGTACTGCAAAAAAAAATAAATAAATTAAATTCCCAAAAGTCTGAATCCGATTTAAAAAATCCATGTGATGATAACATGTGCGAATTAGAACATATAGATATTCTATTTACTAATGTTGGTTCTAAAACTTTAATTTTTATTCCGTCAATAGAGAATAAGACAAAAGGTTTACGTATGGAGTTACCAAACAGTGCGATAAAATTAAATCTAAAGGATTATTCGCAAAGTAATTAAGTTAGAATTTGAGAAAAGAATCATCAGACGTAGATTGATTAATCAGAAAAAGAAAAATCTTTTTGTACTGATAGTGATGCTTATCTATTATTTAATCAATATTGATAGTAGTTTTAACAGATATTTGATTGATGCGTTGAGGCTGAGGATGATGTTATTACTTTATATCAGAAATGCTTTTATATGGTTTTATCTACGATTTATAATTGATAATACTGCCTGAATAATAGAGTTAATTCTCAGATATATACTTTTAATGAATCATTCAAGTTATTTACCGGCTAAAAAGTATTTTAAGCCGGTAAATTCTAAGCAGATTTTATTTGCCATTCAGAGCTTTATCCAAATCCTGCCGCCGGGATTTTACGGCATCTTCCAGACCTTTTATGCGTTCCTGATAGCGCACGTAGTTGCGTTCATTTCCCATACGAATTTTTTTACCGTCTTCCAGTGCTTTTTTGGCATCGGCAAGGTTTTTACGGGCAGCAGAAATCGCGGCCTGATCAGGCTGGTTGCGGGCGGCTGAATCTGCATCTTTGAAATTGGTATCAGGAGTGGTTACGACAGGTTTGTAGGCAGAAGTGGTTGAGAAATTCCCGCCCAGATTGCTGACAGAATGGCAGTTTTTACCTTTCGGAACTTCGCTGTAACTGTGATTCCCCCGGCTGTCGGTGCATTCATATATCTGTGCCAGTGCAGAAGTGCTTATCAGAGTACACAAATAAGTAGCTGCCGGCATTGTTTTCTACCTGTGTATCAGTTACATTGCTCTGGTCAGTGCAGCGATTATTATTGCCGGTTTAATGCCGACTATTGCCGCTGCGCTGGTGGATGCTACTAATGATTTGTTTATTCTGGCTTATTATCTGATGCTGGTGGGAATTATCGGTATTGTTACCGGTATCTGCCTGAAAGAAACGGCCAACCGCCCGCTGCACGGTATGTCTCCTTCTGCTTCGAATAAACAGGAAGCGGGTGAGCTGCAGGTGAAGATTTATCAGCATACTGAGTAGAGTGTGGACGATATTGATGCAGAAATTGCCCGCTTACAGGTGATGGTTTGATTTTGTCTGAAATGATTTTTCTCAGATATTAGATTGCAGGTTATTCAGAGAGATGAAATTAGTGTTACCTGATTGTGTTCTGGCTGTATTACCTCCTTTACCACAGCTAAGGGCTGATTGGGCGGTGTATTTACTGTATTGTACTAATGGTGCATTTTATTGCGGTATAACTAACCGGCCGTTACAGCGCTGGCAGTTGCATTGTGCCGGAAAAGGAGCCAGATATACACGCATGTATCCGCCACTTCGGATGCGTTTGGTTTGCCAGAATATTAATAAAGCCGCTGCAGCACGATGTGAATATCGGCTAAAGCGGCTTAAGGCTGCAGACAAAGCAGTTTTATGGCAGCTACTGGAAGATTTTTTTCCCTGAATTAAGTACAGATATGATTAAACTATCTGGTATTTTGTTACATTAATGCATCAAAGCCCGGCTCGGAAGAGGGCGGAATAGTTTTGACCGGAACCCGCTGTGCCGGTGCAGATTGTTCTCTGGCCGGTGTGGTAGCGGATGGCTGTAACGGGGTAATATTTTGCCTGGGTGATTCATCCGCATCTTCATCCACTTCAATATTATTGTTTTCTGGGGTGATTACTTGTTTAGGCTTATTATTTGCTGGGTTAACGTGTTTGAATCCGACAATTTTGCCTTGACCACTAGTCCATTGCAGTGAGCTTAGTTTGCCGCTGACTTTGGTTTTTCCGGCACTGCAGGTGAGGCAAATCAATGTATTGGCCGGTTTGCTCAGAGCGTTATTCAGGCGTTGCTGATCGATGTGCAGCTGATGTTGTTGTGCCCAAGAGCTAATGCTTTGGTTGAGCAATTTTCTATTCAGATTACGTTTGTTATAAGGATCACGGTAAACAGCAATCCAGATATCATTTTGTTCATCTGTATTGACTGATGCCTGCTGGTAAATAACTGCTGCATCGGCGCCGCTTTGTACTGCTGCGGCAAAATCCAGTGCATTCGGACTGCGTAAACGCACACAGCCATGGCTGCGCACACCGGGCACGCTGCTGGGTACATTAGTACCATGAATGCCAAGCCCGAGTCGTGGTTCACCAAGACGAACAAATACCGGTCCGAGTGGATTATTCGGGCCGGGTGGTACGGATTTCTGTACAGCTTTACCGCTGGCTGCCATTTCTTTCTGGATACTGAGCGGAACACTCCAGGTAGGCTTGTTTACTTTGGCACCAATTTTGTATTCACCCAATGGTGTTTGTGTACTGGCTTTACCTACTGTTATAGGGTAAGTTTTAATTAATTCTCCGTCCTGAAACAAAAATAGCCGCAGTTGCGGAACATTCAGGATAACCTGCTGCCCCTGACTGGGCACAGCATAGTCCGGCATAGGAATTGCAGCATATGCACTTGTAGTGATCAAAGTAGTGGTCAGCGCATAAAGTATTGGTTTTAACATTATTCTGACAATCCAGTGTGGCAATATGAATATAATAATAACGTAATTTGTCTGTAATGTGATAAATTAATTACAATTAAATTTATTTATGGCCATTATCCGGCTTGAGGTTATAGTTTGGAACAGCAGTTTACGGCACAGATTACTGACTGGAATCAGGAAGGGCGTGGTGTTGCCCGTGTTGACGGTAAGGCGGTTTTTATTGAGGAGGCATTACCGGGTGAAGTGGTGGAGTGGCAGCCGGTACGGATAAAAAAATCCTATACTGAAGGCAGAATCAGCCGAATACTGATGCCCGGTATTGCTCGTGTGCAACCACCTTGTCATTATTATGCTGATTGCGGGGGCTGTAATAGCCAGCATATTGAATTTACTGCGCAGGTGGCACTAAAACAGCGTGCGTGGTTAAGTCAGATGCAGCGTCTGGGCAAGGTTTTGCCTGATGAATTGGTGCCGCCTGTTTATGGCTTAGCATGGCATTATCGCCAACGAGTGCGATTGCATGCAGTCTATGATAAAGGCCGGTTAAAGCTCGGTTTTCAGGCCAGGCAAAGCCATTCGATTGTAGATATTGATTATTGTCTGGTATTACCCGAGGTAATATCGAAAGCTTTAAAACCAATTAAGCTTTTTTTACAAAACTGGTCTGCAAATACGGTTAAGGGCATTATGCTGCATCAGGGTAATGATGTTATTGCACTTACTATACAGGCTGATGAGTTAAACCAGGCCAAGTGTATGCAGATTGATAGTCTGCTGCAACAGTTACAGCAGCAAAGCGGTTATGTGTGGCAGTGCTGGTTACAAAAAGGTAATAAAACCACTTTAATATCTTCATCTGCGACTTCGGTTCTTGCTTATCGTCTGCCCGAATATCAAATTGAGATTCCATATCAGCCGGAAGATTTTACTCAGGTTAATCATGCAACTAATGCGCTTATGGTACAGCGGGCAATGCAATGGTTGCAGCCATGTGCCGGCGAGCGGATTATTGACTGGTTTTGTGGTTTGGGGAATTTCAGTTTACCGATTGCACGGATGCAGGCAGAGGTGTTGGGTATTGAGGGTGTTGCTGCCATGTGTCAGCGTGCTGCGCGTAATGCCAAGCATAATGGTTTGGCCAGGCTTGTGCGTTTTCAGCAGGCTGATATTTTTGCTATGAACGGACGGCGTTTACGCAGTTTAGGTTATGCACATAAATGGTTGCTTGATCCGCCACGCGCGGGCGCTCAGGCTCTGATACAGTCTTTAAATGAAATTGAAGAGCGGATGTTGCCACGACGGATTGTGTATATTTCCTGCGATCCGGCTACTCTGGCACGAGATGCGGGTTTACTCGTTAAGCGCGGTTATTATTATCGTGCCGGCGGTATTATGAATCTGTTTGCGCAAACTGCACATGTTGAATCTATCGCAGTCTTTGACCGGTAATTATTAATTGTAAAATAGATAAAATTATCCGGTTAAAGATATATTCATATATCGGAATTCTTTCCCATTAAGAAATAATATTTTTACTCTTCGGGATTTTTTTGTTTGAATATTCACGTTAATATTGCAGCCGTCAGACAAATATTTAGAGGAGTTTATTGATGAATAAATTAGCCAGTATTTTGATGGCAGCTCTGCTTGGAATAACTGTACCGGCGGTTGCTGCGGATTATAAAATTGATCCGTTGCATACCAATGCCCGTTTTACGCTTGATCACTTTGCGACTTCCAGTAATGTAGGCGGTTTTTATAATCTTAATGGCAAACTTCAATATGATGCAGCTTCGAAGACAGGTTTTGTAGATATTACTATTCCTCTCAGTACTCTGGATACTGGTCGCAGTGAATTCACAAAACATCTGCAAAGCAAAGCTTTTTTTAATGCTGCACAATATCCGAATCTGCATTTTGTTTCGAATAACTGGGTTTTTGATAATAAGGGTAAAGTCAGAGCCTTGCGCGGTCAGTTAATGATGGTCGGGCAAACCCATTCTGTTACGCTCAGAGCGACTAAATTTAATTGTTATAAAAGCCCTATGAATCAGGCCCAGGTATGTGGCGGTGATTTTGAGGCCATTATTGATCGCTCACAATGGGGAATTAATGAATATCTGACTGCTATGCCGGCCAGTCGTTATGTTAAACTTAACATTCAGATTGAAGCAGCCATACAGTAAGTGAATTGAAAAAAATTTACGCGGATTATCTGCTTTGCTGCAGATAATCCGTTTTTGATTTATAGCAGACATATTTTAAATATCTCATATTTTGATTCATATGATTATTTAAATCATTGAATTTTTCTGGTTTTTGGGATTAATTATTCATTAAACAGGTACTTCTTTCGATAAAAGTAAAAGAGCAGAAGTCGGGATTAGGGAGCGGGAACTGTGGTATTGTTAAGAAGCTAATTTGAGTATGTTACGTTAGCGTATTTTAGATTTTGTGATTAAGGCTAAGGCGTGAATAATCATTTATTCATTATTAATATGAAGGGATGGAAGTAGTTATGTGGTGTATTAAAAACTTTGATGAGATTTCATCACATGATTTTTTTCACATTGCCCGCTTGCGTATTGATACTTTTATCGTGGAGCAACAACGCGTTTGTTCTGAGCTGGATGACTGGGATTTGCAGGCTAAACATGTTTACTACCAGCGCGACGGGAAGATATTGGCATATGCAAGGATGTTTCTGGCAGGAGAGCATTTTACATTTAGTCGATTTGTAACGCATCCATCCGTACGCGGCACCGGACTCGGAGACCAGCTTGTTAATCTGATTCTGCATTATGCTAGGAATCATTATGCTGAATATCCGGTCAAAATAGAGGCGTACCGGCAGGTTCTTAAATTTTATCAGCGACATAATTTTCAGATACAGGGAGCGCCTTATATTACTGACGGAATACCCTATGTAGAGATGTTGTATCCGCCACAAAATAAGCAGGCGAATACAGATTGAGAATTGTTCAGAGACTGATCGACAGAGTGATTTGTCTTTATCCATAAAAAACCGGTACTGTGTACCGGTTTTTGTTCAGTAAAATTATTGCGGATCCAGATTAATACCGTTTTTTTGCAAAAGCTGATTAATTTGTTCCTGTACTTTCTGCTGTTTGGCTTGTTCACGCAATTGCTCTTTAATCTGGTCAAATGCAGGTGCGTTAGGTGCCTGACGCATACCGGCCAGTTTCAGCAAAATGTAATGACCATCAATAGTAATGACATTTGCTGAAATCTGACCATTTTTCAATTGAGAAGCTAACTGGGCAAATTCAGGCGGCAATTGCTGAGGATTCACCCAGTTGCTGGCTGGCGCTTCCGGATTAACCTGTTTGTACAGTGTTTCGTAAGCCAGGCCTTTTTTCAGTTTGGTTAAACCTTCTTCAGCCGCTTCTTTGCTTGGAAAAACAATTGGCAGTAAATTTATTTCCTGACTGACCTGACTATACTGCCGGCGCAGATCACTGTCTTTTATTTCAATGTTAGCAGCCAGATAATCTACGTATTGGGCGGCATAAAATTGTGCCTGCACATTTTGCCATGCTGCCTGAGTTTCGGGTTGTTTATCCAGTCCTGCTTTAATGGCCTCAGCTTTTAATAAATCAGCTGTTTGCAGGCGCAGGGTAATTTCTTTCTGAATTTCTGCCTTATCCGGTACCGGAGCACCTGGCTGAGCCTGCATCTGACGCTCAAACTGTTTCAGCATAACGTCAATACGCTGGCTGTCAATTTTGGGCGCATCAGCAAAAGCGAGTCCGGCTGCCATGATACTTAAGCCGGCTAGCCAAGGAATGCTTTTTTTCATGTTGAGTATTCCTTATTTCTGTTCTGATTAATAAAATAACTCAGAATTAAATTATTATTTGATAGAAGCACTTTTGTACAGTTGGTCAATATGCTGGGCTATTAAGGCACTTTGTAAGCGACGTGACAGAATAGGCTCCATTTCTTTCTGACTCGGTAGTTTAACATTGCGCTTATCATTTACATAGAACACAGCATATATATTGCCGTTACCCTGTACCGGCGTGGCAGTATACTGACCTTTTTTCAGATCTTTAATGGCATTATATACTGGGGTAGCACTTTCCTGCAGATCTTTAAGGGAAACGAAACCTTTAGCAATACCGCCATTATCGCGTCCGGCAGGATCAATCGTATATTCTTTGGCTACAGTACTGAAACTTTTTTTCGCTTTTAACTGAGCAATAGCCTGATTTGCTGTGTTTGTATCACGGGTAAGAATTTCGCCTAGTTGCACTTCCTGTGTGCCATTGTAGTATTTTACCATGTCGTTATATGCGTTACTTACATCCTGAGGTTTTACCGGATTGTTTTTTGCTACGCTGACCAGGTAGGCCTGAGTCAGCAGATCGTCTTTGAAGAGCGTCCATTCTTCCTTGAAACCCGGTTTTTTATCATCGCCCAGGCGTTTGGCTTCTGCCTCAGCCTGACTCAGTGCTTTTAAATACTCAGGATCTTTGTCAAGATTCTGTTTTCTTGCAGCCTGAATTAGCAAAGTACGGGTAATCAGGCGGTCAGTGATATTTTTACGCAATTCGGCGGAATCCTGAATCTGATTCTGGCTTTCCTGTACCAGTAAGGCTACCTGATTATCGACTTCTTTGCTGTCAATTTTGGTTCCGTTAACAGTAACTACAGTCTGGGCTGCGGCAATGCCGGTTAGTCCGAACATGATGGCAGCAGCAATAAATTGTTTTTTCATGGTTAACTCTCTTTTTAGTTTAAGTAGATAAAAATAGATTATTATCTGGTTAAGTATTCGCTATGTGTGCATGCTCTGATACTTAAGGCATGAATAGTATTTGTTCTGAATAAATCTTCAAGTAACTGATGAACCTTACGCTGCCGGGCAAGACGAGATAAACCAGTAAAAGCATCACTGACAATCAGCAGGCTGTAATGTCCACCACCACGATGACCTTTATGTCCTGCATGTAAATGACTGTCATCGGTCAGTTCCAATTGCTGCGGAGCCAGTATTTGCAGACGCGTTTGAATAATAGTCTGAATATCAGTCATTTGGCAGAATTTTTTTAAAAGGACGGATCAGAATTTCTTCAAATACTCCAGCATCAACGTAAGGATCCTGTTCGGCCCATGCTTGCGCTTCATCCAGAGAATCAAATTCGGCAACAATCAGACTGCCGGAAAAATGACTGTCATCTTCGGGTAAAGGGTTAGGACCGGCCAGAACCAGACGCTTCTGTGCCTTTAGTTCTTCTAAACGCGCCAAATGTTTTGGCCGTGCTTGCATACGCGCTTCGTGACTGTTATCGGCATCAGTGGCCATTAGCATAAACAGCATTACAACTCATCCTTTTTAGTATATTGACTAATATATACTGTTTGTCCAACAAGAAATAAAAATAATATTGTGGTACTGCCAAAGAGTTTGAAATTAACCCATTGTGGTTCGGTAAAGGTGTAAGCAACCCAGAGATTAAGTGCACCTAGTGCCAGCAGGAATATAACCCAGATATAGGTTAGTTTACGCCATGCAGGGTCGGGCATACTGATTTCTTTTCCAATGGTACTTTTCAGAACATTTTTGCCGCACAGGTGTGAAATCAGCAGACCTGCCGACATAACCCAGAACAGGACGGTCGGCTTCCACATAATGAAGTGCGCATTTTTTGAGATTATAGTCGCTCCGCCCAGTATGACGACCAGTAATAGACTAACCCACTGCATTGTTTGCAGGCGCCGGTATTTAAACAGACACCACACAGCCTGAATAATACCTGCTGCGATGGCTACTTCGGTGGCAAGGATAATATTTTTGGTTAAGGCATAGGTAGTAAAGAAAAGAATGACTACCAGGAATTCAAATACTGCTTTCATTATCGGGAATAGATATCTTTATTTTCTGGTTAACAAGTAATTAAGGGGATATATATGTGCCATAATACCCTGAGTTTTTACACTTGGCACGTGTTAAAGTAAGCTAATAAACAAAATTTAACTATTGTTGTATATTGGATTCAGGCTTTCTGAATGATGATTCGTCTGAAAATGTCCACAGATAAACCGGATTTGAATGAAAGTTAAGTAAAGGATACTTGGCATTAAAGTGTCGCAAAAGCTATTATAGCGTGAGATAATATAAAAACAGGTTTAGTAAACGTTAAACACCAATTGCATTTATTTTTTAAAAGTACTTGTAAAATTTTCATAGTAAATAGGCACATACGCCTGACGGCATTGGTGCATTACCGATGAGGGTACGGGATTGAAAAACGCAAATAATTTAAAAATCATCGCATTGTCTTTATGTATGTTAGCCAGTGCACCTGCCTGGGCAGGGCTAGGTAGCTTACAAGTTAGTTCGGCACTGGGTGAACCGTTTTCAGGTAGCGTTGTGGTGACAGGGGACGAAGCTAGGGCAGCGTTAAAAGGACGTCCGGCTGTTGCAGGAGCACCATTGCAGGTACGTGTAACCGCACAAGGACAAAATGCTGTGATTCATTTGCGTTCCAGTAAACCTGTGCATGATCCGATGCTGACTTTCAGTCTTACTGCCGGTAGTCAGGGGCGACAGTATACTGCGTTGCTGGATCCTCCTGAACGCAATCGCTCAGCCGGTAAAAACAGAGCAACCGGCAAACAGCACAGACCTGTACATCCTGCACCGGCACGTTCTGTAAAAGAAAAATCTGCAGCACGGGCTACTGTCGCATTACAAAACGGTCTTGCTTCCGAAAATGCGGTAGTGAAATATAATGTCGATAATAATGAAACCCTGATGGATGTTGCACGTAAGGTACGGCCGCAAGGGCTGAGTTTAGAGCAGACCATGCATGCTATACAGGTAGCCAATCCGAATGCTTTTCGTAACGGTAATCCTGATTTGATGTATCGCAATATCAGTCTGGATATTCCTTCTACTTCACAACTGAAAAAATTATCCAAAGTACCACTTAAAACAGCTGTAAAACCGGAAGTGACACAAAATACAACACCGGCAGTAACAAAAGAAAATCCCAAAGTAGCAGCTAATACCGGAGATACGGCTGCGTCGGAAGTTCAAACTAAAGAAAGCACTGTTAAAGCAGAAACATCAGCAGCGTCTTCAGTTCCTGCTCAGGCTTCAGCCACTATTCAGGCTTCAGAAGTTGCTCAGGCTTCAGCTCCTGCAGCAAGTGCGACATCAGTGGTTAAGGCTGAGCCCATACAACCTAAAGTCAATAATACACAACCGGCAGAAGAGCCCGAAAAAGAATCTTTCCTGCCTTCATGGTGGCTTTATGCTCTGGCTGGTTTTGCCGGTGTGCTGTTAATTGCCGCGTTACTCTGGCAAAGAAGTAAAAAACAAAATAGTGCGGATGATGAGGATTATTCATCTGATGATGACGAGGATGAAGATGATGTTGTATTTAACTCTGAGCCGCCTGAGGTCCGACAAACTGTACCTGTTCAGACTAAAACAGCGGCAGCTCCGGTGGCGGCGACTACAGCCACTGAGGCCGCAGAAGAAGATGATGACTGGTCATGGTTGAATGATGCCGGGGTGTCAGATACACCAGCTAAAGCCGATGATAAACCTGCTGCTGATGTGAAAACAGAATCTGTAGCTCTGCTTTCTGATAATAAAGCGACAGAAACAAAACAGGAAGAAACAGATACTGACTGGCTCAATTTCAATTTCACTGAAGAGGAACACACAAATACGGCAACTCCGGCAGCTGCTGAGCAAAATGGTGAAGATGATTTATCCTGGCTGGATCAGCTTGATGACACTGAGCAGCCGGAGGTATTGGCTTCACAAGAGCCGGTTGCAGCTGCGGCTCAGGAAAAGGTTGCAGATAATGCCGATTTGGAGTGGGTAGTTGCAGATGAGCAACAGTCTGCTGAAACACGTCAAGATACCATTCAGGTTGCACCGCAATCTGAACCTGTGGCTGCATCGGAAGACGATACGTTAAATAATCTGTCTGATTTGCAATGGGACGATGACTTCAAATTTGATGATGAAACCAAACATGAAACTTCTGCTGCGGAGCATGAAATTTCATCTATTGAGCAGACTTTAGCACCACACGATCAGCATGCATTTGCAGCAGAAGATGATGCTATTTCCACAGATATTGATTGGGATTCATTAGGAATAAGTGATGATGATTCAGTAGTTCAGCCTGTTGTATCCCCTGTTGCCGCTGATGAAGATGCAACAGATATTTCAGCCTTGGATTTTGCTCTGGAAGAGAATAAATCTGAACCGGCACCAGCTGTTAATGCAACTTCTGCACCAACAGGACCGATCTCTTCATTTGCCACCGGTGATGGTGGGCAGGACTGGCTGGAACAATCAGCCGAACCTGAGCAGGTTGATAAACCTCTGACTCCTGAACAGCAGGCTATTCCATTACAAGCTAAGCTGGAACTGGCAAAAATGTATCTGGAAATGGATGATGCAGTTACTGCTCGTCAGACGTTGCGTGAATTGGTTGATGAAGCTAATGGCACGATACTGGCAGAGGCACAAAATCTGTTACAGCAATTAGGTGGCTGATTCTCCTTGCTTTGGTTGAATTGTCAGGTGCATTAATTTCTGTATTTGAAACACTAAATAGCCGAATTCTGTTTATGGAATTCGGCTATTTTATTTGCTGTAAATTTGTCGTATTTTTTAATATATTACGCATATAAATTTCAGTTATTAATTGATTTTATTGCAGGTTATAAATTTGCTTTTAAGGTGTATCAGCTTATGAAACAAGCTGAATGTAACTGTTAAGAAATAGGATAGTGGTGCGTAATGGCGTGCAGAAACGGGCATTGCAGCCAGATCAAATCATTCTGAACTAATATATATTCTGATTTGACAGGTCTATTAATAATGTAAGCGAGTCTATTATCAGGCTATTTTTTATTGCTGCTTTGCAATGAGCAGTTACATAGTTTTCAAATATGAAGGCAGTTAACGGCTATGCGATAATAATGAATGTGGTTGATGTGATTTATTTGGATTAGAAACAGGCATGGTTGCTAACAGAGAAGAAAATCAGGTGATTACGCATGAAGGTGGTTTGCCTGTACAGCGCTGGGCATTAACTCTGGCTTATGATGGGCGTGCCTTTCATGGCTGGCAAAAGCAGCCGGATGGTTTGTATACTATTCAGTCGGTTCTGGAAGATGCTTTGAGTTCCATTGCCGCTGAACAAATCAATGTTGTGGTAGCAGGACGTACCGATGCCGGTGTTCATGCAACGGGGCAGGTGGTACATTTTGATACGTGTGCGCTGCGAAGTGCCGAAGCATGGTTGCGCGGTACGAATACAGCGATGGATAAAAATATTCGTATTATCAAAGCACAACCGGTGGCTGCTGAATTTCATGCCCGTTTTGACGCATTCGGGCGACGTTATCGTTATATGCTTGAATCCAGCCGGGTACGTATGCCGCAACTGCGTGGTCGTGTCGGTTGGACTCACTATCCGTTGAATATGGCGCTAATGCGTGAAGCTGCGGCAATGCTGGTGGGAGAACATGATTTTTCCAGTTTCCGCTCCAGTGACTGTCAGGCTAAATCACCGGTAAAAACTTTATATAAACTAAACCTTGTCGGTAGTCCGGAATTAATGGCAATCGATTTTTATGGCAGTGCGTTTTTACACAATATGGTACGTAATATTGTCGGTGCTTTGGTGTATGTGGGTGCAGGTAAATTGAGTGTGGCCGGTTTTGCTCAGTTGCTGGCAGCCAGAAGCCGGCGGCTGGCACCGCCAACATTTATGCCGGACGGATTATATCTGACTGGTATTGATTATCCGCAGCAATGGGGTGTGGAAACAGCTACTTTACCCGTGTGGCTCTGGCCATATCTGGATTAATGCCAATATTGCGGGCAAGTTTGAAAAGGGGCCGAGGATGAAAATTCGAAGCAAGATTTGCGGGATGACCCGTGCTGAAGATGCAATACTCGCTGCCCGGCTTGGGGCAGATGCAATCGGACTGATATTTTTTTCTGGCAGTAAACGCTGTGTCTCTATTGAACAGGCGCAGGCAATTACTCAGTGTATACCTCCGTTTGTAACAATAGTCGGGTTGTTTGTTAATGCTGCTACAACTGAAGTACAGGAAGTGCTGAGGCATGTGTCTCTGGATGTACTGCAATTTCACGGGGATGAAAATGCTGAATTCTGCCGTCAGTTTCAACGTCCGTATATTAAGGCAATAAGAGTAGGTGAAACAGCTGATATTGAAACTGCAGCAGCTACATATACAGATGCCCGTGCTTTGCTGTTTGATGCAGCTGTTGCCGGGCAGTATGGCGGTACAGGTCAGACTTTTGACTGGCAGATGCTGCCAGACAGGCTGGATATTCCATGGATACTTTCTGGTGGTCTGAAGCCGGAAAATATTGCTTTGGCTATCAGACAAAGCAAAGCTATGGCTATTGATGTATCCAGTGGTGTGGAAGCATCGCCCGGAATTAAAGATGAGCGAAAAATGCGGGCTCTGATGGCGGCTGTTAATCAGTTTTCTGAATAAGTAATAATCTGATTTTATAATAAAAAATAAGAATTTTTATGCGGTATTTATTATTTTGGCATAGAAACTGAAAGCAATATCTGCAAGCCTGAATTTTATCTAGTTTATTACTGGGCAATAAAAATATATTTATAAAATAAGAGTGGTTCTGGTTTTGAAGATGAAAAGCCGGAAAGTGAAATTATTCTGTTTGAATATTATTTTTGTACTCAAACAAATATGGCTGAAATGATTGAGCTTGTGGATATTCTGGAGCTGAAACTAGCTATTTTACGTTTTATTGACAGATCATCATAACAGACCCGATAAAAAATAATACTAATCAGTATGAATGATTTGTTTTTTCTGTTTTAAAACAGAGGTATAAAAGTAAATTTTGCAAAGTGATTCTATTTTCTCAGATTTTTATTGGAAGTAATGTCATTGATGCTGGCGCTAGATTATCTGACAGCCAATATTGATTTATTAAGATTAGGTTTTTTAAATGATGACAGATATAACAATAAGTATGTAATCAAAATTCATGTTGTTATTTTAAGCAGCTCTTATTTGTGAAATTAATAACCTGCATTTTTTATTGGCACAGAAGCAGAACTCTTTTATTTATTCCGGATTAAGTATAGATAACGGGATAATGGATTTAAAAGGTGATAATATGGCCGGATAGTTTTACTTTGCGGGTAAATTGTCGCTCAATGGAAAAAAATATGAAAAATTATCACTATCCTGACGAACAGGGTTTTTTTGGTGAGCACGGCGGGCTGTTTGTATCGGAAACACTGATTGCAGCTTTGGCTGAATTAAAACAGGTTTATTATGAAGCGAAAGCTGATCCGGCATTCTGGGCACAGTATCATGAGGATTTAAAATATTATGTAGGCCGTCCCAGTCCGGTTTACTATGCACGGCGCTTGTCTGACTATCTGGGCGGAGCGCAGATTTATCTGAAACGGGAAGATTTAAATCATACCGGTGCACATAAAATTAACAACACGATTGGTCAGGCTTTGCTTGCACAGCGAATGGGTAAAAAGCGGGTTATCGCTGAAACCGGTGCTGGTCAGCATGGTGTGGCCTCTGCTACGGTAGCCGCGCGTTTCGGTTTGGAATGTACGGTGTTTATGGGTACTGAGGATATCCGCCGTCAGGCACCAAATGTGTACCGGATGAAGCTGCTTGGTGCTCAGGTGGTTGGGGTGGATTCCGGCTCATGTACGCTGAAAGATGCCATGAATGAAGCATTGCGTGAGTGGGTGGCACGGGTAGATGATACCTATTATATTATTGGTACCTCAGCCGGTCCGATGCCTTATCCGGAAATGGTGCGAGATTTTCAGTGTGTTATCGGAAATGAAGCAATACAGCAGATGCAGGAAGCCATCGGTCGTCAGCCTGATGTAGCAGTAGCCTGTGTCGGCGGCGGTTCGAATGCGATTGGTTTGTTTTATCCTTATATTAATGTGACTGAAACTCGTCTGGTAGGGGTTGAGGCGGGTGGTCTGGGCTTATCCGGTTCTCAGCATGCCGCGCCTATCAGCTCGCACAGCCCGATGGGGGTATTGCACGGATTCCGGGGTTATCTGATGCAGGATGAAAACGGACAGGTGATGAATACTCATTCTGTTTCCGCCGGTCTAGATTATCCCGGTGTGGGGCCAGAGCATGGTCTGCTGCATGATATTGGCCGGGTAGAGTACGAAGCCATGGGTGATGAAGCTGCTATGGAAGCGTTTCATTTACTGTGTCATAAGGAAGGTATTATTCCTGCACTTGAATCCAGCCATGCGCTGGCATGGGCAGTAGCCAATGCACCGAAAATGAGTCCAGATGAAGTCATTCTGGTGAATCTGTCCGGCCGAGGGGACAAAGATATTAATACGGTTGCCCGGCTGGACGGAATTAGTTTGTAGTAAATATTTGTTGTATGTATGAATAAGAGTATTAAACTGTCTTCCGGTCAGATTTTTATGATGGCTCTGGCCATCGGTCTGGCCGTAGCCAGTAATTATTTTGTCTTTCCGCTGATAGAAGTAACTGCACGCTATTTTGGTATGAATGTTGCCAGTAGCGGCATGCTGATTACGCTGACGCAGCTTGCTTATGCGCTGGGGCTGATTTTTCTGGTACCGCTGGGTGATTTGCTCGATAACAAAAAGCTAATTGTATCGCTGTATGTTGTAGTGGGTATCAGTGCGCTGCTGATAGCATTTGCTCCTGATTTATGGCTGTTTATTGCCGGTCTGGTGATGGTCGGTGCCTTTTGTACGGTGGCTCAGGTGCTGATGCCGCTAGCCGCCAGTCTGTCAGAACCCGAACAGCGCGGGCGGGTAATCGGTACGCTGATGAGCGGGCTGTTACTGGGTATTCTGTTGTCACGTACTTTTTCCGGTATGGTTGCCCATTGGTGGGGCTGGCGTACAGTATATATGCTCGGTGCGGCAATGCTGCTGTTAATGGCACTGATTTTGCAATGCAAACTGCCTCATGTGCAGCGTGAACACAGTACTCTGGGTTACTGGAAAACGCTGGTATCGGTTTGGTCGTTATTATGGCGTACACCATTATTGCGGCAACGTGGTGTGCTCGGGGCGCTGGATTTCTGTTTGTTTTCAGTGTTGTGGACACCATTGACGTTGTTGCTCAGCCATGCACCTTATCATTTCAGTTTGAGTACAATTGGTTTATTTGGTTTATTTGGTGCGCTGGGGATTTTTGGTTCCAATGTGGGGGGCTGGGCTGCGGATAAAGGCCACACTTATGCGATGACAATAGTTTGTGCCTTACTGTTTTTGCTTAGCTGGTCACTGCTGTATGCCGGAGGGGTGCATTTATGGGCATTGATCGGCGGGGTAATTTTGCTGGATTTTGCGATTCAAGCATTGCATATCAGTAACCAGTCGCTGATTTATCGTTCTGATCCGGCGCTCAAAGGCCGGATTACTTCCGGTTATATGAGTATGTATTTTATCGGTGGTGTACTCGGCTCACTTGCTTCTGCTATGGCTTATGCACATTATGGCTGGAACGGGGTTTCGTTACTGGGCGGAGGAGTGGCAACGCTGATTTTGCTGTGTGCACTATTCTTTAAATGTGAACGTATATCTTAAATCTGTGCTGCTGAACTGATCTGGCTGCCGGCTGGCGACGGATTAGTTTCTGTGGTTGGTAATAATTATTATTGTGAATAGGATTATTTATGTCTAATCATGCTGTGATGACAGTGATTGGTAAAGACCGTATTGGTATAGTTGCTGAGGTAGCCACGCTGCTGGCAGAGCATCAGGTTAGTATTGTGAATATCAGTCAGCAGTTAATGGATGATTATTTCACTATGATTATTTTGCTGGATGCGGAAAAATGTACTTTACCGCGCTTAGAGTTCAGTAAATTTCTGGATAGTGAAGGCGAAAAACGGGGATTGCACATCCGTGTGCAGGATGAAGCATTGTTTAATGCCATGCACCGGATTTAGGAGTTATTTATGTCTTTTTCTATTCAGAATAATGAAATTCTGGAAACTGTACGAATGGTATCCGACCAGCATTTCGATGTGCGTACGATAACTATTGGCATTGATTTGCATGATTGTATTGATACAGATATCAAGCGCCTGAATGAAAAAATTTATGCCAAGATTACCCGTGTCGGTAAAAATCTGGTACAGACGGCAACTGAGCTGTCGGCTAAATATGGTGTACCAATTGTGAATCAGCGCGTTGCTGTAACACCTATTGCTCAGATTGGTGCTGCTACCGGTGCTGATTCTTATGTATCGATAGCACAGACACTGGACAAAGCAGCAAAAGCCATTGGTATTTCGTTTATCGGCGGCTTTTCTGCATTAGTGCACAAAGGAATGAGTGCTGCTGATGAGATATTAATCCGATCAATTCCTGAGGCTATGGCCTGCACAGATGTCGTATGCAGCTCGGTAAATATCGGTTCTACCCGTGCCGGCATTAATATGGATGCTGTACGGCTGATGGGGGAAACCATCCGCCAGACTGCGGCAATCACGCCAGAAGGTTTTGGCTGTGCCAAGCTGGTAGTTTTTTGTAATGCGGTAGAAGATAACCCGTTTATGGCCGGTGCCTTTCATGGTGCGGGAGAAGCAGACTGCGTCATTAATGTTGGTGTATCCGGACCGGGCGTAGTATGTGCTGCGTTGCAGAATACACAAGGGCTGTCCCTGACCGAAGTTGCCGAGCTGGTGAAAAAAACCGCATTCAAGATTACCCGTGTGGGTGAACTGATCGGCCATGAAGCCAGTAAAATGCTGGGTATTCCGTTCGGTATTCTGGATTTATCTCTGGCACCTACTCCAGCAGTGGGGGACAGTGTTGCCCGGATTCTGGAAGCGATGGGGTTGAGTGTCTGCGGAACGCACGGCACGACTGCGGCGCTGGCATTACTGAATGATGCTGTGAAAAAGGGCGGTATGATGGCTTCCAGCGCAGTAGGCGGATTAAGCGGTGCGTTTATTCCGGTATCTGAAGATGAAGGTATGATAGCAGCGGTAGAAGCCGGTGTGCTGACGCTGGATAAACTGGAAGCTATGACGGCGGTATGTTCGGTCGGGCTGGATATGATTGCTGTACCGGGCGACACTCCGGCCAGCACATTGGCGGGAATTATTGCGGATGAAGCTGCTATCGGCCTGATTAATAGTAAAACTACAGCAGTGCGGGTGATTCCGGTTACCGGTAAGGATGTCGGTGATTACGTAGAGTTTGGCGGTTTACTCGGCCGAGCTCCAGTTATGCCGGTGAAATCCGGTTCCTGTGAGGTATTTATTAATCGTGGCGGACGAGTACCGGCACCAGTGCAGTCAATGAAAAATTAAGGGATGTGCTGTACCGCATGGTATGATGCAGGCTATGATAATCAGCACTGGCAGTGTTGCAGGCAGATAAAATCTGACTGTCCGCAGGGAGCGGCAGGATGATGGCTGGCTGAATCAATACACTGCTAAAGTGTTCGGAAATGAGTTGAGAACATAATGAGTAGAATTCAACATACGTTTGAGCAGCTGCATGGACGGACTGCTCTGGTATCGTATATCACTTGTGGTGATCCGGATCTGGCTACAACAGTACAGCTGATGAAAACGCTGGTAGCCAATGGTACAGATATTATTGAACTGGGTGTGCCTTTCTCTGATCCGATGGCCGACGGACCGGTGATTCAGTCAGCTGCCGAGCGTGCTTTACGCCAGAATGTGTCTCTGAGTGATATATTTCAGGTGGTTAGTCAGTTCCGGCAGGAAAATCAGACAACACCAGTGGTGCTCATGGGTTATCTGAATCCGGTTTATCATATGGGTTATGAACGTTTTGCCAGTGCTGCTGCGCAGGCTGGTGCGGATGGTGTGCTGACAGTAGACTGTCCGGCCGAAACGATTGATGATTTGCATGAGCAGCTCAGGAAATACGGGCTTGACTGCATTTTTCTGATTGCCCCTACTACTACAGATGAGCGGATTAAACTGATTGGCAGTAAGGCCAGTGGTTTTGTTTACTATGTATCACTTAAGGGAGTGACCGGTTCATCACGGTTGGATACGGCCGAAGTTTCGCGTAAAATTGATCATTTACGCCAGTTTATACAGGTGCCTATCGGTGTGGGTTTTGGTATTCGCGATGCCGACAGTGCCCGCCGTATCGGAGCAGTAGCGGATGCTGTAATCGTTGGCAGCCGCTTTGTGCAGACAATAGCCGAGCATACTGGTCATGAGGCCGAAGCTCTGGCTCCTGTTGTCGCTGAGCTCAGACAGGCTCTGGAATAATCTGTGTAACATCCTAATTCTGTATGGCGGCCTGTTCCGGCTGCCGGCAATAACCGGGAATAAAAGAATGAGTTGGTTAGATAAAATCCTGCCGCCTAAGATTAAAAAAGATGCAGCGGTTAAATCCGCAGGTATCCCTGAGGGATTGTGGCAGAAATGTCCGTCCTGTGCGGCAACTTTATATGCCACGGATTTGAAAAAGAATATGGAAGTGTGCCCGAAGTGCGGATATCATAATCCGGTGTCAGCACGGGAACGTATCAGTATGATGCTGGATGAAACCAAACTGTATGAAATTGGTAAAGACATCAAACCAGTTGATATTCTCAAATTCCGTGACAGCAAGAAATATACTGACCGCTTAAGTGCTGCCCGTAAGCTGACGCAGGAAGATGATGCGCTGCTGGTGGTACGCGGAACCATGAATGGTGTACCTGTGGTTGTGGCCGCTTTTGAATTCAATTTTATCGGCGGTTCAATGGGTTCTGTTGTGGGTGAGCGCTTTGTTCGCGGCGTACGTGAGGCGGTAAAACATAACTGTACCTTTATCTGTGTGGCCGCTTCCGGTGGTGCACGCATGCAGGAAGGTCTCAATTCATTAATGCAAATGGCTAAAACCTGTGCTTCATTACATTTGCTTGCTGATAAATCACTGCCTTTCATATCAGTATTAACCAATCCGACTATGGGCGGTGTGTCTGCCAGCTTTGCGTTTATCGGTGATGTTGTTCTGGCTGAGCCGAATGCTCTGGTTGGATTTGCCGGTCCGCGGGTGATTGAACAAACTGTACGTGAAACTTTACCGGAAGGCTTCCAGCGTTCGGAGTTTTTACTGGATAAAGGGGCAATCGATCAGATTGTTGACCGGCGTGAATTAAAAAATCGAATTGTTCGACTGATTGGTTTGTTACGCTCAGAAGCCAATGCGGATGCCGCCTGACACAGTTTGTATCTGTATAATCGAATAATGGTTATAGCAATGCCCTGATATATTTTTCAGGGCATTTTTATTGATAGATACTAAAAGGATACATCAGTTAATTTTGAGCTATGCCTGTAATTGTGCCAGTAATACTGGTACATGGCTGCGAGCAATATCTTTGGCCGCCGTAAGCAGCCATAGTTGCTGATGCTGCTCATGCAGTTGCTTCAGTGTGCGCAATGCTTCCTGTTGTTGTGGCAGGCTGAGTTCCTGCTGATACAGCCGGCAAAATTCCTGATAATGATTTTCAGGATTCTGGTGCAGCCATTTTCTGAGCGGGCCGGACGGGGCAACAGCTTTAATCCACTCAACTCCGCTTAGTCTGATTTTACTGATACCGCGTGGCCACAGGCGGTCTATTAATACTGCCGGCTGCTGATGCTGATAGGTATATACACGTTGAATGTTATACATGGCGATTGAGCTTAACTATAATAAATTATCAATCATAAATTTTTAATAATTGTATCGGCAGGCATGTCGGTAAACCCGTAACTACATATGTATGCTGATGTAGTATTAAAATAGTATGATTTATTTTAATCAGTATGGTGATTGTAATGTAATGGGCAGTATTATTATGAAAAAATATAAAAAAGCAGCCGGTACGGCTGCTTTTGACTATAGATATGGATGATAATTATTTCTGATTTTTGCTCAGTTCCTGCTCTAGATCATTTTTACGCATTAGCCCGGAAATGGTTTTGCCATTCGGGAAAACTAAAGTCGGTGTACCATCAATACCAAATTTATTGCCCAGCTTCATAGTGTCTGCTACAGGGTTGTCACAATTGGCCACAGCAGCCGGCTCTTTCCCATTGCGCATCCACTCGGTCCATGCGGTTGTACGATCTTTCTGACACCATATCTGTACAGCTTTTTTCTGTGCGTTCGGATGCAGATCAGGCACCGGCATCAGGAAAGTATAGATGGTAATATTGTCAATCTGGGCAATTTCTTCTTCAAGTTTTTTGCAGAATGGGCAGTCAGGATCGGAGAATACAGCCAGTACTCGCTGTCCGTTACCGCGAACCTCTTTAATTGCCTTATCTAAAGGCAATTCTTTAAAGTCTATTTTTGATAAGTCACTGACACGCAGTTCAGTCAGATTTTTCTGATGTTCCAGATCAATTAAATTACCAATCATAATATAGCTGGCATTTTCGTCGGTATAGATAATCTGATTACCGGTAATTACTACTTCATAAATACCTTGTAACGGCGTGGTATAAACACCTTGAATATTTAATTCAGCACCCTTGAGCATTTTACGCATTTTGCTGGCCAGATTGGTACTTATTTTTTTACTGATATCTGCATTAGCAGAACTACCGGATTCAGCCACATTTTTAGCAGATATAGAGGTTGTAGTACCAGAGGCTGAACTTGCTGCAGAATCAGCATTGTGTACAGGAGTGCCGTCGCAGGATGTGATTAATGGTATGGTCAGCAAAGGAGCAAGCCATTGCCATAAGTAAGATTTTTTCATATTAGAATTCTTTTGTTGTTTGTTAATCAATTATTGCGGATTCATATGTTGTTATTATGCCTAAGCTGAGAAAAGCATAAAAGTGTTTAAGTAGAAAATTCTGCTGTTTTGCCACCAAACAGAATGAAACAGGCAGAACTGAAAAAGTTGCTGCATGAATACAACGGAATCTGTGGTCTATATAATCTGTTTTTTATCTTAGACCTGTCTGGCTACTTGTTAGTATAAAGCAATCATGTGCAAAGTGTAATAGTGTTTTGCGATTAAACGGCTAGCGCAGGCAATGGCTTCATGCCACAATACTTAATCCGATAATTAATGTGAATTCTTGCTATGACTCCGATTTTGGCTTTCGACATAGAAACTGTGCCGGATGTAGCCGGCATTCGTATTCTGAATCATTTGCCGGCAGAGGTCAGTGATGCTGATGTGGTGGAATTTGCCTTGCAGCAGCGACGAGCCAAAAACGGTAACGATTTTATGCAGCTGCATTTGCAGCAGGTAGTGGCTATTTCCTGCTGTATGCGCTGGGGCGCAGATAAAATTCATGTGGGTAGTATCGGAACGCCGGAAGACAGCGAAGAAACTTTAATTGCGCGTTTTTTTGAGCTGATTGAAACCCATACACCTCAGCTGGTGAGCTGGAACGGTGGCGGCTTTGATTTACCAGTATTACATTATCGTGCTTTGATTTATGGCATCAGTGCGGCACGCTACTGGGATATGGGCGAGGGTGATTTTGGTGACAGTCGTGATTTTAAGTGGAATAACTATATCAGCCGCTATCATGCACGCCATTGTGACTTAATGGATTTACTGGCTTTATATCAGTCCCGTGCTTGTGTACCTCTGGATGATATGGCCAAACTATGCGGCTTTCCGGGAAAGCTGGGTATGGACGGTAGCAAAGTCTGGGCAGCTTATCAGCAAGGCGAGCTGGCACAGATCAGACATTATTGCGAAACCGATGCAGCCAATACTTATTTAATGTATCTGCGCTTTAATCTGTTACGCGGTTTCCTGGATGCAGACGAATATGAGCACGAGATTCGTTGTCTTAAAGGTTATCTGAGTACGCAACAGGCGGCACACTGGCAGGAGTTTCTGAGTGCATGGGGCAGATCGGTCTGATTATCAAAACAAATTAGCCGAAAACTGAAATGATGATTTGTATGAGATGTTTTCTGAGATGAGTATGCGCAGGCTGGTGCTGGTCGGAGTGGGGCTGATTGGCGGTTCGCTGGCTCTGGATTTAAAACGTGCCGGACTGGTTACTGAAGTAGCCGGCATTGATATCGATGCCGATAATCTGACTCGTGCACTGGAACGGCGGGTAGTTGATTATACCTATACGCAGATTAATGCAGAGAGTGTGGCAGAAGCCGATATGGTGCTGATAGCCACTCCGGTGAATACTTTACCGGCAATTTGCCGTCAGCTAGTTCCCTATTTATCTGAGCATTGTATTGTTACTGATGTGGGCAGTACCAAGCAGCTGGCATTAAAGGCCTTTGCTGCTGAATTACCGCATCATTATCCGCGCTGTGTGGCCGCTCACCCGATTGCCGGTTCAGACCGGCATGGTGCACTGGCGGCGCAGTTTGGTTTATTTGCCGGAAAAAAATGTATTGTTTGCGCTCATGAACAGCAGGACGAAGCTGCATTACACACAGTTGTTGCTATGTGGCAGGCTGTACAGGCGCAGATTTATCATCTGGATGCGGCGCGACATGATGCAATTTTTGCTGCTGTCAGTCATTTACCGCATATGCTGGCTTATGCATATGTACACCAGTTGGCCGAAGCAGCAAATGCCGATGAATTGTTGCAATTTGCCGGCAGCGGTTTTCGGGATTTCACCCGCATTGCAGCCAGTAATCCGCAGATTTGGACAGATATCTGTCTGGCTAATCGTCAGGTACTGGCTGGTTTACTCCAGCAGCAGCAGCATGAACTGGCATATTTACAGGACTGTCTGCAACAAGGCGATGTACAAAAATTGACTGCTTTTTTTGCAAAAGCACAGAAAATACGCGAAGACTGGAATAATTAGTATTCCGGCAACCGAAGTCTGCGGTAAGTATGCCTGATGACTATATTGTTCAGGCTAAGTTATGGTTAGATATAATGTTTTTGTGGATTGCTTCCTGAGAAAGATATGTGCAGTTAATGAATTTTGCGGTATTTTTAAATAAAATAACTATATTTTGTCGAATTAATACAAAATATGACTTGCTATGCATGCGTAGTTGAGGCATAATTCGCTTCGTTAAATCAGCTCCTAGTTGGTTTAACAGTTTCTCCTCTATTTCTCCTTTGTAGACTTGGCGCACACTTAATCGTGTGCGCATTTTTTTATTCCTTTTTCTTTATGCTAATGGAATTTTAAAGCTGATGGTCTGTATTAGTATTTTTTTGATGGCTGAGTAAATAAATATAGTCTGATGTGTAGTTGCTTTCAGCTTCGGTGACAGAATTGTTCATTATGGCTTGAGTAAGTGAATTTTCCAGACAGATATGAATACTGACAATCAAAGGTATTCGGTGCTGTCATGCAAATAGAATTAATGCTAGGATAAATTCTTTTGACCAATTTAGTCATTAGATGACCGGTCTGATTGTTTCTGAGGGTACTTTGATATGGACGCTAAAATCTCTGGTGAAAGTAATCTGCAAATTTTGTTGAAATCTGCTTCTCCGCAGCATAATCCGGGCAAATATGTATTTTGTACTGTACAGCAGCCTGCACCAGCATTGCTGACCGCTGCTGTGGCGATTATGCAGGAAAACGAGGGTACTACGTTGGTTTTACCGCAGGCAGTTGCTGATGAGTATCAGCTGAATTATGAATATATTGCTGGCTGGATTACATTAATGGTGCATTCTTCGCTGGCGGCTGTCGGGCTGACTGCTGCTTTTGCGCATGCACTGGCACAACAGAATATCAGTTGTAATGTTATAGCCGGTTATTATCATGATCATATTTTTGTGGCTGATGATGATGTGCAGCAGGCTTTGGTTATTCTGAATAATCTGGGTCAGGCATCATAGTTAGCTTATGCGATAGATAAAACCATGAATGATGATATTCAATAACGGTGTTGGTGGTTTTGTTGAGCGGAGAAAGAAAATAATTTTGACTGTTTCTATGCTTTGCTGAAACCAAGTACAGGTATTCAGGGTCTTATCAGTACATATAATTTTACCGGTCAGCAAAAAAATAACCATGCTAAGTGTTAACGCTACTATAGTTGTCTTTCTGTATTTAAAAACTGGGATTTTTGCAGAATAAACAGAACAGGGCAGACAATTTATTGTCTGCCCTGTGGTTCAGGATAAGTAATTAATGGTGATGCGGAAAGTCTGCCGGTAATTCACTGGCCGGACAGTTAATAACGTTTTCATCATTTTCGCCGCAATCTTCAATAAAAGTAATGGTAGCAAATTCGTCAATAACTTCTGTCGGATAAACCGGGCCCGCTTCACGATAAGCTTCCATTTGTGCAATATGCTCGTTCTGGAAACAAACAGTATGTTCGGGATTATTCATTACCCAGCGCGGGAAAAAGATGGTGCCGTGAAATAATTTGTCTTCCAGATTGATAATCAGGCTGACATCTGTACCGGTAGGTTCTGTCCATGAAATTTTATATACGCCGGCTGCTACGCGTACCAGATAAACTTTCTGATCTTTTACCCAGCGGTTACCCACCAGACCGCTATGAATACGATAATCGATGGTAGTGGCATTTTTAACATAAACTTCGTAGTTCCAGCCATTGTCGTAGGTATAAACCAGATGTTTACCAAGAATGTTACTTAAATCGGCAGTATCAAATGCAGGCATTTTTTCACCTTTTGAATTGAAATTAATCTGAATAAAAACAAATGAAGTGTAAACCTGTATTTATCTGATGAATAACGCTAATATTGGTTTAAACCGTTCCAAAATTTCGATTGATTAAGTAATGAAAACAACGCTGGAGCAATGGCAGTTATTGCAGGCCGTAGTCAGTTACGGCAGTTTTGCCCGTGCAGCTGAAGCTTTTAATCGCAGCCAGTCTTCGCTAAGTTATCAGCTGACGCTGATGCAGAAGCGTCTGGGGGTAACGCTATTAACTATTGTTGGCCGTCGTGCAGAACTGACGGCATCCGGACAGCAGTTGCTGGCACAGGCATTACCACTGTTGCAGGGATTTGAAGCGCTGGAAAATCGTTCCCGGGCTCTGAAACGCGGAGAGCGGGCAAGATTAGACTTGGTAGTAGACAGTATTTTTCCTAAAGATCGCCTGTTTTCAGCATTGCGCTGTTTTCAGCAGGCTTATCCGTCTACTCAGATACATCTCACAGAGGTATTGCGCAGTGAAAGTTGTACTGTTTTACAACAACGGCAAGCGGATGTTTATATTATCACCCCAAGTGCTGAGATGATGAGGCAGGGTAAGCTATTGCTGGAGGTGAATTTTGTAGCAGTTGTGCGGCATTCGCACCCTTTACTGGATTTACCGGCACCATTGAGTCAGGATGTTCTGATGCGTTACCCGCTGATTGAAATTGTTAGTCGTGAACAACAGCAACTGCCTTACAGGCAGATTACTGCATCAGAAAACTGGACATTCACGACGATTGAAACAGCTATTGAGGCAGTCAGTCAGGGGGTGGGTTATGGCTGGTTGCCGGAAGAACGGATTAAAAATCAACTGGCCTGCGGAGAATTAAAATTATTGCCATTGCGCCAGGGTATGCGCCGTGCAACGCCGGTTTATTTATTTCTCAATCAGGATGAAGAACAGCTGGATGATGAAACTGCATTGCTGGTAAAGTATATTCAGGATGCTGAATTAGTATAAGCATCAAATATTGATGGAATTATGATCTTCTTTGCAGTTTATTAGAATCGCTAAATTGCCAAAAAATGACTGAATTTGCTTTGTAGTGAAAGACATATATTTGGCTGAAATTGATTACAAATAATTTTTGTTACTATAAATCAAGTTTTTCTCAATTAGCCATAGGTAATAACGAAAGGTAGAGTTAGCAATGGATGAAACATTGCTTTTATTTTTCGACGTGATAAAGATTACAATTTGAAAAAAACTTATTGGCAAAATCCAAAAATTCGAAAATAAAATTTAATGATGATGACTAATTAGCAAAAAGGTAACACTAAGTATTACCTTTCAAAGTTACAACATAAAATTATTAATGCTATTTTTTTAGTTAGTAGGATAAGGATCATTTAAATGAATCACCTCGACCACTAATCATATACCAACCATTCTTCCTATGCGGCTTGTTGTAACGATCAGGACAAGGGGGTAACAATTTTTTACTTTGGTCTGAATATACATAGCCACAATCAGCGCATTTATAAGTATAATCGCCTGCAGATATATTACTACCATATGAAGCAAATTTTTGTACCATCATTATAAATTCCTCCAGTAAAATGTTATAAATAATAAGCCGATTTGCTTGTTACCGTAATATATAAATGCTGATTGATGCAAAAATCAAGCCAAGATTGAATAAACTCTCAATATCTTTGCTAAAATAGCTTTAAAATATAAAAAATTTAGATTTTTAAGCTTAAATACTCGATAATAACAGCAACGTAATGCTATCTTATTTTAAATTGATAATAATAGATTCTTATGAGCAATTTGCAAATGAAAATTGTAAAAAGAAGCGCAATCAATATGAAATAACTGGCTAATATTCAATAAAATTTAGCTGATTTTTTTAAAGACTGTCTTAATATATTTTACTTTACGGATAAAAATCATTGGCTTGTTTAACAAGGAGAAAACAACATAAACATCTTAAAATTTTAATTAAAACTAAAATAATGTAACCTAAAAAGCAACTGAGCGCAGGAATAAATATCGTAATAATAAATTCTAAATCATCAAGACCATAACTAAAATAAAGATTTAAAATGCCAAACCAGCAAAAAAACTAATCCACAAAATAATCTTAAAAAAGAAGTTAATACATGTTTTTTAGGGATAATAAATAATTTATTAATTGTGTTAGAAAAAAATAATTTCAAATACCATTGTTATACAAAATATTATCAGAAGGATGTGTGCAGTTACATGACTAATATAAAATTTGCTTTTTAATGAAAAAATATTAAAAGTAATTATAAATGTCAAATAAATAACTCTAAAAAGACAGATCTATAATTTATCCTTAGATAAATATTTAATAATTTTTGGCATAATCAATCCTAAAAAATTTAAGTTAACATCGTAGTTAACCTATAAAAATCTCATCTAATTAAATATGGTTACACTCTGATTAAATTAATATTAACTGCTTTATAATCAATTATTCATCTTGCTTAAGTATACAGTCGCGCTGTAATGGTACCGGACATAATACACCTGGAGATTTATTCCAGATGCAACATCTGCTCTTCCTTCACTTCTTCCATAACCACATAACTGCGGCTTTCGGCTGCTGCGGGCAACTGTAACAGAATGTTACCCAGCATATTGCGGTAAGCGTGCATATTCGGCAGGCGAACTTTTATCAGGTAGTCGTATTCACCGGAAATCAGATGACATTCGAGCACATGCGGAATAGTCAGAACTTCACGCCGGAAATCTTCAAAAATATTGCCGGATTTAGAGCGTAGTTTAATTTCAACAAATACCAGCAGGCTCTGATTCAGAGCGCGAGGATTGAGGCGGGCGTGATAGCCGGTAATAATGTTTTCCCGCTCGAGCCGCCGTACCCGTTCGGTAACTGGTGTGGTGGAAAGACCAACCTTATCGGCCAGCTCGGTCATGGTCATCCGAGCATTTTTCTGAAGCAGGGACAAGATTTTCATGTCCACTTTATCTATATGGTGCATGGTTTTTGATAGTATTAATGTGAGTATTTATTAAAATACTCCATTTTTTTGTATAAATAAAGTGAAATTCACTATCAGGCTTTGTTTACACTAGGGAAAGTAACTGAATTAAGATATTTGTGAAATTTGTGGTTAAACCAATAGGTTATTCCGGTTAAGTACCAGAGAGAGGATATTATGAAAGTGCTGATTATGGGAGCCGGTATTGTGGGGGTAAGTACTGCATGGTATCTGGCTAAAGCAGGACATGAAGTCACTGTGCTGGAGCGCGCTGATCAGGCCGCTATGGAAACCAGTTTTGCCAATGCCGGTCAATTATCATATGGTTATACCACTCCGTGGGCAGCACCCAATATTCCGGCCAAAGCATGGAAATGGCTGTTTAAAGAACATTCCCCTTTGCTGTTTCGTCCTGATGGCAGTCTGTTTCAGCTGCAATGGCTCTGGCAGATGTACCGTAATTGTAATGCCCGAAGCTATGCCACCAATAAAGAACGCATGGTGCGGATTTCTGAGTACAGCCGTGCGATGTTACAGCAATTGCAGGCAGAAGAAAATATTCAGTTTGAAGGTCGCAGCAAAGGTACTTTACAGATTTTCCGTACAGAAAAAGAGGTTATCGATTCCCGTTCTGATATAGCTGTTTTACAGGAATTCGGTGTGCCTTTACAGGAGCTCAGCAGTGTTGCCGAATGTGTCCAATACGAGCCCGCACTGGCACATATGACCGGAAGGCTGGCCGGTGCCCTGTATTTACCACAGGACGGCACGGGTGACTGCCATTTATTTACTACTGAGCTGGCCAGAAAATGTGAAGATCTCGGTGTAAAATTCCTCTACAGACATGCTATTACTGAAATACAGCAGGATAAATGCAGTATTAAGGGTGTTATGGCCAATGGTCAGTACTTTACTGCCGACCATTATGTTTGTGCTCTGGGCTGTTTTAGTCGCAGTATGCTGAGCGGACTGGGAATTAATTTGCCGGTATATCCGGTTAAAGGTTATTCACTCACTATTCCGATTGCCGATGAAGCAAAAGCACCGGTTTCTACTGTGATTGATGAAACTTATAAAGTGGCGGTAACGCGTTTTGATAAACGTATCCGTGCCGGTGGTATGGCTGAGTTGTCTGGTTATCGTATTCATCTGAACCCCAAACGTAAAGCAACACTGGATTTGGTGGTGAATGATTTATTTCCGGATAGCTGCCGGACTTCGGAAGCTTTTTTCTGGAGCGGTCTGCGCCCGATGACACCGGACAGTACGCCGATTATTGGCACCAGCCGTTTTGTGAATCTGTCTATCAATACCGGACACGGTACGCTGGGCTGGACAATGGGGCTGGGTTCGGGAAGAATTCTGGCTGATTTGATTAGTGGTGTTAAACCGGAAATTGAAACCAGTGATTTATCGCTGGCTCGTTATGTTTAAGCAAGTTCAGAACGGTTCGGGTAAGTTTTGCTCTTATCGGCGCTTATTTTGTCCCGTTTGTCAGGGCAGACAGAAACGGTAAAATTTTTTATCATAATATTAATATATTATTAATTTATCTGATACGGCAGGCATTTAAGGTGATATATGAAATTCAGATAGAAATAATGATAAAATTTTATTACTGAAAGCTGTTGCTGCATGGCGGCTTTGCTTAAATAATGAAATTTGATAATCAGGATAACAGGGGAGCAATGATGCGTCCGTTAGTTGCGCAGATTCGTTTGAATCACTTGCGTGATAATTTTCTGGCTTTAAAGCAGATGCATGGCAGCGGAAAAATGCTGGCCGTGGTTAAGGCCAATGCTTATGGACATGGCGCTGTGCGTTGCGCGCAGGCACTGGCTGATATAGCTGATGGTTTTGCGGTAGCCTGTATCAGTGAGGCAGTGCAGTTGCGTGAAGCAGGTATACAATTACCGATCATCATGCTGGAAGGGGTTTTTGCTGCTGAAGAATATGCGCTGGCAGACCGTTACCAGTTGTGGCCTGTAGTAGGTAATTTATGGCAGCTGGAAAGCTTACTGGATTATGACTGGCAGAAACCGGTAACAGTATGGCTGAAAATGGATTCCGGTATGCACCGAACCGGCTTTTTCCCTCATGATTATGCACCTGCCTATCAGGCTCTGATTCAAAGCAGTAAGGTAGCTGATGTGGTGAAAATGACCCATTTTGCCTGTGCAGATGAGCCGATGAAAACCATGACGGCTGAACAGATTCGTACTTTTGAGCTGACCTGTGCCAATTTGCCCGGTGAAATAAGTCTGGCTAATTCAGCTGGCATAATGGCCTATCCGCAAACACAGTGCGGCTGGGGACGGGCGGGGCTGGCTCTTTATGGTATTTCGCCGATGGGTGGTGCTGATAGCCGTTTCAAGCCGGTAATGCGGCTGGTAAGTAAAGTATTCGGAGAACGGGTTTTGCAGATGGGAGAACCGATTGGTTATGGTGCCAGTTATGTCACTACCCGTTCAACCCGTGTCGGGCTGGTGGCCTGCGGCTATGCTGACGGCTATCCACGCCGTGCGGCAACAGGCACGCCGGTGGCAATTGACGGGGTACGCAGTTGTGTTCTCGGTCGGGTTTCCATGGATATGATGACAGTTCAGTTGGATGACCACCGGCAGTCACTCGGCAGTGAAGTGGAATTATGGGGCGATGTTGTTAATGTAAATGAAGTAGCCGCTGCCGCCGGAACCATTTCCTATGAGCTGCTGTGTAATGTTAAACGTGCTGAAATGGTGTATGAATAAATGGTATGGATTGTCAATTGTTGGGTAAATGTTTGGCAAGACAGAAAAATTGGTTTATAAAGATGTAATATGTTCTCAGGCAGCCTTTCAAGCTGCCTGAAGTTATTTTTTTTTGAGTTTATGATAATGGAAATAGAAACACTGAAACTGGCCAAAGATTTAATAGCACAGCCATCTGTCACGCCGGATGATCATGGTTGTCAGCCGCTGCTGATGAGCCGTCTGACAGCACTGGGATTCAATATTGAAACCTTCAGATTCGGGGAAACGGATAATTTTTATGCCGTTTACGGCCGGCAGGGGCCGCTGGTTTGTTTCGCCGGACATACTGATGTGGTACCAACCGGCGATGAAAGTCGCTGGACTTCGCCTCCGTTTACACCTGTAGAGCGTGATGGATACCTGTATGGGCGTGGTGCTGCCGATATGAAAAGCAGTATTGCAGCTTTTGTGACTGCTTGCGAACGCTTGCTGGCTCAGCAACCTGAATTGCCGTTGCGTCTGGCTTTGCTGATTACTTCTGATGAAGAGGGTGACGGACACGATGGTACCAAACGTGTGGTCGAGGTTTTAAAAGAGCGGGGAGAGCATATTGATTACTGCATTGTGGGGGAGCCTACAGCAGTTGATACACTGGGTGACATGATAAAAAACGGACGACGTGGTTCTTTGTCGGGTACGCTGCAGGTGCACGGACGTCAGGGACACATCGCTTATCCTCATCTGGCTGCTAATCCGGTACATCTGGCTGCTGCGGCACTGGCTGAGCTAACTGCCACGCACTGGGATGACGGAAATGCTTATTTTCCGCCTACCGGATTTCAGATTTCTAATATTCACGCCGGTACGGGGGCTACTAATGTGATTCCCGGAGAGCTTACCGTACAGTTTAATTTCCGGTTCTCAACGGAATCGACAGCGGAAAGTCTGCGCCGGCAGGTACATGCCATTCTGGATAAACATAATTTAAACTATGATTTGCAGTGGGTTTTGTCCGGAGAACCGTTCCTGACTGCTGCAGGACGTCTGACAACGGTAGCACAGGCTGCCATTGAGCGTGTTTGTGGTGTGAATGCTCAATTATCTACTACGGGCGGTACGTCAGACGGTCGCTTTATTAAGGCTATCGCCAGCGAATTAATAGAACTGGGTCCGGTTAATGCCACGATTCATCAGATAGATGAGTGTGTGGATATTGCCGCAATAGCTCAGTTATCGGCTATTTATGAGAATATGCTGCAACAGCTGGCACAGGCTGATTTTACTCATACTGCATAAGGAGAAACTAATGGGGATGCTGAAACAGAAACATTTTTTAAAACTGCTGGATTATACGCCGGCAGAAATTCAGACGCTGCTTGATCTGGCCGCCAGCCTGAAAGCTGAAAAGAAAAATGCAGCGGAGCAGCCGCGTCTGACTGGTAAAAATATTGCTCTGATATTTGAAAAAACATCTACCCGTACCCGTTGTGCTTTTGAAGTGGCTGCGCATGATCAGGGTGCGCATGTGACTTATCTGGACAGCAGTGGCAGCCAGATAGGGCATAAAGAAAGTATCCGTGATACTGCACGGGTTCTGGGACGCATGTATGACGCGATTGAGTATCGTGGTTACGGACAGGAAATTGTCGAGCAGCTGGCTGAATATGCCGGTGTTCCGGTGATTAATGGTCTGACCAATGAATACCATCCGACGCAAATGCTTGCTGATTTGCTTACCATGAAGGAAAACAGCAAAAAGCCTTTGAATCAGATTGCCTATGCTTATGTGGGTGATGCCCGTTACAACATGGGTAATTCTTTGCTGGTTGCCGGTGCCAAAATGGGTATGGATGTACGTATTGGTGCACCGCGGGCTTTCTGGCCGAATGACGCTCTGGTAGAACAGTGCCGCTCAATTGCAAAGCAGACCGGTGCACGGATTACATTAACTGAAGATGCAGCCGCAGCTGTTAATCAGGCTGATTTTATTCATACCGATGTATGGGTATCAATGGGAGAAGCGAAAGAAACCTGGAAAGAACGGATTGAGCAGCTCAGACCTTACCGTGTTGATGCGCGTCTGATGGCTGCCAGCAATAATCCTGAAGTGAAATTCATGCATTGTCTGCCGGCAATTCATAACCGCGATACTCAGGTAGGACAGTGGCTTTTTGATGAGTTTTCTCTGGATGGCGCCGAAGTAAGTGAAGAAGTATTTGAAAGTGTTGCTTCTATTGTTTTTGAACAGGCAGAAAACCGGATGCATACCATTAAAGCAGTATTGGTAGCATTATTAACTACCTGACCGGGGCAGGCCTGTAGTAAATGGAAAGAATAGTTATGAAAACATCCCCCAATCAGTTACCTATTAATCCGCATTATCTGGCATTATTGTTGTCAGTAATGGTGGCTATTATGCCGTTTTCCACAGATATTTATTTATCTTCTGTACCGGAAATGGCGACTTCTTTACATGCACCGATTGATCAGATTGAACGCAGTCTGGCCAGTTTCATGTTTGGTGTTGCGCTCGGACAATTGCTTGGGGGGGCAATATCCGATATTAAGGGGCGCAAAATCATTGCTATGATTGGTCTGAGTGTCTATCTGGTGTCAGCTATTGCTATTGTCTTTATTCACTCAGCCGGAGAGTTGCTGTTCTGGCGCTGGATTCAGGCACTGGGCGGCGGTATGGCCACTGTTACAGTTGGTGCAACTGTACGTGATTTCTTTCATGGCAATGAAGCCGCGAAAATGTTTGCCACCATTGGTATTATTACTCTGGCTGCACCACTGGCTGCGCCTATGCTGGGTACAGCACTGGCTGCTCTTGGCGGCTGGCGGGTTATCTTTATATTTCTGCTGGTATATGCTCTGGCCGTACTGATTTGTGTATGGCGGTTTATGCCACAGGTTAAAATGGATATTCAGCCATTGGATAGCAAAGTTTTTCGCAAGATAAAAGAAAATTTTTCAGTGGTTTTTCATGAACGCGAAGCGTTGGGATTCATGTTTTTCCAAACTGCTGCTTTTGCAGCTATGTTTGTATTTCTGACTGAATCTTCCTTTTTGTACATGAATATATATGGTCTTAGCCCGCATCAGTATTCATGGGCTTTTGGTGCCAATGTGATTACTATGATGCTGTTTAACCGGGTAACAGCCTATCGTCTGCGTACTACGCCGGCTCGCAACATTTTGCTTGGCGGTGTGCTGTTGCAGTTAAGCTGTAATTTATTATTAACCATTGTGGTATGGAGTATGGATCGTCCGCCTTTCTTCCTGTTACTGTTGCTGATTATGTTTTCCATTGGTTCACAGGGTTTGATTGGTTCCAATACTCAGGCGTGTTTCATGAGCTATTTTCGTAAAATCGGTGGCAGTGCCAATGCTGTACTGGGAACAATGCAGTTTCTGATTGCCGCTACTGTAGGCTGGCTGACTACACTGCTGCATAATGGTTCGACACATGTGATGCCGACAATGATGCTGATTTCCACCAGTTGTGGTGCCGTATTATTATGGGCTTTATCACATACCGCATGGCAAAAAAAACATAAATAATAACGGGCAGCCCGCAGTAGGCTGCCTTTTTCTTGTTTTTCTGAATAAACTATTAATAACACTACTAATTATGTCTGATAACGATAAACTCAAACCACACCGCGATGCTATAGACCGGATTGACAGTGAAATTCTGCGCTTATTAAACCAGCGAGCCACTCATGCTCAGGCCATTGGTACATTAAAGGGGGAAGGCATAGTGTACCGTCCTGAACGTGAAGCAGTTGTTTTACGCCGGATTCAGGAACAAAATCCGGGGCCGTTGTCCGGTCAGGCAGTTGCACGTTTACAGCGGGCGATTATGAGTGAATGTCTGGCACTGGAACGACCGTTAACTGTCGCTTATCTCGGACCTAAGGGTACATTTACCGAACAGGCTGCTATTAAACATTTCGGTCAGGCTGCACAGACACATCCGTGTACTTCAATTGATGAATGTTTCCGTCTGGTCGAAGCGCAGCAGGCCGATTATGTGGTTACACCTGTCGAAAACTCTACTGAGGGGTCGGTGGGGCGCAGTCTCGACCTGTTATTAACCACGCCTTTGAAAGCTTGTGGTGAAGTCAATCTGCGCATTCATCATCAGCTACTGCGTGCTGTAGCATCGCAACAGGATATCACTAAGGTTTATGCACATGCTCAGGCACTATCACAATGCCGGAACTGGCTGGATAAAAACCTGCCGGAGCAGGTAGCCCGGATAGCTGTTGCCAGTAATGCAGAAGCAGCACGACTGGCTGCCGCAGACAGTAGTGCTGCAGCCATTGCCTCACTGATGGCTGCCGATTACTATCAGCTACAGATACTGGCTCAGAATATCGAAGATGAACCAAATAATACTACCCGTTTTCTGGTATTAGGACGGAATATCACGACCAGCAGCGGTAAAGATAAAACGTCACTGGTTGTGGCTGCGCCAAATAAAGCTGGTGCCATGCATGATTTACTTCAGCCTTTTGCAGATCATCAGGTATCTATGACAAAACTAGAAAGTCGCCCCAGCCGTGGTGGTTTGTGGGAATATGTGTTTTTTATCGATATTGAAGGTCATCAGCAGAATGAGGATGTGGCAGCTGCATTGGCTGTCTTGCAACAGCGTTCAGCTTTTCTGAAAATAATTGGTTCTTATCCGCAGGCTGTGATTTAAATGCAAAGTTAATATTTATCTGAAGCAGATACCATTGACTGCTGGCATGGAGATAAAACAAATATGAAAAATATTGTTGTATATTGTGGTTCTAATCTGGGGCAGAACAAAGCTTATTTCGACGCAGCTCAGCAGCTGGGACAGGAAATGGCTCAGCAGGGATACCGTCTGGTTTATGGTGGCGGCAATATTGGTCTGATGGGTACGATTGCTACTGCTGTACTAGAACATGGTGGTGAAGTTATTGGTGTTATTCCGAGTTTTCTGAAAAATCTGGAAGGTGCGCATCCGGGGTTAACCGAATTGTATGAAACCACCAATATGACCGAGCGCAAAAATAAAATGATTGAACTGGCTAACGGCTTTATTGCCATGCCCGGCGGACTGGGAACTTATGAAGAACTGTTTGAAGTTCTCTCACAAGCTCAGCTGAAACTGCATCCTCATCCTATAGGAATTCTGAATGTAGCCGGTTTCTTTGATCCCTTAATTCAAATGCTGCAAAATACAGTCACTGCCGGTTTTATGCCGCCGGAAAACATGGATTTACTTTGTCAGTCCGCCAAACCAGCGGAGCTGCTGGAACAAATGCGCCTCTGGCAGCCGCGTGATGCAGTTAAATGGGTTACTCCCCAATGGGCGCAGCAAACCAGAGAAACTTTATGCTGACCTTAGCTGTTCTTAATCACCTTATCCAGCAGAATGTGGAACTTAAAGTGCGCTGGCAGCAATACCGGCAACGGGTTGTAGTGCTGGTGTTGCCTATGCTGACTCTTAAAGGGCGCATTGATGATCAAGGATTCTGGCAGGAAGATTCTGCAGAAGCTGAAGCCACCATTATTATCGCTCCGACAGCTCTGACTAAAATGCTCAGTGGTGTACAGCCGGGAGTAGGTGACGTACAAATTACTGGTGACCGTACCCTGGGTATGGCGATTTTGCCGCTTATACAGGCATTGCAGTATGACTGGCGTGACGATCTGGCCAGACTGCTTGGTGATGCTGTGGGCGGAAAAGTGGCGCTGGAACTGGAGAGTCTCTATCAGCAAGGCTACGCTATTGGTCAGAATATTGCAGCACAGGTTACAGATTATGCACAGGAAAGTGATGCGATTGTGGTCGGGCAGAAGCAATTACAACGTTTTTCTGCTCAGGTCGAGACATTACGTGATGATACAGCCCGACTGGCCGCCCGAATTTCCCGCTTGCAGCAGAAAACTGACTAATATTCCGGCACGTGAGTGGTTTATGAGCCGTTACTGTAGCAGAGAAACGGCTCTGGTATAATTTCAACGATTTTTACTAGATTCTAACGATACATCAATCATGACAAAACAACGCAAAATACTGGTTACTTCAGCCTTGCCCTATGCAAACGGTAATATTCATCTGGGACATATGGTTGAACATATTCAGACTGATATCTGGGTGCGTTTCCAGAAAGCCCGCGGACATGAATGCTATTATGTCTGTGCAGATGATACGCATGGTACGCCGGTCATGCTGGCGGCACAGAAACAGGGAATAACACCGGAAGAAATGATTACTCAGGTACGTCAGAATCATCTGGCCGATTTTACCGGCTTTGGTATTGGCTATGATAATTATTACAGTACACACTCACCTGAAAATGAAGCTTTATCACGCAGCATTTATCTGGCTTTAAAAGCCAATGGAAAAATTGAAAGCCGTACTATTGAGCAATTATTTGATCCGGAAAAGAATCTGTTTCTGCCCGATCGTTTTGTTAAAGGTGAATGTCCGAAATGTCATGCACAGGATCAGTATGGTGATAATTGTGAAGTATGTGGCACTACTTATAGTCCTACCGAACTGATTAAACCGTATTCTGCTATTTCCGGCGCTACTCCTGTGCTGAAAGAATCTGAGCATTTCTTCTTTAAACTCGGAGAATGTGCGGATTATCTGAAACAGTGGACTGCCGGCAGCACCCGGCTGAAAAATGGTCGTGAGCAGCCGCATTTACAGGCAGAAGCCCTGAATAAAATGAATGAATGGTTGCAGAATGATAGCCTGAGTGACTGGGATATCAGTCGTGATGCGCCTTATTTCGGCTTTGAAATTCCGGATGCTCCCGGTAAATATTTTTATGTGTGGCTGGATGCACCTATCGGCTACATGGCATCATTTAAAAACCTGTGTGAACGTCTGGGCATTGATTTTGATCAGTGGTTTTGTGCAGATACTGATACTGAAATGTATCATTTCATTGGTAAGGATATTTTATATTTTCATGCATTATTCTGGCCGGCTACTTTGCAATACGCCAATCTGCGGACACCAACAGGCATATTTGCACACGGTTTTCTCACGGTAGACGGACAGAAAATGTCTAAATCACGCGGTACTTTTATCACAGCCCGTTCCTATCTTGAGCAACGACTGAATCCCGAATGGCTGCGTTATTATTTTGCAGCCAAACTCAATAGCAGAATTGAAGATCTGGATTTAAATCTGAATGATTTTATCGCCCGGGTTAACAGTGATTTAGTTGGTAAATACATAAATATCGCCGCACGTGCTGCCGGATTCATCAGCAAACGCTTTCAGGGAACACTGGCTGATGTTAGCAACAGCGAGCTATTGCCACAGCTACAGGCACAAAGTGAAAATATTGCTGCCAGCTTTGAAGCACGTGAGTATGCGCGTGCCTTACGTGAAATCATGGCATTAGCTGATGTGGTCAATGAGTATGTCGATGCCAACAAACCATGGGAGCTTGCACGACAGGAAGGACAAGAGGCACGTTTACAGCAAGTATGCAGTGAGCTGATTAATGCTTTCCGTATTCTGACCGTATATATGTCTCCAGTATTGCCGAAGCTTGCTGCAGAAGCAGCCGCTTTTCTGAATGTAGTGCCATTAAGCTGGGCTGATAGTACAACCTTATTACCTGAAGGTCATCACATCAATGCATATCAGCATCTGATGCACCGGGTGGAACAGAAACAAATTGATGACCTGATTGCCGCGAATCAACAGAATATTCAGACAGTTGAGACTGCTGCTGAAACAAAGTATGAGCCTGTGGCAGATACGGCTTCATTTGATGATTTTATGAAAATCGATATGCGTGTTGCCAAAGTGTTGACATGCGAAAAAGTCGAAGGCAGTAGCAAACTGCTTAAATTTCAGCTTGATCTTGGTTTTGAGCAGCGCACAATATTCTCTGGTATTGCCGCCAGCTATCCTAAACCAGAAAAACTGGCCGGAAGAATGGTCATTGTGGTAGCCAATTTTGCGCCGCGTAAAATGGCAAAATTTGGCATGTCTGAAGGAATGATTACTTCAGCTGCCGGTAATGGCAAACTATTTTTACTGGATGTGGATAGTGGGGCTGAACCGGGTATGAAAGTCGGCTGATTATCTTGCTGAAAAACCAGACCAGCTAATATTGCTGGTCTGGTTTTTTATTTATGAATCAAAAAAGTGATGAGATGGTTAATCTCATCACTTGGTATAAGGAAATCAGATTTCTGTAAGCAGAATTTGAAGCTGTATGAAGTGCTTATTTCAGTACTTCATGTAAACGTTCTTCATCAAGGCTTTTTTCCCAGCGCGCAACCACAATAGTGGCACAGGCATTACCTACCAGATTAGTCAAAGCACGACACTCAGACATGAATCGGTCAATACCCAGAATCAGCGCCATTCCTTCCACCGGTACAGAAGGTACTACCGATAAGGTCGCAGCCAGGGTGATAAATCCTGCTCCTGTTACACCTGCGGCGCCTTTTGAACTTAACATGGCAACCAGTAACAGCAGTATTTGCTGTTCCAGTGTCAGATCAATATTACATGCTTGTGCAATAAATAACGCCGCCATGGTCATGTAAATATTGGTACCGTCTAAATTAAACGAATAACCGGTTGGTACTACCAGTCCGACAATTGATTTCTTGCAGCCGGCTTTTTCCATTTTCTGCATCAGTGTGGGCAGAGCGGCTTCAGATGAACTAGTACCCAGTACCAGTAACAGCTCTTCCTTAATGTATTTGACCAGCTTGATAATCGAAAAACCGTTATAACGGGCTACAGCACCCAGAACAATCAGAATAAACAGAACGGAAGAAATATAAAAAGTCAGAATCAGATAGAGCAGATTACCAATAGAACTAATACCGTATTTACCTATGGTAAAAGCCATGGCGCCAAATGCACCTATCGGGGCTGCACGCATCAGAATAGATACCATTTTGAAAACAGGCGCCGATAAATCCTGAAAAATATTAATCAGCGGGCGGGCTTTTTCACCAATCAGTGCCAGTGAAATACCGAACAGAATAGCAATAAACAGAGTTTGCAGAATATTGCCATTAGTTAGCGGGCTCATGGCTGTAGTCGGAATAATATCCATCAGAAAGCCGGTCAGGCTGGATTCATGGGATTTCTGCACATATTCGTGTACCTTGGCACTTTGCAGTGAGCTCGGGTCAATATTCAGACCATGTCCCGGCTGGGCAATATTGGCCACGACCAGCCCGATAGCCAGTGCCAGAGTAGAGAAAGTAAGAAAGTAAACCATAGCCTTGCCAGCGACCCGCCCCATGGTTTTCATATTGGTCATCTCGGCGATGCCGGTTACCACGGTAAGAAAAATAACTGGGGAGATGATCATTTTCACTAATTTGATGAATGCATCACCTAAAGGTTTCATGCTTTCGCCAACAGTAGGGAAAAAGTTGCCAAGTAAGATACCAATAATAATGGCAATAATTACCTGTACATATAGGATCTGATACCAGCGCTGTTTTTTCGGTGGTGGATTCATTTCCTCAATTTCGAGTGGTAACATGTTTACCTTTCAATGGGTTGTGTTTAAAGGCTACAGTTTTTTAACGTTATTATGTAGTAGGATGTAACATAATTGGCTGATTATAAAGCCTACATAACTTAACAGAAAAGCATTATTAATTACTAAATAAGAACCATGAGACAAAAGGATGTATGATAAGAAAATTTTTTATAGAAAAATAGATGGTTGTATTAGGAATTGACGATAATTTTCTATCGTGTTTTTAGAAGTAAAAAATAATTTATATTATTTAATTTAAAATAATTTCATTCAAAATAAATTTATTTTAGTTATAAAAAACCGTCTGCTTGAAATAAGCAGACGGTTTTTAAAATATGGTCGGAGTGAAAGGATTCGAACCTTCGACCCCCTCGTCCCGAACGAGGTGCGCTACCGGGCTGCGCTACACTCCGAAAGAAGTTGTGCATTATAGGCAGCGGCGAGGACATTGACAAGAGTGAAGCGCAAATTAATTTCAAAAAATATCAGTTACAATTATCCGGCATAAACCACAAACAGACATGGTCTTTTTTTCAGCTGTGGCAATGCCGGTATTTTTCGCCATGCTGCAATATTCTGGCTGATAATAGTCTGGGTCGGCATAGTTAAATCTGCGGCAATACACAAACGGGTTTCAGAATGTAAAGTTGCTATGGCATCAGCCAGTAAAGCATCATTACGGTAAGGCGTTTCAATAAAAAGCTGGGTTTCATTTTCCTGTCGTGAGCGCTTTTCCAGAGTATGCAAACATTCAATACGTGCGTTTTTTTCAGCAGGCAGATAACCCTTGAAAGCAAAACACTGTCCGTTGGCGCCAGAAGCCATCAGCGCTAACATGATACTGGACGGTCCCACGAGCGGCATGACAGTGAACCCGGCCTGATGTGCCAGTGCCACCAGCTGGGCTCCCGGGTCTGCAACAGCCGGACAGCCGGCTTCGCTGAGTAATCCCATGTTGCGACCGGCCTGCAAAGGTTGTAATAACTTAGCAATATCCTGCTCAGGAGTGTGTTCATTTAAAGTGCACAGATTCAGCTCACGAATCGGTGTTTGCACACCGAAGGCTTTTAAATGAGCCCGTGCTGTTTTTTCTGCTTCAACAACAAAGTCGGTCAGGTTAACAATGCATTTTTGTTCATGCGCAAGTAGACAGGGTGTATCTGCATTTCCCAGTGGTGTCGGGATAAGATAGAGTATAGGACTGCTCATAAAATATTCATTCCTTCTGCCAGCAAAAAATCCACCAGACGAAAAACCGGTAAACCAATCAGTGCATTCGGATCGGTGCTTTCGATGCGTTTAATTAGTAAAGCGCCCAATCCTTCACTTTTTGCCGCGCCGGCACAATGTACAGCATCCGGTTCACGACTCAGATAATGCTTAATCTGCGCATCAGTCAGCGAACGCATTATGACGCGTGTTTCATCAACATGCTGATGCATGCAGTTTTCAGCAGCGTTCAGTACCGTAAGTGCACTGTAAAATATCACTTGCTGACCACTCAGATAGTGTAACATCTGTTGTGCTTTTGTTACGGTTAATGGTTTGCCCAGTTGCTGCTCGCGACATAACGCAACCTGATCGCAACCAATAATCAGAGCATTCGGATAAAGACCGGTTAGGGAGTATGCTTTGCCGCTGGCCAGACGCAATGCTGTTTGTGGTGCGGTTTCTGCAGGAAGCGGTGTTTCCTCAAAATCAGGTTTAACCGCTTCAAAAGGGATATTTAACTGCTGAAGCTGTTGCTGGCGAAAACGGGAGCTGGAAGCCAGAATCAACTTTCTCTCTCTCGGCATAAGTGCGAACTCATTGACATTATAAAGTTTAAATTATATCATCCGCCGTTTATGTTAGACCCTATTTTGATTGACACGGCCACGTTCACATGTGAACGGCAGCAACGCAGCGGTCAATTGCAGCTTCAGGCACTTGACCGGCGGGTTTGGTCGCATGAGCTTTTAGCGCAACGCGAAGGCATTATCCGGTATCAGGTTAGTGGTGGTATTGACCGCTGGCAGCGTCCTTTTCTCGATATCAGTGTGGAAGGTCAGCTGGAGCTGGTGTGTCAGCGCTGTTTACAGGCCGTTTCCTGGGCGCTGAATGACCAATCGCGTGTAGTGCTGTTTACCAGCGAACAGTTGCTGGACGAGGCCATGGCCGCTGATGAAACGCTTGAAGGCGCGGTATGGAGTGCAGAATATAACCTTACTGCACTGCTGGAAGAGCAGATTTTAATGGCTATTCCGGTTGCACCGCGACATGAAGACTGTGATCACACTCTGGCAACCCAAACCAATCAAGACTCAGGTAATCCTTTTGCCAGACTGGCAGGACTGAAAAGCGGCCACTAACGAATTAACTTACATTACCCAGGAGCTTTAACATGGCAGTACAACAAAACAAAAAATCCCCTTCAAAACGTGGTATGCACCGTTCACATGATGGTCTGACCGCTGTACAGGTTTCTACTGATACCACTACCGGTGAAGTACACCTGCGTCACCACATCTCTCCAAACGGTATGTACCGCGGACGTAAAGTAGTCAAAGCCAAAGGTGAATAATTCACACCTTTGATTATTCAATACGTATGAAAGCCAGACATTGCATCTGCAATCACTGGCTTTTTTGTATCCAATATTAGCAGAGTCATTATCCTGCTAAAATAAACTGCTTCCACTTTCCCGGCAGCCTCAATGGCCTGCTTTACACTGACTCGGGTTTCCCATGAAAAAAATCTGGTATAACTACGAAGACATACATCGTGCCATTAAACAGCTGGCAGAAAAAATTCAGAAATCAGAGCATTCATTTGATGCAATGATCGCTATCGGTGGTGGTGGATTTATTCCGGCACGTATATTGCGTAGCTTTTTGAATATTCCTGTATATACCGTTACTTTGTCTTATTATGATGTTAACGACTGCCCGACTGACCAGCCGCAGAAAATACAGTGGACCAATGGTTTTGACGAAAAATTAAAAAACAAAAAACTACTGATTGTTGATGAAGTGGATGACAGCCGGGCTACGCTCGAATACTGTATTCGCGAATTACAGTATGAAGGATTCCAGCATCTCGGGGTAGCAGTACTGCATGAAAAGCGCAAACCCAAAAAAGGGGTATTGCCGGCAGATTTACCTTTTTATAGTGCAATACAGGTTGATGACTGGTGGATTAACTATCCTTGGGATGCGCTTGATATTGATGAGCACTATGAGCATGTTGCAGCCCAAGCTACATCAGAGGCATGATCTATGACCCTGAAAACTATTGCTGTAGATGCCATGGGCGGCGATTTCGGTCTGGATATAACCATTCCGGGAGCGCTGACATTTTTACAGCAGCAAACTGACGCTGCACTGATTCTGGTTGGTGATGAAACCAAAATCAGAAATGCATTAAAAAAAGCTAATGCTTCCATGGAGCGGATTACCATTTGTCCGGCCAGTGAAGTGGTAGGCATGGATGAAGAACCGACTTCTGCGCTCAAGAATAAAAAAGATTCTTCGATGCGTGTGGCCATCAACCAGATTAAAGAAGGTCTGGCACAGGCAGCTGTATCGGCCGGCAATACCGGAGCACTGATGGCAACTGCCCGCTTTGTATTGAAAACCATTGATGGTGTTGATCGTCCGGCAATTGCTAAATTCCTGCCCGGACGCAATAATCATATGACACTGGTACTGGATCTGGGTGCCAACGTCGATTGCAGCAGCACCCAGCTTTTGCAGTTTGCTATTGTTGGTAGCCAGCAGGTGGCGGCACTGTTTCCTGAAAATACGCAGCCAAGAGTAGGTTTACTTAATGTCGGTACCGAAGACATCAAGGGTAATGCGGCTGCTAAAGAAACTCATCAGCTTTTACAACGCAGTGATCTGAATTTTGTCGGCAATGTTGAAGGTAATTCTATTTTTACAGCTGAAGTTGATGTGCTGGTAGTTGATGGTTTTACCGGTAATGCAATGCTCAAAAGTATCGAAGGAGCGGTAAAATTTGCTGGTTCAGTTGTTAAAGAAGAGTTTACCCGCAGCTGGTTTAATAAACTGGCCGCATTAATTGCATTACCAACATTAAAGGGATTTAAGCGGCGTCTTGATCCGCGGCGTTTTAATGGTGCCATTTTTCTGGGATTACGTGGTGTCGTAATTAAAAGCCATGGCGGTACGGATGCTACAGGTTTCTGTTTTGCCCTGCAGGAAGCTTATAAAGCCATTAAGGCAGATTCAATCACTAAAATCCAGGCCGGTGTTGTACGTCAGCTGGCTGCACTGGAAGAATAAATCACCTTGTTGCAAAGGCAGACAAGTCAAACGACTTTGTTTTAAAATATGCTCTTTGCCGTAAATTAAAGATTATGCCATGCTGAATGCCCATATTCTGGGTACAGGCAGTTACCTGCCTGCACGCCGCCTGACTAATGATGACCTGAGCAAATTTGTTGATACCTCGGATGAGTGGATTGCAACGCGTACCGGTATCAAAGCACGGCATATTGCCGCAGAAAATGAACAGACCAGTGATATGGCTGTTTCTGCAGCACAGATTGCGCTGGCCGACGCAGGCATTGATGCCAATGAAATTGATCTCATTATTGTGGCTACCTCAACTGCGGATATGACATTTCCTGCTACTGCCTGCATTGTGCAGAATAAACTGGGCATTTCCGGCTGTCCGGCATTTGATGTTCAGGCAGTCTGTGCCGGATTCATGTATGCCATGGCTACTGCCAATGCTTATATTAAAAGCGGTATGGCCAGTAAGGCACTGGTTATCGGTGCGGAAACATTCAGTCGTCTGCTTGACTGGAGTGACCGGCGTACCTGTGTGTTGTTTGGTGACGGTGCCGGTGCAGTTATTCTGGGGGCTTCCGAACAGGAAGGCGGTATCATCCATACCAAATTACAGGCTGATGGTAATTACAGTCATATTCTGCAAACACCGGGAAAAATTGCAGCAGGAAAAATTGAAGGTTCACCCTATCTGTATATGGACGGGCAGGCTGTCTATAAGTTTGCAGTAAAAGCGCTGGCCAATATTGCAAAAGAAGTCATTGATCAATCCGGTTTACAGCCGTCTGATATAGACTGGATTATTCCGCATCAGGCCAATCTGCGCATTATCGAATCTACTGCACGCCATCTTGGTGTATCAATGGATAAAGTTATTGTTACCCTTGCTGAGCAGGGCAATACTTCTGCTGCCTCTATTCCGCTGGCACTGGATGAGGGAATTAAATCCGGTCGGATCAGGCGCGGTCAGACCTTGTTGCTTGAAGGTATCGGAGGTGGTTTTGCCTGGGGTGCGGTTACCTTAAAATATTAATATTGTTCCTATCAGGATCGGATTATGCTATCTCAATCTGCGTTAGCCAATATGTATCCGGTTGTAATGTCGCCCAGTCATGACGGGCGGTATTTTGGTAATTATGTACAGTCATTGCTGGCTTTAGTTGCTGCGCATACCAGTGCAGGTTTTCCAATACAGGTATTTATGCATCAGGGTGAAAGTCTGATTACCCGTGCACGGAATAACTGTGTTGCAGAATTTCTGTCGCATCCGGAATGGACGCACTTATGCTGGATTGATACTGATATCGGTTTTTCACCGGAAGCTTTTCAGCGTCTGCTGCTGGCAGATCGCGATATTGTTGCAGGTGTTTATCCGCTCAAGCGTGAGTCATGGCCGGACGAAGGTATTCCTGAGCATATGACCCAGCAGCAGTTTAATGCCGCTTATACTCGCTATACCATCAATATCAGTAAGGCAGATACTAATCATGAGGTGCATGTACAGGTAGATGATGAAGGCTTTATTGAGCTGCCGGAAGCACCAACCGGATTTATGGTTATCAAGCGGGAAGTATTTATCCGGCTGATGGAAGCTTATCCTGAGTTGCAATATCAGCCTGATTCTATCGGTGTTACTGATAGGGGATATCACTATCGCTTTTACGATTGTCTTGTTGATCCGGTGACGAAGCGTTATTTATCTGAAGATTTTAGTTTTTGCCGCTTATGGAATCAGTTAGGCGGTAAGATTTATGTTGATGCACGCTCTGACCTGACCCATATGGGTAACAAAATCTATCAGGGGCCTTTTGCCCGGTCACTGGAAGCCAATCTTGCTTACGCAATAGGTGCCCCGGCAGGTGCAAAAATGTTTCTGCACCACGAACAGCCATTACAGACCAATCAGTCTCCGGCACAATAAATGTCCGGACATTAGTTTTATTCAATTCAAGGAAGATCATGAGTACTGCTTTTTTCTTTCCCGGACAGGGGTCACAAAGTCTCAATATGATGTCCGGCTTTAATGATATGCCAGTTGTTAAAGAAACATTTGAACAGGCATCAGAAGCACTTAATCAGGATTTATGGACATTGATGAATGGGGAAGACAGCACAGCCCTGAATGAAACCATTAATACTCAGCCCCTGATGCTGACTGCCGGTATTGCCACATGGCGTGTATATCAGCAATTGCTTGGTCAATTACCTGTGATGCTGGCCGGACACAGTTTAGGAGAATACACTGCGCTGGTCGCTGCCGGCAGCCTGGCATTTCATGATGCTGTGAAACTGGTTCGTCTGCGTGCGCAATTAATGCAGGAAGCTGTACCGGCCGGAGAGGGTGCCATGGCCGCAATACTGGGACTGGATGATGATATCGTGCGTCAGGTATGTTTACAGGCACAAAACGAACTATCCGGTACAGTGGCCGAAGCCGTAAATTACAACTCACCCGGTCAGGTAGTGATTGCCGGAACTACTGTTGCCATTAATCGTGCCTGTGAGCTGGCTAAAGCGGCCGGTGCCAAGCGTGCACTGCCGTTACCTGTATCCGTGCCTTCACACTGCTGTTTGATGAAACCAGCTGCAGCTAAACTGGCTGCGGCCATGGAACAGATCAATATTTCAAAACCACAAATTCCGGTATTGCATAATGTTGATGTTGCGGTGCATTCAGAACCGGAAACAATTAAACAGGCTCTGGTACAGCAGTTATATTCACCTGTGCGCTGGACTGAAACAGTAAGCAAACTGGTATCTGACGGGATAACAGAATTTGCTGAATGCGGTCCGGGTAAAGTGCTGGCCGGACTGGCTAAAAGAATTGATAAGAGCGCCAGTTGCGTTGCATTAACCAGTGTGCAAAGCATAGAAAATTTTATTGCTGCATATGCTGAGAGCTAAAGGAATAAGTTATGAATCAGGATTTAACAGGTAAAATTGCGCTGGTAACTGGTGCTACCCGTGGAATTGGCGCCGCTATTGCCCGTTTTCTGGCAGAAAAAGGTGCTAAAGTAATCGGTACAGCCACTTCTGCTGCCGGTGTGATCAGTATCAATGAAGCACTGGCTGATTTTGGCGGAGAAGGGCGGGAATTACGTATCGCTGAAGAAAACAGTATTGAAAATCTGATTGCCGACATTGAAAGTAATATCGGTAATATTGCCATACTGGTTAATAATGCCGGTATTACCCGTGATAATTTGCTAATGCGCATGAAAGAATCAGAATGGGATGAAATCATGCAAATTAATCTGAAATCTGCCTTCCGTGCCAGTAAGGCAGTCACTCGCAGTATGATGAAGGCACGCTGGGGCCGGATTATTAATATAACTTCTGTAGTCGGTTTTATTGGTAATGCCGGCCAGGCTAATTATGCTGCTGCCAAGGCCGGATTAGTTGGATTCAGTAAATCAATGGCGCGTGAAGTAGGCTCGCGCGGGATTACCGTAAATTGTGTAGCTCCTGGTTTTATCGAAACCGATATGACAAAAGTTTTACCACAAGAACAGCGTGATTTTTTTGCTGGGCAAACGGCATTGAATCATTTTGGAACTGTAGAAGATGTGGCAGCCGCAGTTTTGTTTCTGGCCAGTGAAGAAGCACGTTACATTACCGGACAAACGCTGCATGTAAACGGCGGAATGCTGATGCCCTGATATCAGAGTTAAAGAAGTTACAAAGCCATTTTTATCACCGGATGAAAATGGCTTTGTTTTGTATTGGAAATAAAGACTGTTAAATTGAAAAATCTTCTTCGTAAGAAGAATACAAGGCAGATTCAATCCGCGACCGTGTTAACCCGGGAGCAAATAAGGCCAGAAATTCATAGCCAAAACCACGCAGATAAACATCCTGTCTGAGTATTATCTGGGTAAAAGAAGGTTCAAACAGATGTTCTGCACTAATCAGCTGTAAACCTTCATCTTGTTTACTGTCAAAAGCCATGGTGGCCAGCAATCCGATACCCAGTCCCTGAGCAACATAAGTTTTAATGACATCGGTATCAGCTGAAGCCAGAGTTACTCTGGGTAATTGACAGCTTTCCTGAGTAAAAGCACGGGCGATTTTAGATTGCTCACTGAAAGCAATATCATAAGTGATGAGCGGATAAGCTGTTATGTCTTCGAGCCGTAATGGCCGCTTTAAATCAAGTAGAGGATGATTATCTGGAACTACGATACTGCGATTCCAGGCTTTACAGCCCAATTTGCGTAATTCAGGATGCTCACTTTCCATTTCCATACCAATGGCAAAATCTACCTCTCCGTCCAGTACCATGTGACTAATGGCTTTAGGGCTGGCGGTATGGATGCTCAGCTGTACCTGCGGATAACATTCAACAAACGCTGAGATAACTTTTGGCAGAGCATACCGGGCCAGTGTATGTGTTGTGGCAATGGTCAGGGATCCAATATTCTGGTCAGCAAATTCTGTACCGATACGTTTAATATTCTGTACTTCACGTAAAATCCGCTCGGCAGTTTCCAGAACAACTTTTCCCGGAGCTGTCACCGCAACCATGCGTTTGCCATGGCGAATAAATAACGGTACGCCCAGTTCTTCCTCCAGCATGCGTATTTGCTTGGAAATACCCGGCTGAGAAGTAAACAGTACTTCAGCTGCTTCTGAGACATTTAAATTCTGGCGATAAACTTCAACCGCATAGCGCAACTGTTGCAGCTTCATATTGTTTCAGCCCCTTTAAGTTTGGAATAATTTTAACTGTCGCTCAAATACAACAAAAAAGCTTCTTTATCTGTATCATAACTCAATTTACTCATTCTGACATGGAACACTTTAACTTTTAGCATAACATCTTTTTACCTTAATCTGCCGGCAGCGGATGAGTATGATAAGTGCAGCTTATCTGTTGTTTTCATACAACTTAATTAGGGTGAAGTCGTGAATTTAGTTGTAAATAAGTGACACAAGGCTTTTTTTTAGGCATCATGCACAGATAGGAAGCGGGTCGTCTAGCAGCTTCGCCTTGGTGGTTTGCATATTGACAGTTTATGCTGCGTTTTTATAGTATAGACTTGTGATTTACCAAGCTACCCGCCCGGTTTGAGCGGCCTGTAAATGGTATTTGTGTTTTGATCAGGCGAATTTCAGGCTGAATCAGCACATAACAAATTTTTTGATGAGGGAATAACATGACCAAACAGCTAAAATTGAGCGCATTGATCGTTGCTATGGCTGCTTCAACTGCCGCTTTTGCCAATGGTGTTCTACCGGGGCCCGACTGGACCGGTGAACCTGCTGGTGCTTACAATGGCTATACTACCAGTTCTGCTCCTGAAAAAGGAACTGGCGAAATTATCGTCACCCGCGAAAATGGTGCCGATGGTACACCTGAATGTGTGAAAAACGGCTATAACGATGATAATGAACCGACTTTGGGTAACAACTGTGGTCACCCCGAAGTAGCACGGGCTGTTCCTGAAACACCTAGATATGTTGACGAAACAGTACCTCTGGCTGCTAAATTCCTGTTTGGCTTTGATAAATTTACTCTGCGCCCACAAGCAATCAGTACTCTGGATGATTTGGCTGCTAAGCTGACTGACAGCAGTGTACAGTCTGTACGTATTGAAGGTCACACCGACTTTAAAGGTTCAGATGCTTATAACCAGACTTTGTCTGATCGTCGTGCTAACACTGTTGCACAGTATCTGATTTCTAAAGGTGTTCCTGCTGGGAAAGTTTCTGCAGTCGGCTTGGGCAAATCTGAAGCCCGCATGACCGAATATTGTCAGCGTGAAGTTGCTCAACTGGGTAAAAAAGTTTCAGCTGCCAAGAAACGTACTGCTTTGATCGCATGTATCGAACCTGATCGTCGTGTAGATGTTAAAATCCGCACTCTGGTATCTAAGAGAGTTAGATAAATTTTCTAATTTATATTAATTAAAGCCCTGCTTTGAGCAGGGTTTTTATTTTTACCCTAAAAAAACAGAAACATATTTATAGGTAAATTAGAATAGTTTATTTCTAGGATAATATTATTTGTCAATAAGAAAGTTAATTTGAATTAATACTTTATATAAACAACAAATAGTCAGATTAGTTTATAAATTTTAAAAAGTAAAAAAGCTATTTTAGTGTTAAGATACAAGTCTGTTGAAAGGATAATATTATGCCTTATGTTTTGTTACTATCTTAGTAAAATCTATTTTAAAACATATGGGTACAGTATTCACTAACTAATTAAACTAAAAAAATCTTGTGTTATTTAAACAAATTCAAATCTAACTTCAAAATAAATATTTAATAAAATTTAATCTTATTTCAGTATGAAATATTCTAAATTGCTGTTTTTGGTATTATGTAGCTATTTATTAGTAGCCTGCACTGCCCAGTTTCAGCGGGTTTCTAATGGTTCTGGCAAGAAAAAACATGTAACAGTAAAATTTCAGCGACAAAATACTGCGCCTCAAGCAGGGGTTGTATTGGTGCAGCCGATGGAATTACAAAGTGGCGATATTTTGTTTTCTGCTAATTCTAGCCTCAATTCACGTATTTTACGTTTATTTGGTAATACTTCAGTAAGCCATGCTTTTTTATACCTGGGAGATGGTGAAGTGGCTGAGGCTGTGGGAAGTGGTGTACATATTATGCCGCTGACTGAAAGTATTGACGAAAACCCGTTACTGGTCGTTTATCGCCATCCACAGTTAAATGAATTACAGGCTGAAAAAATCCGTGAATTTGCCAGAGCTGAGGCTGGCGGGAAGTACAATTATATGGGGATTATCAAGCAGACGCCTTATACAGTTACCCGAAAAGTGTGTGAATTGCCGGTTATTCCGCGGGCTTTTCGCCATTTGTGCCTGAATACCATGGCTGTGGTGCAGGTAACACCTTTTTCTTCAGATCGTTACTTTTGTTCACAACTGGTTGTCGCTGCCTATAATTATGCAGGATTGCCTTTAACCAAAACCCCGGCTGAATGGGTTGCTCCAGGGGATTTATTACATATGCGTGCCGGTGATATTCCTTCAGTTGTACCAGTATATCCATTACAGTATATTGGTCATTTACGCTGTAAAACTTCTTTATGGCAGCGCAATTGTTCCCTGGCAGATATCTGATATTGATAAAATTCAGATATCAGCCCGATGTATCAATCAGCAGGATATGATCAAATTACTTATCAAATAAATTAGGTCAATTAAAACATGTTTGAATTAATTTATTAATAATAAATATGTATTTTTGGCGGTCAATAGATTAAGTTTATTGTAAAAAATTAATAGTATTCGTTTTGAAATGAGTTATATCTGAATTCTGAGTAGTTCTGCTGAGAAAATCAAATACAGAATTGAAAAGGAATAATTTCAGCTAAATTTCCGGGTGCATATAAAAAGTGTAGTACACGTCTGCCATTAGTCTGAATAGCTTTTGACGAAGAATGCACAATAAGTGGTCGCATAATAACAGCTCCTCCTTTAGACAGGGTACATTCCTGCTCGCCTTTTTGGTCTCGAAGCTGCGGTAGCGTTGATTCATTGATTCTTCCATATTGATGAGTACCGGCAACTACTTTAAGTGGACCATGCTCGTGCTGGCAATTATCTATGTGTAGCCTCACAGCTACCAGTTGCTGCATATATTGTGCCGGTGGTTGTACAAATAGCATATTTTGTTTATGTGACCAGCCGGTAAACTGAGGATCAGAAAACTGATGTCTGACTGCTATGCTTAAATCCTGATGTAAAGGTACCAGCCAGTTTTTATCGGCTGATTTTTTGAATAATGTACATTGGATAGCCACCGGGTTTACTGGGAGCAAGGGAGTAAGCTGAGTATTATTTTTCAAATTGTTAGCAAGTATCTGACACCATGGTTGTGTCAGAAGCTCACGACTGCCGGCAGTAGTTAAATTAATCTGTTCTAATTGTTGTTCTATATCTGTTAGTTGCTGAGGAGTAATTAAATCATTGATAACAGCATAACCATTATGTTCAAAACAATCACGTATCTTCATTATATTTTCCGTTTGTATCTGTTTATCTGAACTAATATTAATATATTCCAATTCTATTAGGATTAAGTAGATCCTATTTATAAGATAATATATTAATATTTAAAATAATTTATTTGTAATATTTATCTATACTATAGTTTTTCAAGGTAAGCAGAATATATACTCTTTACAATAGTCAATTTCTTTCTTAATAAAATTAAATTGATTAATTTCTGTATCTCATAAAATAGCCCCAGACACTATATCAAATTTTTATGCTGTCATGTTAAAGACTGGTAGTGCTAAGCCTGTCAAAATCTGTATTCATGTCTTCATACGGCTAAAAAACTTGAATTTATCTGTATTTTTTTGCTCGTTTGTGGATTGAATTCAGACAAATATATGATTTATAGATGTTATAAACTATCATTCATCATTAAGATATTGTATAAATGAAAATTTATTTATAACCTGATATATATCATAAAAATTATGATAAAAGAAAAATATGACCAATTTTTAACTTATACTCAGGCACTTATCTGGTATGGTTTTTATCAATCAATTAAGGGGGAGCTTTATGTTTTTTAAAAAATTCTGGAGAAAAAAATCAAATTCTGATATTCAATCGGTACAAGATAAACCAATCGCTCAAGATAAAATATCTCTCGCTATTCAAACATTTTGGACACAGGTAAAAGCATCTGAGCAGACATTTAATACGCTAGAACCAATCTCTATCATGGAAAATCTCAATAATCTTTTAATAGATAATCAATTAAATGTTATTGCTGAGCTTACACGAGGAGATAAAAAAAATCATAAAATAATTTTTACGGCTGAAGGCCGAATTGAGCAGTTTGAACTAGTGAAACGAATCGTTAAACATGCACCGGATCTGAATTTTTTTGAAATAGAAGCATTTAGGACGCGGGTTGAAAATCTGGATGTATTCTCTATAACGCATCATGATCATTCTCTTTCATTGAGCCCGGCTGATTTATTGATTTATCATCATGAAGAATATCGTAAAATCTCTTTGGAAATTGCGTTTGGTAAAACTATTCCTGAAGAGATGAAGCAAATCGCCCAGTCGACTGCATTTATCTTGCTTGATCATGCATTAGGAGAATATGATTTTTCTATTAAAATCGATTGTGTCAACTTTTTAGAAATTCCCAAAGAGGCAACCGCAGTACCTCTTAATGAATTTGTAACGGTGTTTGATCAGTTATGGCAAGATAAATTAAAGCATACAGGTATTTTTCCTCTTTCTGATAAAGAGGATAGATGGAATGTATTTGAAATCAGTGATCAAAATGATCCTGATAACAAAAGATTTGTGCAAAGAAATGAGACAGCCGATGTATTGGTAGGTGATTTCAATTATTGCTATGCTTTAACTATAACAGCCGATGTGGATAGTAAGGAAAATTTATCTCTGGTTTATGAGCTAGAAGATACTATTAATCCGGCTCTACGATTTAATAAACAGGGCATTCATTGTCAAAATATCCTTTATCAGGGTGTAAGAACCATGTTATGGCATGTGCAGGATAAACAATCAGCTATGACATTAGCACAACGTCTGGCAGACCAGTATAAAACCCTTTCAGTTAAAATTGAGTGCGAATTTGATCCGGGCTGGTCACAATATTTAAGTTGGGTAGAAAAATAAAGATAACAATAGTTTTATTTTTTTATTGGTTTTCTTTGAAAATTTTATATTTCTTCTCATTCCAAAAAAAGAATAAATTAACAAATATTTAACAATATAAAAAGCCTGATGGGCTGGTTGAAGCTATTTCGCGACGAGCAGGAGTTAGCGGAACAAGCTATAGTAAAAAAGAAATAGTATTGAAAAGGCATTGATTTTACGATCTGATGATCATTTAGCATATATTGACTCTGATACAGCCGAGGCTACTATTGCTATGGGTTTGTTCTTTGATAAATATTTAAATACGTATTATTTATTGTTGCAATTCATTTTTGAATAAAATAAAAAAACCGGATAATAAATTAGTATTATCCGGTTCTAGAAATGATAGATTTTTATAAGATATCTTTTTTATCAGTTAACTGAGGTAGCAGTGCATCCTGACTTACTGATAATAGCCCGCTCTGAGTATATATACCCAATTTGTTGCGGGTATCGATAATATCCAGATTACGCATGGTAAGTTGGCCGATACGGTCAGCAGGGGAAAAGGCAGCATTATCTACTTTTTCCATGCTTAACCGCTCCGGCTGATAAGTAAGATTGGATGATTCGGTATTGAGAATAGAGTAATCATTACCGCGGCGTAATTCCAGCGTAACTTCACCGGTAATAGCTTTGGCTACCCAGCGTTGCGCAGTTTCACGCAGCATGAGCGCCTGTGAATCAAACCAGCGTCCCTGATACAGCAGTCTGCCCAGACGCAGACCATTAATGCGGTACTGTTCAATCGTATCCTCGTTATGGATGCCGGTAAGCAGGCGTTCATAGGCAATATGCAGCAATGCCATTGCCGGTGCTTCATAAATACCGCGTGATTTAGCCTCAATAATACGATTTTCAATCTGATCTGTCATGCCAAGACCATGTCGGCCGCCAATACGGTTGGCTTCCAGAATCAGCTCTACCGGATCATGGTATTCAACACCATTTAAAGCCACCGGTACACCTTCTGCAAACCGCACACTTACTTCTTCAGCCGGAATGGTTACATGTTCATCCCAGAAAGCAACGCCCATAATCGGCTGTACGATTTTCATGCTGCTATTGAGCATTTCCAGATCTTTAGCTTCATGAGTAGCACCGAGCATATTAGAGTCGGTTGAGTAGGCTTTTTCAACAGACATTTTATAGTCAAAACCCTGAGCAATCAGAAATTCAGACATTTCATGACGTCCGCCCAGCTCATCAATAAACTGTTGATCCAACCATGGCTTGTAGATGCGTAAAGCCGGATTAGTTAACAGTCCGTAGCGATAGAAGCGTTCAATATCATTGCCTTTATAGGTGGAGCCATCACCCCATATATGTACATCATCTTCTTTCATTGCGGCTACCAGCATTGTGCCGGTAACAGCCCGTCCCAGCGGGGTAGTATTAAAATAAGGCATACCACCCGTATGTACATGGAATGCTCCGCTTTGTATTGCAGCAATACCTTCATGCGCCAGCTGTGTGCGACAATCAATCAGACGGGCTTTTTGAGCACCGTATTCGAGTGCTTTTTGCGGAATAGCATCATAATCATCTTCATCAGGCTGTCCCAGATTAGCTGTATAGGCATAAGGTAAAGCGCCCTTCAGTTTCATCCAGAGTAATGCTGTAGAGGTATCCAGTCCGCCGGAAAAAGCAATGCCAACTTTTTCGCCAACGGGCAGGTGTTGCAGAATAGTGCTGTGGTTACTCATATTAACTCCCTTGAGTGATGTATTTGCAAAATATGAAAATTTATTGCCATACCAGTAGTGCATGGTTGCGTTTACCGCGACGCAAAATGGTGTAGTGCCCGAAACGTTTGTCATCGCTGCTGAATACATAATCAGCACTGTCAATTTTTTGCCCGTTAACCATGACTGCTCCCTGACTGATAAAGCCACGTGCTTCATTATTGGATTTGGCCAGTGACGCAGTGGTTAAGGCCTGCACGATATTGATGGATTCGGTAACCGGAAATGCAGGTAAGCCATCCAGAGATAATTGCTGAAAATCGCTTTCAGTAAGTGCACTCTGATCTTCGGCAAACAGGCTGGCAGAAATACGCTGTGCTGCAGCCAGAGCTTTTTCACCATGAATCAGGCGGGTCATTTCCTCTGCCAGAATGCGCTGTGCCTGTGGCTTACTACCACTGGCCTGATCGCTGGCTTCAATGGCCTCTATCTCTGCTACACTGAGGAAAGTAAAATATTTTAGGAATTTATATACATCCGCATCAGCAACTTTTAACCAGAACTGATAGAACTGGTAAGGAGAGGTTTTTTCTGCACTCAGCCAGACTGCACCACCTTCGGTTTTACCAAATTTAGTTCCGTCAGCTTTAGTTACCAGTGGCAGTGTCAAACCATAAACAGTAGCCTGATGCAGCCGGCGGGAGAGGTCAATCCCTCCGGTGATATTACCCCACTGATCCGAACCGCCGATTTGCAATACAGCACCGTGGCGGCGATACAGTTCAGCAAAATCGTAACCTTGAAGCAGAGCATAGGCAAATTCGGTAAATGAAATACCTACATCATCACGGCTTAGACGCTGTTTTACTGATTCTTTATTCAGCATGGCATTTACAGAAAAATGTTTGCCGATATCGCGCAGAAAATCCAGACAATTCATGCTGCCGAACCAGTCAAAATTATTTGCCATAATGGCGGCATTGTTACCACTGAAGCTAAGGAAAGGTTGTAGCTGCGCGCGTATTTTGGCTACCCAGTCCTGTACTGTTTCTAAAGTGTTGAGTGAACGTTCCTGTGCCTTGAAGCTCGGATCACCAATCATACCGGTAGCACCTCCTACCAGCGCAATTGGTGTATGTCCGGCCAGTTGAAAGCGGCGTAAAACCAGAATAGGTAACAGGTGACCGATATGCAGACTGTCGGCTGTCGGGTCGAAACCACAGTACAGAGTAATTTTCTTTTCGTTTAATAATGTATCAAGAGCCTGAGCATCAGTGGTTTGAGCTATCAGGCCTCGTTGCTGTAAGTCGTGAACAACGCTGGTCATGGTTGGATTTTGTTCTTTCAAATTAAATAAATTGGCTAAAATAAAGTTTGTCTGGCTCAGACTGCTCATAAAAACAAAATAGCAATATCATATTTTTGCTGGTTTTGGGTGGTTAGTCTGTTTTACCGCCTAATAATAATGATGCATTATTTTACACGATTTGTTTATTGTTGCATTTGTGGTTGTAATAAATAGATAATTCATTAGTTTGGTAGTGGCCGGAAATACTTTTTCAGTTTCTGTTTATAAATTGGTATGGTGATATTTATAATAGGTAAATCATATGGATAACCAATATCAAAGCTGATATTTATTGGTTGCCGGCAGATGGTTTAGCTAACCGAACCGAGAGGATTCGATATGTCAGGCTTAAAAATAAATTTATTATTAACCGGAATGCATAAACCAGCTACATTCTGGATAAGAATATAGCTGGTTTAAAGAGATTAATGGTTATACGTTAAACAGGAAATGAATTACATCACCATCATTTACGATGTATCCCTTGCCTTCAGCACGCATTTTACCGGCTTCTTTTGCTTTGGCTTCACCTCCGCAGGCAATGAAATCTTCGTAAGCAATAACCTGAGCACGGATGAAACCACGCTCAAAATCGGTATGAATAACACCGGCAGCCTGAGGGGCTGTATCACCTTTATGAATAGTCCATGCTCTGACTTCCTGAACGCCGGCAGTAAAATAGGTTTGCAAACCGAGTAAATCGTAGCCGGCGCGAATCAGTCGATTCAGACCTGGTTCTTTTAAACCCATTTCTTGTAGAAATTCGGCTTTATCAGCCTCATCCAGATCAGCAATTTCGCTTTCCATTGCCGCACACAGTGCAACAACAGGTGCATTTTCCTGTGCTGCCAGTTGTTGCAGACGTTCCAGATGCGGATTGTTATCAAAACCGTCTTCAGCTACATTGGCTACATACATCGCCGGTTTTACAGTAAGCAGACATAAAGGTTTAATCAGAGCCAGCTCATCCTGATCCAGTCCTGCCGAGCGTACGGGTTTACCTTCAAGCAGATGTTGCTGTAAGCGTTCCAGAATGGCCACCAGTTTTTGTGCTTCTTTATCACCGGATTTGGCTTTCTTGCTTTCGCGTATGATGGTTTTTTCTACGCTGGCCAGATCTGCAAGTGCCAGCTCAGTACCAATGACTTCAATATCCGAAATCGGATCTACCTTTCCGTAAAAATGCTCAATGCTATCATCATCAAAGCAGCGCACAACGTTTACGATGGCATCAGTTTCACGGATATTGGCGAGAAACTGATTACCCCGTCCTTCACCTTTACTTGCCCCGGCTACCAGCCCGGCAATATCGATAAACTCAACGATGGCCGGCTGCATTCGTTTGGGATTAACGATTTTAGCCAGTTCTTCCATGCGTTCATCCGGTACTTCAACAATACCGACATTAGGCTCAATAGTACAGAAAGAATAATTGGCAGCTTCAATACCAGACTGGGTAAGGGCGTTAAACAGGGTAGATTTACCTACATTGGGCAAACCCACAATGCCACATTTCAAACTCATGATATTCCTTGAAAACAGGCGATATTTAAAAATGGCTGAATTGTATCATAAAACATGTAGATACCTGTGCCAAACCGGTAAAACACTGTGTTATTCCCCTTTAAATACGCATTTATCGCTCTTTAAACGGCAGATAAGTATCATATGGATTGAAGTCATATAAAATGATTTATAAAAACAATAAAATAAAAAATTTTTCTTTTTGAGTACTTGCATAAGCAGAAAAATATCGTATAATTGCGTCTCTCTTGAAATGAGATACGGCGAATTAGCTCAGTCGGTTAGAGCAGAGGAATCATAATCCTTGTGTCCGGGGTTCGAATCCCTGATTCGCCACCAAATAAATCGCAAGCTCTAGTTGAGTTTGCGTTTTTTATTATCTGTGTAATTTTATTTGTATAGCATATAATTTGATTGTCCTGACAGTTTTCTGCGCAGATATTTTCCGGATTTATTAGTAAACTGTAAAATACAGGCAGCTGTTTATTTTGCTGCCTGTGATCTTAAATACAGATTTATGTTGAATTTTCTGGTTAACATTAACTATTGTGTACTTCTGCTTATTCAAATTAAATTCTTTGATCCATTTCCTGAGCAGGACTTTCATGATTATCTGTTTTGCTGATAACGCGCGCAGGTACGCCTACTACTGTTGAATATTCCGGAACATCATTAACTACGACACTGCCGGCACCTACTTTGGCGCAGGTATGTACACGAATATTGCCTAATACGGAGGCATTGGCTCCGATCATGACACCGTCACTGATTTTCGGATGCCTGTCACCGCTTTGTTTACCGGAGCCACCCAGAGTAACACCGTGTAACAGCGAAATATTATTACCCAGCACCGCTGTTTCGCCAATAACCACACCCGTACCGTGGTCAATCATAATTCCATAGCCCATTGAAGCAGCCGGATGGATATCAACTCCTAAAACTTCTGAAGCACGATTTTGTAAAAAATAGGCTAGAGTATGGCGATTCTGTTGCCAGAGCCAGTGGTTAATGCGATGGGTCTGTATGGCGTGAAAACCTTTGTAATACAATAATGGTAAACTATAGGTTTCACAGGCGGGATCGCGTTCATAATAGGCAACAATATCTGCCAGGGCTGCATGAATAATAGAAGTATCCTGATGTAAGGCCTCCAGATAAATCTCGAATAATGCCCGCGCATCCATTACAGCACTGGACATTTTGGTAGACAGATGAAAGGCCAGCATGCGGGCAAAATTTTTATGGCGTAATACACTCAAGTGCAGAAAGCTGGCCAGTATAGGTTCATTGCTGACTGCTATTTCGGTTTCATGACGAATGGTTTGCCACAGGTTTTCAGCCTGAGCAGCATCAGGTAAATTCATATGTTTAATTTCTCGTTTGCAGATTAAATTTATTGAATCACAATATCATATTGTTCCTGAGTGTAAGTGGTTTCTACTGCCAGAGCAATCGGCTTGTCAATAAAATCACTTAGCATTTTCAAAGAATCGGCTTCCTCATCCAGAAATAAATCTATGACGCTGGGAGAGGCTAGTATGCGCAATTGCTTAATATCAGGACGACGTGATTCGCATACTATTTCGCGCAAAATCTCATAGCACATAGTTTGTGCTGTTTTGATGCGACCACGCCCCTGACAGACAGGACAGGGTTCACACAGTATCTGGGTCAGATTTTCCCGGGTACGTTTGCGTGTTAGCTCTACCAGACCTAAACTGGTAAAACCGTTAAGTGTAACGCGGGTACGGTCGTAGGCCAGCGCTTGAGCCAGCTCGGTCAGAATTTCCTGCTGGTGTGTTTCGTTGGTCATATCGATAAAATCAATAATGATAATTCCCCCCAGATTGCGTAAACGCAGTTCACGTGCAATCACATGGCAGGCTTCCAGATTGGTTTTAAAGATAGTTTCTTCAAAATTGCGTGCGCCGACAAAACCGCCCGTATTTACATCAATGGTAGTCATAGCTTCTGTCGGCTCAATAATAATATAACCGCCAAAATCCAGATTCACCCGTGGTTGCAGAGAGCGGTTAATTTTGGCTTCGATATTGTATTTTTCAAATAACGGACAATCATCCTTAAATAATTGCAATTTATCCAGTGCACCCTGAGAATAATTCGTGGCAAATTCGTGCATGCGTTGATAATGGCTGGTTGAATCCACAATAATGTGATTGATATTGTCACTGTACATATCACGCAATACACGTAAACTCAGGGGTAAATCCTGATACAGTAATGTTTCAGGCGGACAGGTTTTGGATAGTTGCTGAATATGCTGCCATCGCTTGGTCAGATAATTGATATCAGCCTGCAATTCTGCATCAGTCGCATTTTCGGCACTGGTACGGATAATATAGCCATGTGCAGCATCTGCCGGTAACAGATTTTCCAGCCGCTCACGTAACTGGTTGCGTTCCTCTTCGTCTTCAATACGCTGTGAGATGCCGATATGCTCATCCTGGGGCAGATATACGAGAAAACGGCCTGCCAGTGATATCTGCGTAGACAGACGTGCGCCTTTAGTATTAATCGGGTCTTTGATGACCTGTACAACAATTGGCTGTCCTTCATGCAGCGTGTGTTCAATACGCTGAATCTGCTCTGGTTGCTGACGCTGCTCGAGTACATCGACAATATGCAGAAAAGCGGCACGTTCCAGCCCGATATCAATAAAGGCACTTTGCATCCCGGGTAATACACGGCGCACCACACCCAGATAAATATTGCCTACCAGACCATGGCCGCAATTACGTTCAATATGAATTTCACACAACGTATTTTCTTCTATTACGGCTACTCTGGTTTCTTGCGGAGTAATATTTACCAGTACCGTTTCAGCCGGCCGCTGAATATCCTTCGGCAGCGATATGTCGCTGTTATGCATGATGGAGCTTTCAATTTAATCAAATCACTTTGTGTAGTCTCCGTCTGTACAGATAAAAACTGTACAAAGTAATCTGGTCTGTTTGTATAGTGCGACTGACATCATAGCGCAGGCAAGAGTTCCCTGCCAAACGCAGTTGCATAAAGTTTTCTGACAAAGTAGTCTGCTAATAAATATAAAAACTTAAATTAGTAGTATTTATGTAATAGCACACCCGTTATTTTAACCGTGAGCAGCTCTTGATACATTCGGCAACTAACTGAGGACCACGAAAAATCAGACCTGAATATAACTGGACGGCGGCAGCACCAAGACGGATTTTTTCTGCGGCATCCGCTCCGGTTATAATACCCCCTGTACCGATAAGTGGAATTTGCGAATTAATGTGTGCAGATAACTGATTCAGAACATAATTACTCTGTGTCTGTACGGGATGACCAGACAACCCGCCAGTTTCCTGAGCAAATTTATGCGTACCCAGAGTAGTTCTGTCTATAGTGGTATTAGTGGCAATAATTCCGTCTATTTGTGTATTCAGTGCAACCTCTGCAATGGCTTCAATTTGCTCTTCATCCAGATCGGGAGCAATTTTGATGGCAATAGGCACATAGCGGCTTTGCTGAGTAGCCAGCTGAGCTTGACGGTTTTTCAGATGGTTCAATAATCTGTCCAGCTCTCCGGCACTTTGCAGACTGCGTAAATCACGTGTGTTAGGTGAAGAAATGTTAACAGTGACATAACTGGCATGCGGATAGGCTTTTTCCAGACAAATCAGATAATCATCCACTGCTTTTTCAATCGGTGTGGCAGCATTTTTGCCAATATTAATTCCCAATATGCCGCGATATCTACTATTTGCAATATTATTGATTAAAGTATCAATACCATAATTGTTAAAGCCCATACGATTAATAATTGCCTGTTGCTTTGGTAATCTGAATAATCGTGGCTTAGGATTACCTGCCTGAGGTAGTGGTGTCACAGTGCCTACTTCTATAAAGCCAAATCCCAGCATAGCAAGTGCATCAATATATTCACCATTTTTATCCAGACCGGCAGCCAGTCCTACAGGATTGGGGAGCGTTAGTCCCATCAGTGTTGTGGTATTGTTGATATTGTTGTCAGGCAAAATACCATTGGTATTTTTCTGCATGAATGAGAAGTTTGGTTTGCATCCCAGTAAAAAACCACAATGATAACGATGTAACCATAGCAGCGATTTTAAAGTCAGGTAATGGGCTGTTTCAGGATCCAGTCTGAATAATAATGGTTTAATAATAGGATACATGATGTTGATATTGGGAAAAGGGTGAAATATTATAACCAACAACATGGTCAAATCGAATGGAAAATCATTAAATTCGGTATGTGCAGGTGAAATAAATCATTTAATTAAAAATGGTACAGAATACACAAATTAATTAAAGCCGCTGCTGCAGAATATTTTGTGTTTTGTACTACCAGTGTTTTCACCTAATGCTATATAACAATATACCCGTTTATGATTCCGTAATTTAGAGCAGGAAATATAAACGGGCATAATAATCAGAAAATCTGTTCATTATTGCGGTTATAGCCGGATATCACCATGGTTTGTCAGCCATACCCTGAAAATTCTGTTGTAATGTGCTGCCTATGCTTCGTCCGAAGCGTTTCCAGCTGGTTTCAGCAGTGTAATCTACCAGTTCCGGAGCTTCAATAACATCGCGGGCAACTGTGTAAATATTGCCAAAATCATCTACTAGTCCGACTGTTTTGGCTTCTTCACCGGTATAGGCACGACCGCTGAATATGTCTGGATTGTCAGCAACTTTTAACCGGTCGCCACGCCCCTGCTGCACCGCCTGAATGAATTGTTTATGAATACTGCTTAACATTTGTTGCCAGATTTCCGCCTGTTCCGGGGTTTCCGGCACAAATGGATCGCCCATATCTTTATTGTTGCCGGCTATTTTTACCCGGCGTTTAATTCCAAGTTTGTCAATCAGACCTGTAAAGTCAAAACTGCTGCCAATAACACCGATACTACCGACAAGGCTGGATGGATCTGCATAAATTTTATCGGCAGCACTGGCAATATAATAACAACCGGAGGCACACATATCCTCAGTTACAACATATAAAGGTATCTTCGGATGTTCTGCTTTCAGATAACGGATTTCTTCATAGGCAATACTGGAAATCACCGGTGAACCGCCCGGGCTGTTGGCACGAATGATAATGCCTTTAACATTTTTATTCTCATAAGCTGCATTCAGGCTTTTACGTAATAATTCTGCCTGATTATTCTCACTACTGATTACGCCATCCAGATCAATAACTGCGGTATGCGGACTATCGGTGGTTGAAGATCCCATCGCTGCTATAATAATAAAGACAATAATGCACAGCCAGAGTAACCGCCAGGCCCAGCGCCAGATTCGATTGCGCCGTTGTTCGCGGTATACCTCAAGTAACAGCTTCTCCAGCATGCTACGTTCCCAATTGCTATTTTCCTCGGGATTACCATTTGCCGGTTCTGATTTATTAATTTTGATTGTCATTTGGTTTATTCTCTGCTTTTAGTTTTGATATCCGGCAAATCTGATTCTGCCAACTTTGCTTATTTTGCAAACTGGTTTATATCTGAAATCAGGCCACAATCAAATTATATCTGAATTAATATTTATGTATGTTCTTATCGATTAAGAATTCGGGTCAAGCTTTATCCGTATCAGCGTCTACATTATAATTATAATAGTGCAGTCATCAGCCTGCCAGTATCAGTAAATTATGCAGCGAGTAATAGAATAAAATAATACAAAAATGATGGGTCATGTTGTATCAGAGACTAGTCTTTTAATTTATAGATTGAATTTATACATTGTGCAGAAAATTTAAAAGCAGGTTGTTTGTGCAGATTTTCAGTTACTTTAAAGATTAAATCGACTAACCCGGTTGATGTGTATAGTTGATATTCAGCATTATTTATGTTTCTCATTTGTTAATTAAAACTTGGAAAATCATGTCCAGATTCTTTTTTAATGACCGTAAACAACTGGTCAATGAAGCGATTGAGGGTTTAGTCATTTCCGCGCCTCAGGGCAATCTTGTCAGACTGGATACAGATCCGGCAATACGGGTAGTGATGCGTAGTGACTGGGATAAAAGCCGGGTAGCCGTTATTTCCGGCGGAGGCTCCGGTCATGAACCCGCACATGCCGGTTTTGTTGGCAAAGGTATGTTAACAGCAGCTGTGTGCGGAGATTTATTTGCTTCGCCCAGCGTCGATGCAGTATTTAATGCAATTGTGGCGGTAACGGGGGAACAAGGCTGTTTATTAATTGTCAAAAATTATACCGGAGACCGGCTGAATTTCGGGCTGGCGGCAGAAAAGGCTAAAAGTCATGGGCTAAACGTAGAGATGGTAATCGTTGCCGATGATATTTCATTGCCGGAAAACAGACAGCCCCGCGGTATTGCCGGTACAGTACTAGTGCATAAAATAGCAGGTTATGCAGCAGAAGAAGGTAAATCCCTGACTCAGGTACGCGAGATAGCACAGCAAGCCTGTGACAATCTGTATAGTTTGGGTGTCGCTATGCAGACCTGTAATTTGCCGGACAATACGGAAGAAAAGCGAATTAAAGCCGGACAGGTTGAACTGGGACTGGGTATTCATGGTGAGCCGGGCGCTTCAATAGTGGATACGCACAACAGCAGAATGCTGATCGATACACTGGTTCAGGCATTATCGAAGTCAGCCGGATCAGGTCGTTTTGCTGTTTTAATTAATAATCTGGGTGGTGTATCTGCCCTGGAAATGGCCGTACTGACACGCGAGCTAGCGCATTCAGCCATTAGTAAACAAACTGATTTACTGATTGGTCCTGCCTCACTGGTTACCTCATTGGATATGAAAGGTTTTTCACTTTCGTTGCTTAAGCTGAACGATTACTTCAGCAAGGCGCTGAATGCGCCCGTAGAAACACAGGGATGGCAGAAACCCGTGGTTTTACAGCCCTTAAAAACCGTAGTATGTGAAACCGAATATAAACAGTCTGCTTATATTCCGTCTGAAAACGCTCAGGCAGCAGAATGTATCACAGTCATTACAGATACACTGATCCGGCTAGAAAATCAGCTTAATGCTCTCGATGCAAAAGTAGGTGATGGCGATACCGGAAGTACATTTGCTCATGCTGCGCATGCTATTGCCCGGCAGCTAGCACAAAAACATTTACCGTTAAATGATTTACCTCAACTGTTGTTGTGTATTGGCGAGCGACTGTCTGTTGTCATGGGTGGTTCAAGCGGGGTATTGATGTCGATTTTTTTCACTGCTGCCGGTCAGAAATTACAGACAGGCGGTACACTGGCAGAAGCATTATTAACCGGGCTGGCTCAAATGAAACATTATGGCGGTGCAGATATAGGTGACCGAACTTTAATCGATGCACTGCAACCGGCATTAATTGCATGGCAGAAACAGGGTTTTTCCGCAGCAATACCGGCAGCCAGAGAGGGTGCGGAAAAAACTGCTGATATGCATAAAGCCGGAGCAGGGCGCTCATCTTATGTTAATCAGCAAAATCTCGCCGGAGTGGCTGATCCGGGTGCAGTAGCGGTAGCTGAGGTATTGACTGCACTGAGTAAGCTGCAAGCTTAAGAACATCAGATTGTTACTTTTAAATTTATTTTTATTAGGAATAATAAATCGATAATATCCCTGATGGATTGTCAGTCAAGTTAATCGGATAATTATCTGCATTTATTTTTTATATTACATATATTTTATATTTGTATAACGATTTCAACAGAATGGAAAAAATTAAATGAAAGCTGTGATTCCTGTGGCTGGTTTTGGCACACGTATGTTACCGGCCACAAAAGCCATTCCTAAAGAAATGCTGACCGTAGCCGATAAACCTTTAATTCAATATATCGTTCAAGAATGTGCGGCAGCAGGAATTAATGAAATTGTTCTCGTTAATCATGCATCTAAAACTGTTATAGAAAACCATTTTGATACGGCTTTTGAGCTGGAAACACAGTTACAGAGTAAAGGTAAAACGGCTTTACTGAGTGAAACGCGTAGTGTATTGCCCAATGGAATGCAAATCATTCAGGTACGTCAGAGTGAAGCTAAAGGTTTGGGACATGCTATCTTGTGTGCACGTTCTGTGATTGGTGATGAACCATTTGCGGTATTGCTGTCTGATGTACTGATCGATGAAAATACCTGTAATCTGTCCACAGATAATCTGGCAGCAATGCTAAAACAGTTCCGGAATACACAGCGCAGCCAGATTATGGTTGAACGTGTGCCGATGAGTGAGGTTAATAAATATGGCATTGTCGATTGTAATAGTCAGCAGGCTGATTCCGGAAACAGCATCAGTATGAGTGCTATTGTGGAAAAACCGGCGACCGGACAGGCTCCATCTGATCTGGCTGTGGTTGGCCGCTATGTGCTTTCAGCTGCTATCTGGCCTTTGCTGGAAAAAACCTTACCCGGTGCAGGAGGCGAGATTCAGCTTACTGATGCCATTGCTGCCCTGATGCAGCATGAAGCTGTAGATGCTTTTGTGATTCAGGGCTGTTCACATGATTGCGGAGACAAACTTGGCTATATGAAAACATTCATTGAATATAGTCTGCGCCATCATCAGTGTGGTTCTCAACTCAAACAGTGGCTGCAAAAGCAAGCATTCTAATGCAGGCAAATACGGATATAAGCATCAATTATCATTTGCAGGGTACTATTGGTAAATGACTCAGGAATAGCTGCAGATCATCCGGTAAAGGAGCGGTAAGCTGTAAAATATCGCCACTAACCGGATGAGCCAGCGTTAATTCAGCAGCATGTAAAAACATTCTTTTCAGCCCGGCTTTTTGCAGGCGCTTATTTATCTGATAATCACCATAACGCTCATCTCCGGCAATAGGGCATGACTGTGATTGCATATGGACACGTATTTGGTGGGTACGGCCTGTTTTAAGTGTCGCTTCCATAAGTGTCAATGCTCTGATTCCCATATGGTGTAATTGCTCACCTGCATAACGCTGCAGTATCCGGAACTGCGTATGCGCCCGTTGTCCTTCCTGCGTGTTGCCGGCGATACGTACCATCTTTTCCCCTTGTGCACCGGTATATTTCAGTAGCGGAAGTTTAACTTGCCGTATATTTTCCGGCCAGTTGCCAATGGCCAGAGCCAGATACACTTTATGCGGATGATTCTGGCGAATTGATTCATGCAGTTTGACCAGTGCACTGCGTTTTTTGGCTATCATCAGCAAGCCGCTGGTATCTTTATCCAGCCTGTGAACCAGCTCCAGATAACGGGATTCAGGGCGGGCGCGGCGCAGTTGCTCAATAACGCCAAAACTAATACCACTGCCGCCATGTACCGCAATACCGGCCGGTTTGTTAATCACAAGTAATACATCATCTTCATACACAACCGTAAATTCCTGAGCAGGAATAGTCAAAGTTGTTGCGGATGGGTATCTGGCAGCAGTACGAATCGGGGGTAAACGAATTTCATCATTGACCTGAATCCGGTCTGTTCCTTTACAGCGCTTTTTGTTCAGACGGACTTCTCCGTTACGGATAATGCGCTGAATATGACTTTTCGGTACTCCTTTTAATTCCCTTATTAAATAATTATCCAGTCTCTGACCGGCACTTTCTGCACAGACAGATAAAAACTGCACTGAATCTTTGCTTAAAACCGTCATATTGCTTATAATCCGTAAGCTTTTATAAATAAATAAAAGTCATCAGTGGTCATGACCAAATATCGTGTTGGCAGACTGAACTGAACCAAAAATGGCCGCATTTTGCCCGAAGCTGAAAAGTGCCTGAAAGCGCAATTTGGCTGTAAATAATGAAATGTTAACGTATTTACCGGAAAAACGCACTGTTGCAGGCGTATTTCCCCGTGTTGCTGACCAGCCGTCAGCAGCAAGGGTTAGTGATTAAGTTTGACTCCATCAGGTGGCAAGCCACGGCTTCAGACGTGATCAGGCAGGACAAAACCTGAAAACGCAGCCGCTACTGTGCCCGAGCACCTGGCAGAATAACAGAAGAATGGCTACCCCAGTTAAGTGTCCGGTCCATACTGATCGGATACCGGACACACGCTGTTTAGCAGGTATCGTGTGATGCTGAATAGCGGATATGATCTTTACACCTTCTTTATGATGAAAGCCTTTAAGTTTGCCGCGAATGATTTAGTCAGGCAGGGCTATGGGTGTCAAATACTAATTACCACGCCTCGTCAGTGCACATAACGAGGTTCTCATGAAACGAATGTTATTCAACGCTACACAGGCAGAAGAGCTGCGTGTGGCTATTGTGGATGGGCAAAGTCTGCTTGACCTTGACATCGAAACGCTGGGAAAAGAGCAGCGTAAAGGTAATATCTATAAAGGTGTCATTACCCGTATCGAACCTTCTCTGGAAGCATGTTTTGTAGACTATGGCACAGATCGTCATGGTTTTTTACCATTTAAAGAAATCTCACGCAGCTATTTTCAGAATTATGAAGGCGGTCGTGTCCGGATTCAGGATGTACTTACAGAAGGTATAGAAGTCATTGTACAGGTGGAAAAAGATGAGCGCGGTAATAAAGGCGCAGCTCTGACCACTTTTATCAGTCTGGCCGGGCGCTATCTGGTACTGATGCCGAACAATCCGCGTGGCGGCGGTGTTTCCCGCCGTATTGAAGGGGAGGACCGGCAGGAACTCAAGCAGGCAATGAGTGAGCTGGATACACCGCGCGGAATGAGTCTGATTGCTCGTACAGCCGGTATTGGCCGCAGTACCGAAGAATTACAGTGGGATCTTAATTATCTGATTCAGTTGTGGCGGGCAATTGAGCAGGCGGCGCAGCAGCATAGTGAACCTTACCTGCTGTTTATGGAAAGTTCCTTACTTATTCGTGCCATTCGCGATTATTTCCAGCCAGATATCGGGGAAATTCTGATTGATTCTCAGGAAGTTTATGATCAGATCCGTGAATTTATGTCTTACGTGATGCCTGCCTATATCAACCGGCTGCGGCATTATACCGATCATATCCCACTGTTTTCCCGTTTTCAGATAGAGCAGCAGATCGAATCTGCATTTTCACGAGAAGTCGCCCTGCCATCCGGAGGAGCGATAGTTATCGACCACACCGAAGCGCTGGTATCCATAGATGTGAACTCTGCCAGAGCAACCCGTGGTGCAGATATTGAAGATACTGCTTTCAAAACCAATATGGAGGCCGCAGAAGAGGTTGCACGACAGATGCGTGTGCGTGACCTGGGCGGACTGGTGGTTATTGACTTCATTGATATGGAGAACAGTAAAAATCAGCGTGATGTAGAAATCACCCTGCGTGAAGCACTGAAAAAAGACCGTGCCCGGGTACAAATGGCTAAATTGTCCCGCTTTGGTTTAATGGAATTATCCAGACAGCGCCTGAAACCATCATTGGGAGAAAGCAGTCATACCATTTGCCCTCGCTGTGCCGGCACTGGTTTTATCCGCAGTATTGAATCAACTGCATTACATATCCTGCGCATCATTCAGGAAGAATCAATGAAAGACAACACAGCCGAAGTACGGGTACAGGTACCGGTGGATGTGGCTACTTTTCTGCTGAATGAAAAACGTGCTGAACTGTTTGGTCTGGAAGAGCGTCTGGATGTATGTGTATTGCTGATTCCGAATATTCATCTGGAAAATCCGCATTACAGCGTGACCCGTGTACGTACCGATAATGTGGAAGAAAATACCGTTCCCAGCTACCATCAGGTACAGGAACCGGAAAATATTGGCGAACTGCCTTTTTCTATTGGTCAGAATAAACCAGTTAAGCCAGAGGCTGCTGTTAAAGGGATTCATCATACTCAGCCTGCCCCGGTTATTGAGAAGACCACTGCAGGTAAAACCGAATCAGCGGGTATGTGGAAAAAACTGACCGGCTGGCTGGGTAATCTGCTGGGCGGAAAAGCGGTTGAATCTGCCACGGCAGATCGTGCGGCGGCAGAAAAAACCATCAAAACCACGCATCAGAAAAAAAATCAGAAATCCCAGACACAGGAACGCCGTCAGGCACGTGCCGGCCGGCTGGCTAAAAATAACAACTCAGCGCAAAAAGCTCAGACTGTAAATGAAGCTAAAACACCGGCCGATTCAGCACTCACCAACCGGTCAGCCAGTGAAAACCGCAACCGGCGTGAAGAAAAGCGTGCCGACAGATATGCGAATGCTCAATTAGATATGTCGGCTGATGCTGCTCAGGAAAAAAGTAGCTTTAAACAGGAACAGAATACTTCGCGCAGACGTCGTCAGCGGGCATCAGGTAAAAATGACACTCCGGTGCAGAATGTAAATACCATTAGTGCCACTGACGGAGTTCAGGTTAATGATCCTCTGATTATTACCCTGGCGGATACTGAGTCGAAAAATGAACGGCATAAAACACGGCATGACAAAAACAGTCGCCGGCAGAATGGCAAGAAAAAACGCAGTTACATTATCTCTGCCAGGAAAATCAGCCGGAATATTGATATCCGGACCATCACTGCTCAAATACAACTGACTGCAGAGCATGTACTGAATCCTGAAAAAAAACTCAATAACATTGCTGCACCATATTCTGAACCGATCCCTGAAACTGATGATATGATGGTGCAACAAGCAGTAGCACTGGCAGAACAGGCTATTGCCCGGGTTCTTGCACAGTCAGAGCAGGCGCTGCAGACAGCTGCTGTTGATAAAGCAATCGTTGTGGATACAGAGGCTGTTATCCAGACCAGAGAATCAGATATAACTTCGTCAGAAGCGGCGGTTACGGAGGCAGTGGCAGATATCAATCTAAGCCATATTGCCCGTCAAGGCGGGTTGATACTGGTTGAAACCAATGCAGATAAAGCAGTATTTACCACTAATGCCATTGATACAGTGCAGGAACAGCCTAAATTGCGGCGTAAGGATATTGTGCCGGACAAAGCAGATAATACAATAATCACACCTGCAGCATTGGAACAGATTGAAACCAGGATATAGCAAGATTGATTTATGTCTGATCGTAATCCGTATTTTTGATTCGGATATTTGCTGAATTAAAAACAGTGTTTAATGTTTATAGAATGCGTTAATTTTAAAATGATATCGTTTAATACAGAGAACCGGTCAGAACGAATTTGTAAAAAGCTTGATATAATTGCTAACCGATTAATTCTGTTGTAGTGATTGTTCTGGTTGATTATTGAATTCAGTTATTGTGTTGAAAAACTACAACACATTTAAACGCAGAATGTATTTTATATTAATGTATTATTTATTTTATAATGCATTGAATTTTTTAATAAATATTTTTATTTATCCATTGATTGCCGCTGAAAGGTTGTTGAAAAGTGTTGTGTGTTTGCAAATGAATTTGTTTTTTTGCAACTGAAGCATTATATTAACAGCCATGAAATCGCTAACGCGGCGATTAATGCAAAACTTTAAATGCTTATTAGGTTTTTGAAGTTTGTTTTTTCGACATAGAAAAGGAATACAGCAATGAAAAAAACCCTGATTGCTTTGGCTTTGACCACTTTGCCGGTTGCCGCTATGGCTGAGGTTGTTTTATATGGCCAAATGAAAGCTGGCTATGAAGTTTCTTCTACTAAAGACACTGGTGAAAGCCGTGATCCCTACCTGAATGGTATCGCCGACTATGGTTCACGTATCGGTGTCAAAGGTTCTGAAGATCTGGGACATGGTTTGAAAGTTATCTGGCAGGTTGAATCTGCTGTTCATTTGGGTAACAGCAATGATAGAGGGGATAGCTGGGCAACCCGTGACTCTTTCATAGGTTTGGAAACTCCATATGGTAAGGTTCGTGCTGGTCGCATCAGCAACCAGATGAATGCTAATATGGATGATATTGATACCTGGGAATATAACAATGAAGCATTGGGCTTGGGTAAATTCACCCGTACTGATGCCCGTTATGTAGGTATCGCTTATGATTCTCCGGAATGGGCAGGTTTCAGCTTCAACTTATTATACTCTCCTCGCGATAATGTAAATGGTCGCGATCGTGATAGTGAATACTTTATTCACTCTGGTGATAAATACAGCTTGGGTTTGAACTACAAAAACTCTGGCTGGTTTGCTAAATACGGTTTTGACTACCTGAAAAATTCTGCTATCCATGTCAACAGTATCACCCAAGAGCCTAATACTGGTGATTTGCTAATTAATACTAGCCGCAAGGATGGTCAGGTACATCGTTTTGAAGGCGGTTATGATGCCAATAACTGGTTTGTAGGTGTTGGATATCAATACACTAAAAATGCTAGCTCTTATAATAGATATGTGAATGAAATTGGTGATGAAATTGCAGGGTCACTTGCTGTAATTGCCGGCGCCCACCCTGGAGATTTAGTGGCTGGTGACCATAAAATGGGTATCTCTAATCAAGGTCAGGAAGCTGCTCTGACTGTTGGCTACCATTTTGGTAACATCTTCCCGAAAATTTCCTATGCTCACGGATGGGATGCTAAAATAAATGGTACTAAAGAGAAAAATACCAAATACGATCAGATCGTAATTGGTGCTGATTATGCTTTCTCTAAACGTACTACTGCAAATGTACAGGCAGGCTGGTTGCGTGAAGGTCGTGGTTACGAGTATGACAGCGTGAAGGATGAGTTTTACAATAATGGTAAAACAAAAACTACCGCTTTCGGTGTTGGTCTGAAACACACTTTCTAATTAGCGCTTAATTCTGATTAATTAGAATTTAAATTTAATCCCTGATTGAATAACAATTCAATCAGGGATTATTTTATAGCGAAAACATGATGTCTGTATAATAAGATAAAATGTAAGCGGTGTTGATTTAAAATTGAATTATTTGGACAACGACCTTAGTAAGGTTGTGTGCTCAGGCTCTTAAAGAGTAAAGCAGATTAGATGATCTGCACATATATCTATGCTGTGGAATGACTACCCATAATATCTGTATTAAGAGACTTGAATAAAGAGAAATTGTGGAAGATATTAAAAATAGTAATACTACTGGATTAAAATAAAATATCTATAAATTACTTTTTTAATATATTACAAAAATGTTAATAAAATAAGAATTAAGCAATATTTGAAAATATAAATACAATATGTTTAAATTCTAAAATCATAAAATAAATAACCCAAATTCTGATTGTTGATTCTGTCAAGATTATCCATACGCATTTATTTTTGTTGTTGTAAATAACTTCATTTAATAATAATTTCGAAAATTTAAATAAATATCCTTTAATAAAGAAAATTATTAAGATTTGTTAAAATATGTATATTTAAATGGTTTTTATAATCAAAATAAAGTATTTAATCTGCATTTAAATACGTTTCTGATGCTTATTTAACCTAATCTTTAATAATAGAAATTTCCCGGATTGATTAATCAAAAGTCATTGTTTGCTTTTTTATTACCCAACCAGTATATTTTTAGAGTCCGTCATATGACGATTGATGTAAACTTCAAAAGCGCTGCATTAAAGTTTTGAGGTTTGTATTTTTGATGTTTAGACAAGGAATACTATAATGAAAAAAACCCTGATTGCTTTGGCCTTAACCGCTCTGCCGGTTGCTTCTATGGCTGAGGTTGTTTTGTATGGTCAAATGAAAGCAGGCTATGAAGCTTCTTCTACGAAATACGGTAGTGACAGCCGTGGTCCGTACCAGAATGGTATTGCCGACTATGGTTCACGTATCGGCTTAAAGGGTTCTGAAGATCTGGAACATGGCTTGAAAGTCATCTGGCAGGTTGAATCTGCTATTCATTTGGGTAACAGCAATGATAAGGGTGATAGCTGGGCTAACCGTGACTCTTTCATAGGTTTGGAAACTCCATATGGTAAGTTTCGCGCCGGTCGCATCAGTAACCAGATGAAGGCCAATATGGATACTGTTGATCCATGGCAATACAACAACGAAGCACTGGGTTTGGGTAAATTTACCCGCACTGGTCAGCGTTATGTAGGTATTGCCTATGATTCTCCGGAATGGTCTGGTTTCAACTTCAACGTATTATATTCTCCGCGCGATAATGTTAATGCTGGTGAGCGGAATAAAGAGTATGACTATAACATGGGTGCAGGTGATAAATACAGTCTTGGTCTGAATTATCACAATGCCGGATATTACGCAAAATATGGTTTTGATTACTTGAAAAATTCAGCTGTTTTGCTTAATGAAGAAGGTATAAATGAATTTAAAGATGGTCAGGTACATCGTATTGAAGCTGGTTATGATGCTAATAATCTGTTTGTAGGTGTGGGTTATCAATATAGCAAAAATACAGGTTCATATAGTGAATATGTAAATGGTATTCACCCTTCTCGTCTAAATGCAGATCAGACTGGCATTGAGGCAATCGCTCCAGTTGGAGATCATAATGTAGTCACAGATAATAGTGGGCAGGAAGCTGTTTTAACTGTTGGTTATCACTTTGGTAATATTTTCCCGAAACTGACTTATGCTCATGGCTGGGATGTTAAAACTGACGGTAGTAAAGATAAAAATACCAAATACGATCAGATCGTAATCGGTGCTGATTATTCCTTCTCTAAACGTACTACTGCAAATGTACAGGCCGGCTGGTTGCGTGAAGGTAACGGTCCCGATGATATTAGTGGGGATATAGGACCGAACAACGAGCCCATCATGGTGGGTAAAGGTAAAACCAAAACTACTGCATTTGGTGTTGGTCTGAAACATACTTTCTAATCAGGCTTTGTAGCTGATTTTGGAAAAAACCCCGCAGCAGCGGGGTTTATTTTTTATATCCGGTAAATCTAACCAGTTAATTATTAAAATAAAATACATCTGTACTTTGTATTTGCAATCATATTTGCATAATTATTTAATTACTGATTTTGCTTAAAAGCCGTTTTTGTTTCTGTTTTATTTATTACGATGCCGTTTGATATACCAGTATATCAGCAAAGCAAATACAGCTACTATCAGAATAACAACAAAGAGCAGTTTCGTATATTGTTGAAACTCTGCAAACAGCCATTGCGCTGATTGTCCGAACAGATAACCAAAACTAACGATAATGGTTGCCCAGAGTAAAGCGCCCAATGCATTAAATAACAGAAACCGATGGAATGTTACTTTACTCATACCGATGGCAATCGGGCCGGCAATACGCAAACCATACATGAAGCGTACTCCGATAATAATGACAGAGCTGTGTTTACACAGCAAACGATCAGTTTTGGCTACCATCGGATCCAGTTTAGGGAAATGCTGCAATAGGTGTTTACCATAATAACGGCCGAGCAAAAAACATATCTGGTCACCCAGCATCCCGCCGGCTGCCGCACACAGGATTGAAGGCACAAATAATAAATAGCCTTTGTGTACGAAAAAGCCGGCCAGGGTCAGTATGGTTTCACCTTCAAGAATGCTGCCGATAAATATAGCCAGGTAGCCATAGTGATTCAGTAATTGCTCAACATTCATCTGTTTAATAGAGTTAGAAAGAAATCATTTGTTAAACATAAGGTTGTTTAAACCGTTCTGGCAATCTGTTTTGCCAGAACCAGACAAAATTTACACGCCATATTGTTTACGGTATTCTGCTACCGGCTGGCGATAATCAGCCAGTGTTGAGTCATTTTCTAATAACAGCAGTAAATCTTCCAATGTGGCAATGGCCGTTACCGGTATTTGATACTGTTGTTCGACTTCCTGAACGGCGGATTGATTTCCCTGACCTTTTTCCATGCGGTCAAGTGCAATGGCTACACCTGCGGTAACCGCGCCTTCACGCTGAATGATGGCAACCGATTCACGTACGGAAGTACCGGCTGAAATAACATCATCTATAATCAGTACACGACCTTTAAGCGGTGCACCAACCAGTACGCCACCTTCGCCATGGTCTTTTGCTTCTTTACGGTTATAGGCATATGGTACATTACGCCCTTCTTCCGCCAGCATCATGGCTGTTGCTGCGGCCAGAATAATGCCTTTATAGGCCGGTCCGAACAGCATATCAAATTCAATACCGCTGGCAAGAATCGAGCGTGCATAAAAACGTGCCAGTTGCAGAATACTATAGCCATCGTTAAACAGTCCGGCATTGAAAAAATAAGGTGATTGTCTGCCGGCTTTGGTTGTGAACTGGCCAAATTTTAAAACATGTTGTTGCAGAGCGAAGTGCAGAAAATCCTGACGGAAATCAGACATAATGATCCTTAATGGTAAAATGGCAGATTAAAAATTTTAAGATGTAAATTTTATCATTAATCGAAAGGACATGCGGATGCGCATTATTTCAGCCAATGTAAATGGAATACGTTCAGCTACCAGTAAGGGTTTTATTGATTATCTGGCGCAGGCACAGGCTGATATTGTGTGTGTTCAGGAGTTAAAAGCCCAGGAAGCGGATTTGACAGAGCAGATGAAGCATCCGCTGGGTATGTATGGTGCGTGGCATACCGCAGTGAAACGTGGCTATAGTGGTGTGGCAATTTACAGTAAACAGCAGCCTGATGATGTGCAAATCGGCTTAGGATGGGAAGATTTTGATCATGAAGGCCGCTATGTACGTGCTGATTTTGGCAAGCTCAGTGTTATTTCAGTATATCTGCCGTCCGGAAGCAGTTCGGAAGAACGGCAGCAGGCTAAATTCTGTTTTCTGGATAAATTTTTACCGGTTCTGCGTGAATTGCAGGCCTTACAGCGCGATATCGTAATCTGTGGCGACTGGAATATAGCGCACCAGAATATTGATTTAAAAAACTGGCGCGGCAATCTGAAAAATTCCGGTTTTTTGCCGGAAGAGCGTGAATGGCTGAGCCAGATTATCAATGAGCTTGGCTGGGTGGATATCTGGCGTACGCTGTATCCTGAGATTCCCGGTTATACCTGGTGGAGTAATCGCGGGCAGGCTTATGCCAAAGATGTAGGCTGGCGTATTGATTATCAGATGGCTACGCCGGCACTGGCTGCCTGTGCACAAACTGCTACGATCTATAAAGAAGAAAAATTTTCTGATCATGCGCCTTTGATTGTTGATTATGACTATCAAATAAAGTGCACAAAGTAATGCAATTGGTTTTCGGCAGTCATATAACAATCTGAACAGCGGGTAGCTTGCATGACCGGTAATATATTTAATCCGGCTACCAGTGAATAGGCAGAAGCGGGTAGGGCTGCATGCTCTATCCGCTTATGATAAATTCTATCTCCCATCACTACATTAATTGTATTCATTTAAAGCGTTCAGTAAACGCCTGTATATTGATTGTCTGATGGCAGACTGATATTTGCCGTGGTAATAAATATGGGAATATCAGGAACCGGTATTCATGGAACTGAGTTAATGTGATTTAATTAATTGTCTCTACAATCTCGTATTCCTGCATTTTATATAATAATGTTCTTTTGCTGACGCCTAGTGAGCGGGCGGTATTTTCCCGGTGTCCGTTATTCAGCCTCAATTCATTAATGATTAATTCTTTTTCATAAATTTTGACTTTTTCTTTTAAGGTAGCACCCAGCTGTTCATCTTCACTAAAATCAGGATGAAAATCAGGTGTTTTTTTATGAGCAATAATTTGTGCGGGCAAATCTTGCGGATAGATAAACAGTCCGTTGGACATGACCACTGCATGTTCGATGGCATTAGACAATTCACGTACATTGCCCGGCCATGGGTATTGATTAAGTACTTCTACCGCACTAATCGAAAAATCCAGTAATTCCTTATTATTTTCATGGCAAAACTGATTGGCAAAATAGCGCGCCAGTAGCATGACATCATTTTTCCGGTCACGTAAGGGTGGTAAGCTTAATTCCATTACGTTCAGTCTGTAGAATAAATCTTCGCGGAATTCACCAGTGCTGATCATATCCTGAAGGCTACGATTGGTAGCGGCAATCAGCCTGAAATCAGTTTTAATTAATCTGCTGCCACCGATTGGTTCGAATTCTCTTTCCTGGATTACCCGCAGAAGCTTAACCTGAAGATTGGTTGACATTTCAGCTACTTCATCCAGAAAAAGTGTCCCTTGGTGTGCCCGCTCAAATAAACCAATCTGGCGTTGATAAGCTCCGGTAAATGATCCTTTTTCATGTCCGAACAAAGTACTTTCCAGCAAGGTTTCCGGTAATGCACCGCAGTTTACTTTGATAAACGGGCCGGTTGAGCGGGTACTGTAATAATGAATGGTTTTGGCGACTAATTCTTTACCCGTACCGCTTTCACCAGTAATCAATACGGTGGTTTTGGTTTGTGAAATTTTGGCAATATTGCGGCACAGTTCCATCATATTCGGGCTGTTAGTCAGAATATGACCCTTATTATCCGAGCTGAATAATTCTATTTTTGGCGATAAATCCATTCCCTCTTTTTTAGCTTTGCTCAACTCCAGGGTACGTTTTATCAGTGCTTTGAGTTCATTCAGGTCAAAGGGTTTAACAATATAATCAATTGCACCGAGTTTTAATGCTTCTACCGCCGTATCCACACCGGCATAGGCAGTCATAAGAATGATGGATATATCCGTATAGTTCTGTTTAATTATTTTCAGTGCTTCCAGTCCGCTCATCTGAGGCAGGCGATTATCCATTAAAATTAAATCAACCGATTGCTGCTCTAAGGTTTCAATAGCGTCTTCTGCATTATCAACAGCAATAACCTGATAATGTTCCTGTGATAAAAAAATAGATAACAGTTTGCGCAGATTTAATTCATCTTCGACAATTAAGATTTTTTCTGACATAAATTCCGGATTATTGTGTATCAGTTAACGGGAAGTGCTACTTCAACCGTAACACCATTGCTGTGCTCATTATTTTTAATGCTAATTTGCCCTTTATGTGAGGAAACTATTTTCTCAACCATGGCCAGACCCAGCCCGGTACCAGAAATTTTAGTGGTAAAAAACGGCGTAAAGATTTTATCCATTATTTCGCTTTTAATGCCTTCACCATCATCCTTTATCCGGATTAACTGATACTTTTGGTTAGCAGACATTAATGTAGAGATTTCAATGTTACCCTGATCACTGACTGCCTGAATGGCATTGATTAATAAATTCAGTATTGCCTGTTTGATTAATTCTTTATCCAGATACAATGGCGGTAACTGGCTGGCTAATGAAAGAGTCAGGACGATGTTATTTGAGCGGTGAGATGAATTAACCAGTACCAGTACTTCATTAATCAGGTCGTTTAATTGCACCGAAACATAATAATTTTTTGAGGGTACTGAGAAATCAAGTAGCTGCTGAATTACCTGATTAATCGAATCCACTTCTTTCAGAATAATCTCAAGATATTCATTTTGCTCAGCACGGGGTAAATCATTTTGCAGATATTGCACGAAACCGCGTACTGCAGCCAGCGGGTTGCGGATCTCATGGGCAATGCCTGCCATCAGCTCGCCCAGTGCCACCAGGCGTTCGGTTTGCTGGATTAATTTTTCTACTTCTTCCCGTTCGGTGATATCTTTAAAAATAACGACGGCACCAATAATATTACCCTGATGATCTTTCAGATGGCTGGTGCTGGCTGAGATTCGGATAATTTGCCGGGCAACCGGGAAATCTACTTCCACACCGACATGATCGATACCATTATATAAAGTATCCAGTAAAGGACTTTGAAAATTTTTATCATCAACTATGGTTGAATATGGCCGGCTAAGGACTTGTTCCAGCTGATAGCCGGTGATTTTTTCTGCAGCCGGATTTAACATGGTAATAAAGCCATTATTATCCACAGTAATAACTGCATCCAGTGTGTTTTCCAGAATCAGCTCGTTGATAGTTTTGGTTTTTCTGAGCTTTTCGGCCAGACTGTTAATTCCGCTGACAATTTCATTCAGCTCACCGCGTATAACTGGCAGACGACTGTCCAGCGAGAAGGGGAGTTTTTCCAGCCCTTGTTTGATTATATTGATATCAGTATTCAGTTTTCTGGATAAAACAGAAGCAATACAAATACAGCTCAGCATACAGATCAGGCTGATAATAATGACATTTTTATCAAATACAAACGCCTGCTTTTCAATGTCATCCAAAGTTTCATTAGCCCAGATATAGCCAATTATCTGATTATTGCGCACAATGGGAATCATGGCATTCATGATATTGCCGCGGACTTGCTGGCCGGTTTCAATCATATGCCGGCCGCTGGTCATAACTTCACGCCCTTTATGCTCAGCCGGAATAGATTTACCAACATTCACACCATAGGCTGACTGCGGGGCATACAACACAATGGCATCTAATTGTTTATGATAATAACCGGCTGCAATATTCGGCATATCTTTCAGCAGCGGTTCAATTTTAGGAGAGAGATACTGATTAAGCTGGGTAATTTGTTGTGTTCGGGGCAGGCTTTTATCCACCTGCTGGTAAGCATCACCTAAAAGCAAATCCAGAGTTTTGGTAATGGCATAAAGTTTATGGCTTTTTTCCTGTCTGAGAAGTTCGCGCCCTTCTTTATCAATTAGAACGGCACAGACAAAAATTGAAAAACAGGATAGGAAGGTCACCAGTAAAAAAATACGGGCACTGATTCGGTCCGGATATAGGCGCTGAAGGAAGCTGGTGTTCATAAGTGCTCAAATATCCATAATTATCAATAAAATATTTTTAATATCCGGCTGGTACACAGCCAAAATATTTATCTGAATTAATTTTAAATTATCAGATGAATTATGCAAATTAACAAGTCAGGCGATATCGGATAAACTCATTACCACCTGACTGTTTAACCTAATCATATGTCTGTTAACCAGAAATTACTCTTAGTTTGACCGGATTATCATTAACAGCGTTCCAGAATAACAGCCGTACCTTGTCCGCCGCCAATGCATAATGTTGCCAGTCCCAGCTGTTTATCACGATGAAGCATGGAATAAAGCAGGGTAACCAGAATACGTGCACCGCTGGCGCCAATAGGATGACCCAGGGCAATGGCACCACCATGAATATTGGTTTTGTCCATATCAAAATTCAGCTCGCGTCCGACGCCGAGGAATTGAGCAGCAAAAGCTTCATTTGCTTCGATTAAATCGATATCAGACAGCTGCAGTGCTGCTTTTTGTAAAGCCAGCCGGGTTGCCGGTACCGGACCCATTCCCATTATGCTCGGATCAACGCCGCCAGAAGCATAGCTGCGAATATATGCCAGTGGTTTTAAGCCTAATTCTTTTGCTTTGGTTTCTGACATCAGCACAAGAGCAGCGGCACCGTCATTAATACCGGAAGAATTACCCGCAGTCACTGTACCGTCTTTTTTAAACGCCGGTCTGAGTTTTGCCAGACCTTCCGCAGTGCTGTCTGCTTTGGGATATTCATCCTGTTTGAAGATAATATCGCCCTTGCGTGAGCTGATGGTGACCGGAACAATTTCTGCTTCAAAGTCACCATTGTTATTAGCTTCCGTAGCCAGCTTTTGAGAACGCAGTGCCAGTTCGTCCTGTTCCTCACGGCTGATAGAATACTGTACAGCAATATTTTCTGCCGTAATTCCCATATGGTAATGATTGGTAGCACAGGTTAATCCGTCATTCACCATGGTATCGTACAGTTCGGCATTACCCATTTTCAGCCCCCAGCGGGCTTTACTGCCAAGCAGATAGGGTGCCTGAGACATATTTTCCATACCGCCGGCGACAACAATATCATTGTCACCGGTTAAAATACTTTGTGTGGCCAGTACGATTGATTTAAGTCCGCTGCCGCATACCTTATTTACAGTAAAAGCCGGTACGCTGCTGGGAATACCTGCATTCAGTGCAGCCTGCCGGGCAGGATTCTGTCCCAGTCCGGCCTGAAGCACATTACCCATAATCACTTCATTTACCGCACCGGCATCCAGTGCAGCACGTTTTAAAGCTTCGTCAATAACAACTTTCCCCAAATTAATGGCACTGACAGAGGCAAGTGAACCATTAAAACTGCCGATGGCGGTGCGTGCAGCACTGACGATTACGGTTTTTGTCATAATAAACTCCCTTTTTTAACTAGAAAAAGTACAGACCAATCAGGAATATCGGCGTAGTGAATATCAGCGCTGTCATACAATATCCCATAATGTCACGCACCCCGAGACCGGCAATAGCCAGTGCAGGTAATGCCCAGAATGGTTGCAGCATATTCATCCATTGTTCGCCGTAGGCAATTGCCATCGTAGATTTACCTAAATCAGCACCCAGAGCCTGTGCGGCAGGAATCACGAACGGGCCTTGAATAACCCAGTGGCCGCCACCTGACGGTACGGCAAAATTAATAATGCCGGAGCTGAAGAACGTCCAGATAGGGAAGGTATCCTTACTGGCAATATTGATGAAAAATTCAGTGATAAGACCACCCAGACCGGAATGTTCCATCATCAGCTGAATACCCGCATAAAACGGAAACTGGATGATAATACCAGCTGTGCTTCTGGCTGCATTGGAGACAGCACGCATGTACGCCATAGGTGTACGGTGTAACAAAACACCGGCCGTCAGGAATATCAAGTTAACGGTATTAATGGTGATATTAAAACCATTATGATAGAAGTAAATCAGCAGATAACTGATACCCAGAGCACCTACCAGCAAAGAAAGCAGCTTACTTTCTTCCATTTTTTCAGCTATGGTAGCTGTTTTCCGGTCAAGCTTACGCTGAAAATCGGGTTCCGGTGCCAGCAGCTCAGGATTAACCACATTCACCTTACCGTCAGTTCTGACCATAAACCGCACCAGAAGAGGTAAACAGATAATCAGCATAGAAGTAATAAAAATATTACTGGCTGAAAACATGGTCTGAGAAATCGGCACAATACCCTGCGGATTAGTGTCACTAATCATAAAGTGTGCAACAGGATTCCCCGGAGTTGCCGCCATTAAAGGCATTGATCCGGACAAACCGCCACCCCATGTCATAAAAGCAATATAAGCACAGGCGATCAGTAAGCCATAATCCACATTCTTAACCTGTCTGGCCACTTCCTTTGCCAGCATGGCACCTACAACCAGACCAAACCCCCAGTTTAAAATACAGGCAATGCAGCCGACAAAAGTAACCAGCATGGCTGCTTGTGTAGGAGTTTTGGCCAGAGAGGCAATAGATACCAGAACAGATTTCACCGGGGGTGAGCTGGCTAAGGCATGGCCGGTAACCACAATCAGAGCCATCTGCATACCAAAGGCCAGCAAATTCCAGAAGCCGTCCCCCCACATTTTTATCAGACCCAGAGGCTGTGAATCAGTTAATCCCCAGGCCATGAAAAAAATGATAAAAGTAAGCAGTAAAGCAAATATCAGCGGGTCAGGCAGATATTTACTGACCAGATTAGTCGTATGTCTGGATAAACGTGAAATCATAAAACTTATGCCCCTGTAGCAATGGACATCGTTTTCAGATTATCCGCAACAATAAACTCTGCCGTGGTATGCGCTTTTACAGTATCAACATCCACACCCTCAGCGGTTTCAATCAGATACATTTGACCGTTTATAAATTCAAATACAGCCAGCTCAGTAATAACCATGCTGACTTTACCTTTCGCCGTAAGCGGCAAAGTGCATTCCGGCAATATTTTCGGTTCCCCGGTTTTAGTACAGTGTTCCATGGCAATAATTACCTTTTTCGCACCTGTAACCAGATCCATAGCACCGCCCATACCCGGCACCATTTTGCCCGGTACCATCCAGTTAGCCAGATTGGCATGCTGGTCAACTTCCAGTCCGCCAAGCACACAGGCATCGACATGACCGCCGCGAATCAGCATAAAAGAAAATGCACTGTCAAACATTGCCGCACCGGGAACAATGCCGCAAGGCTGACCGCCTGCATTAACAATATTCGGTTCATCAACTGTTTTAGGTCCCAGCCCCAGAAAGCCATTTTCTGATTGCAGCGTAATATTGATACCTTCAGGCAAGTAATTCACCACCTGAGTTGGTAAACCAATCCCCAGATTAACAACATCCCCGTTACGTAATTCCTGAGCAACACGGCGAGCAATTAATTCTTTTTTATCCATTGTCTTTATTCCTTAATCGTTAGTGCTAACCATAAAATCAACTAATGCTGCCGGTGTCATCACCGCATCAGGATGTATCTGGCCAACTTCTACCAGTTCATCAGCCTGAGCAATCACCGTGTCAGCAGCGGTAGCAATCAGCGGATTAAAATTACGTGCAGCATACTGATAGACCAGATTACCGTTGTAATCAGCCTTATGCGCATGAATGATGGCTAAATCAGCACGGATTGGCAGCTCAAGTAAATACTCACGATTATTAACTGATAAAACTTTCTTGCCTTCAGCAACAATCGTACCCACTCCGGTAGGTGTTAAAACTCCGCCCAATCCGGCACCGCCGCAGCGAATCCGTTCAGCCAGCGTACCCTGAGGTACCAGCTCAACTTCCATCTCACCGGCAATCATTCTTCTGCCTGTTTCACGATTGGTGCCAATATGGGAAGTAATCACTTTTCTGACCTGATTATTGTTAATCAGCGGTCCGACACCAGTGTCTACAAAAGCTGTATCATTTCCGATAAGTGTTATATCCTTAATACCCGATTCCAGAATTGCATTCACAATCTTTGACGGCGTACCACACCCCATAAAACCGCCAAACATAATCGTCATACCGTCTTTAAGAAAATCCCGGATTTTATCGGTAGTGATTAATTTTGTTTGCATCAACGGCTCCTTGTTACACGTTAAAAATTCATCTATGCTTAAAAGCAAGCCACTTTGCTATTGCAATTTGTATACCAGATTGGAATAATGAAAATAAAATAATAAAATATTGATTTGTAAAAATAAATTTTATATGACAAAAGGGTTTTGAATAAATTTGGCGCAGAAAATTGCACTTGCGTGCAAAAAAAATTGCACATAAAAAATTATTTTTATTTTTTATCATTTTTATCGTTGGGATACTGCATATATTTCTGATCGTTAATATCCCATATTGAATACGCAATGTGTATGTTCGCCATGGTGCATACAGTGTAAGAAAACACCGGCCGTCAGAAAAATCAGATTAATGGTATTAATGATGATATTAAATCCATGATGATAAAAGTAAATCAGCAGGTAACCGGTATGAGAGCACCTACCAGCAAAGAAAGTTAGTTACTTCATTTCATTTTTTCAGTTATGGTTACTGTTTTGCAGTTCAGCGTATACTAATAATATCGGGTCTTGGTGCCTGTAGTAGCATACAGATTAACCACAATCTTACCGTCAAATTTGACGATAAAATACATCAGAAAAGGTAAGTAACTAATCAGTATAAATGCATGATATTAATATTAATTTATTAAATAAAAACAGAGAATGATAATGGAAAAATTAGAGTATTTTAATTATTTGCGAACCATACCAGCTTTAAACTTTATCGGAGAAGCCGATCATCCGGAGCATCTGGAAGATAATTTATATGGCATCTTTCAATGTTTTATGCCTGACGGGACAGGTGTAGAAGCTGTATTTAGTCCTCTGCCTGACGGTGATTTGCTGAGAGAGCGTATATTACCTGTTTATAAATTAGTGGAACAAAAGGTTCGTGAATGTTTAAAGCAAGGAATTATTCCGGGATATTTTGTGCCTGAAACAATCGTGTGTTCCGATGAAGAGCTAATGCAACTCGGAGATCAGTTTATAAATAATATTAAGGCATTATCAGAATATAATAATGATAACGAGTTTACAGAATTAATGGCAGGTATCACAAATGTGGAAATCGTTAAATCACGGGAAGAGCTTGATGAGTCTATAGATGATACGCAAGACTATATTTACGATGCATTGAGTGATTATATTTCTGATTATATAGATAGTAATGACTTGTTATCAATTCTGAGTGAAGCATATTATTCAATAGCTTGTGACTATTGGCTTAGCTATTATTTGCAATATCCGGCTATCAAAACTGATTTAAACTGCGATATTTTTAAACCTTATTTTGAATTGTGGGCCAGAGGATATTATTGTTCATTTAAAACGGATGCTTTACTTATATGCCCATGACAATGATTAGACACATTTTATAATGATAAAATCGATAAAATAGAATGTTTGTGTTGGAACATTTTATTTTTATGACGATACAACAATAAGATTATTAGTTTTTAAAACTATGCTGGTGATAATTTACCATTTAAGCGATAACATCACTATCTGATAAACTTATAGGATATCCAGTCTCGCAAGTATGGAATGGGTCTGGATTCCGAAACTTCGCCCATTAATTTTGCCAGCTATTGCCTTAGTGAATAAATAGAAAGATGACTGGCTGAAACATTATCTGAGAAGTCGGCCCGATGTCCTGCTGATTAGATTGATTAATCATGATGTGTGGATACAATCAGGGTATCCGTAATTGCCGAAATCGAAAAGCATCAGACCGGCAAGCCATCACTCTATATCATAAAAATAATATCAGCACAGGCGATCAGAAAACCATAATCGACATTCTAAATTGGTGTCTGATTACATTCTTAATCAGAATAGCTGCCTGTGCTGCTGCACTGGCCGGATAGGTAACAAAAGTATTCTATTCATTTTCAAGTCAGAGCACATAAGCGCAGAACCTCAATACATTTATTAGAGTATATAAGCAAATACAATTTAAGTAATACAACTATATTTGCAATTAAATATATAGAACTACCAATGATTTGTACTTATTGAACTCTTTTTCAGGCTTAAAATGCCTAAAAAAGCTTGACGAGTTAAATATCGCCCCCTATAATGCGCTCTTCCTTTCCCTGATAGCTCAGTCGGTAGAGCGACGGACTGTTAATCCGCAGGTCCCAGGTTCGAGCCCTGGTCGGGGAGCCAAAGGGTCGTTAGCTCAGTCGGTAGAGCAGCGGACTTTTAATCCGTTGGTCGAGCGTTCGAATCGCTCACGACCCACCAATATCCTCTCCATTTCTTTATTATATTGCTAAGTTATTTAGCACAGCTTATTCAGCATAATAGCATTACTTTAAATTTTCTTGTTATTTATCTGCCTAAATTTATTGCTATTTATCTAATTCTTTCAAGTTAACATCAATATATGTTTATACCTGCCACGAGGATGATTAGTCTGTTATTCCGATTAAGCTCTGGTGTAATATTTGTTGTATTAGATTAGTCAACTGGTTTATCTGGCCTAGCCAAATCATTCACATAAAATTTTCTTCAAACTTTAAATTATTGATAAACCATTTCTTTAGAAATAAATTTAAATGTATGGTAGTAAAATCTCTGATTTATTTAATTTGAAACAACTAGCCTTATTTATTCTTAGTGGTACTGCACACAATTTCGGATAACCCTCTGGCAATCAGGTTATATTATCTTTTTTATTTATAGCAATTGATGTACTTTTTCATCATTTTCCTAAAATAGTTTTGATAAAAAAATAGTTTGATAAATATATTTGTAGTAATAATTATTCTTGGTAGTCATTTTCTGATTAAATCATAGGCAAAATTTATCGTATCAAAACTGATAAAAAATTATGAAACTCAATATGTAAATATATTTGTTGATTAATTAAGAAAAATTGGTTTATATTTAATAAAATTATTATTTATTAACAAATTGACAGGGAAGTTATATGAAGAAAATTGTGAGTTTATTGATAGGGTTATTTATTACCTTAGCAATTGCTGCATGCGGTGGTAATTCTTCACCAGAAGCTGCTGCAAAAGCATTTACTGAAGCTGTATATAGTGGTGACAGCCAAAAAGTAATTTCCATGATTTATCTTAGTGAAAAAGATAAAAAAGAAGCAGGAGTAGAGGATATATTATCTGGAAAAATTAAATTGATTGTTTCGCATGCCAAAGAAGCTGCTGATAAAAATGGCGGGTTGAAAAATATATCCATTGAGGATGTCAAATATGACGATGATAAAAAATCAGCACATGTTCAAATAGGTGTAACTTTCAAAAATACAGAACAAATAAAAAAGGAAAATGTATATTTAATTAAAACAGATGATGGCTGGAAGGTAAAAGGTTAACCGATGAAGACCTGCTTAAAGCAGGTTTTATTATGTATAGATATTTAATATATTTTTTAATGATTTGCCTGATTCTGCTGACCGGTGGTTCTGCTTCATTTATTTATGAAAGACATCCTCCTTCATATCCACGCTTGATCCGGGATTTACCCTTACTCGAAGTTGGTGACTGGGTTGTGCGTTTAGGTACTACGAATGATAGTCGATGGATTCGTTATTTGGGAAAAAGTGAGTATTCACACATTGGGATGATTGTGCAATTACAGCCTAAGGTTTTAGTTATCCATGCTACAACAGATGACGGAGAATCAGTTTCAAATCAGGTGATGATTTCTGAATTAGAACATTTTTTTAGTCCGGTATTGGCTCAGAAAGGTGCGGTTATAAGACCTTTATTTTTGAATAAGCAAGAAAAGCAACGGATTGCTGCACAAGTTTTGAACCAGCGCGGAAAACCTTTTGTCTTAGATAACAAAAACGAATCTCATTTATATTGCACAACATTACTATTTGACTCAATTGCTCAATTTCATCCGTCATTTAAACCTGAATGGAATTATATATCGGTGCCGTTTTTTGAGGGTGAATATCTGTTTCCTCAGGCATTTGTTAATTATCCCGATACCAAAGTAATTTATCAGATTAAGAATAACTGAAATTTGGGTTGATATATTATTGTTTAATATAAAATATATTTCTATTATATAGCATTAAAGATTTAAATCAGATTTTTTAACATGAATATGTATGTTTAGTAATCTGTATAGCTATACAGATTACTGCTGTTATTCCTTTCAGAATATTCATTCAAAAATTTTGATTATGGTTTGACTATAGATTATATGCTTAAAATGGTAAATATATTTAAAAAACATAATAATACTGTCGAAATTAAGACTCTATGAATAAAGTCAGTTCTGATTTATTTTTATACATTTTGTGATTTCAGGACAGATTAAACAGAAGCAGGGGAGGTAAATGCTCAGATTATGGTAGCACCTAAAGTATTCTGAAAGTGCTTTAATGCCCATGAATGTCCTACAGGGTCAAAGCTGGCAACAGCATGCTGATGCACGACAATCTGATAATTGAGGTTATATGCATCAACCGCTGTATGTAATACGCAGATATCAGTACATACGCCGGTTAAATGTATTTCAGTAATATTTCTTTCACGCAGGCGTAAATCCAGGTCTGTTCCGCTGAATGCAGAGTAGTGGCGTTTATTCATCCAGTAAACTTGCGGATTGGTCTGATTGGCTGTGTACAACTGTTTTAATGAGCCATAGAGATTCTGACCGTTGGTACCTATGATATTATGCGGCGGAAATAATTTATTTTCCGGATGGTACTTATCATCAGGCTCGTGCGCATCAATTGCAAATACCACAAAATCTTTCTGCTCGATAAACGTTCTGGTCAGATTTACCATTTCGTTTTCTATGGCTTGTCCTGCCAGACCGGTTGTCAGTGCTCCGTCTGTGGCAATAAAGTCGTTGGTATAATCGATTGAAATAAGTGCTTTCATATGTCATTCTTCAAATTGTTATTGTTGTCTGAGCTCTGTAAATTATAAATCATAAGTTAAACTGATTTTATTTTATTGTGTCTATTGGTGTTTGTATAATTTTTTAGTCAAGGTTGAATTTGCGAGTTCGAATCTCGTGTCCGTTCTAATGCTTAATCTATAGACATCCTGAATTGTCTTAAATACTATAAAAAAACATATGATTATATGTTTATATTATCGATATAAAGTGATTGAAAATTACCTAAAAATACTTAATTGAAGTACAAATTTAAAGTAAATCATTTTTTTAATAAGTACATTTTGTATTTATCTGTATATACAAACTGATACGTAGTTTTGTTTATACTTGCTTAGGCATTTTGATGTTTTCTATTGCGTTTACGTTTAGTTCATCCTCTCTCCAAATCTAAATCAGAATTAAATCTGAGTTAGATTTGGAGATGCATTAATAGAGATTGACTCTTCGTTTGAAAACACTATTAGTTAAACATTAAAAAATTCACAAAAAATTTCAGTGTCTATAATTGTCTATTAAGATAGACAGCCTTTCAATAATTCGCCTAAACGCCTTATCTAGTAAGGCTTTTCATGATTTGAGATATGCTGTGGCTCAGGATATGATTCAATACTACATCAAACAAAGTTATACTGAAAAAGAAGTATAGCTTTTACTTAATATGGCTTTGGGTCCTGAGGATGGCAGGAGAAGATATATAAAAGCTACTATAGTTTAATATAAAATGTAATAATTTTTAATAGGTTAAATCAATATCCGAGCATAAAAAATAGTAATAAAAACCATTGAAGTAAGAGATTAACAATTAACTCTTTAGTGAATTGGTTTTTTCTTCTAGAATAAAAGATAAGTAATATATTAGATGGTATATAGATGGTTACAGGAGACCATAAGAGTCAAATTGATAGTATTTGGGATACGTTTTGGAGTGCAGGGTTAACTAGCTCTATTGCTGTATTGGAGCAAATGACTTATCTATTTTTTATAAAAATGCTGGATGACAGTCAGCTCAAAAGAGAAGCGAATGCTCAGATACTAGGTGGAACAATTAAAGATCCTATTTTTAAAAAAGGTGAACTTTGGCAAAATATAGAGACAAAACAAACGCTTCCATATGAAAATTTACGTTGGCACAAATTTAAAAATTTTAATGCCACAAAAATGTTTAATATCGTTCGCAATGATGTATTTGTGTTTATTAAAACACTAGGTACAGGTAAAGATAGCGTTTTTAGTCGCTATATGGCTAATGCCATTTTTATGATCCCTAACGAACGTACTTTGTCCAAAATTGTAGATGGTATCGATAACCTCGACATGAATGATAAAGATACTATGGGCGATGTCTATGAATATATTTTAGGGAAAATGGCAGCTAGTGGTACTAATGGCCAATTTCGGACTCCTCGTCATATTATTCGTATGATGGTACAGCTAATGAAGCCCACTATTAAGGATAATATTTGTGATCCTGCTATGGGTTCAGCAGGCTTTATTGTTGAGTCAGCCACGTATATTAGCGAGCATTATAAAAAGGAATTAGCCAGAAAAGAAAATGCTGAACATTATAAAAACACTATGTTCCATGGTTTTGATACTGATCAGACCATGTTACGTATTGGCGCCATGAATATGATGTTGCATGGGGTAGATAACCCAAATATTAACTATCAAGATTCCCTTTCCGAAGATAATCAAGATAAAAATCTTTATTCACTGGTATTAGCTAATCCACCCTTTACAGGTAGCCTTGATTATGAAGTGGTAGATAAGAGCTTATTAACTATTACCAAAACTAAAAAAACCGAACTACTTTTTTTAAGTCTATTTACCCGTATTTTAAAATCAGGCGGGCGTTGTGCTTCTATTGTGCCTGATGGTGTATTATTTGGTAGCAGTAAAGCACATTTAGCCATTCGTAAAGAGTTAGTAGATAACCAGCAACTTGAAGCTATTATCTCTATGCCATCAGGCGTATTTAAGCCGTATTCAGGTGTCTCTACTGCTATTTTGATTTTTACGAAAACCGATTCAGGCGGTACCGATAAAGTTTGGTTCTATGATATGCGTGCTGATGGCTATAGTTTAGATGATAAACGCAGCCCAATAGAAGCCAATGATATTCCTGATATTATTGCCCGTTATAATGGTTTAGAAAATGAAGCCAATCGTACCCGTAAAGAGCAATCTTTTTTTGTATCTAAAGCCGAAATAGTGACTAATGACTATGATTTAACGATTAATAAATATAAAGAAGTGGAACGGGTAAAAATAGACTATGAAAAACCTGAACTAGTATTAGCTCGTATTAAAAAACTACAGATTGAAATAGATCAAGCAATTGCTAGCTATGAAGGGTTAATTAAAGAATGAATAAAGATAGTTGGGAAGTAATGCAATTGTGCAATTTATGTGATTCTATAAATGGATTGTGGAAAGGAAAAAAAGAACCTTTTATAAAAGTTGGAGTCATTAGGAATACTAACTTTACAAAAGATTGCAAATTAGACTCAATTAATATTGAATACCTAGAGGTTGAAGAAAAACAATACTCTTCTAGGAAACTGTTTTTTGGTGATTTAATTCTTGAAAAGTCAGGAGGAGGCCCTAAGCAACCTGTTGGAAGAATTGTTCCATTTGAAATACTAGAGGGAGATTTTTCTTTTAGTAATTTTACTTCTGTTTTAAGAATAAAAGATCAAAGAATTATTTTTTATAAATTTCTATATATGTTTCTACTACATTTTTATAGGACAGGAAAAACAGAGAAGTTGCAATCTAATACAACAGGAATTAGAAATCTAGATTTGAAAGCGTATAAGTCTGTTTCTGTTCCTCTGCCCCCTCTTCCTATTCAAAAAAAGATAGTAAAAGAACTAGATACACTAAGCGATATTATTACCAAAAAGAAAGAACAGCTTGCAGAACTGGATAAACTTGCTCAAGCTACTTTTTATGATATGTTTGGTGATCCTATAAAGAATGAAAAAGAGTGGGAGATGAGAAGGTTAGAAGAGTTAGGAGACTGGGCAAGTGGAGGAACCCCTTTAAGGAGTAACTTATTATATTTTAAGGGAAGTATACCTTGGGTTACTTCAGGGGAACTTAATTCTCTTTTTATTAATGATACCATTGAGCATATTAATGAAGAAGCTATTCGAAACTCTAATGCAAAATTAATTAGAAAAGGCTCATTACTTCTAGGAATGTATGATACAGCTGCTCTTAAATCGTCTATAAATAAAAGAGAAATGGCTTGTAATCAAGCAATCGCTTTTTCTTTTATAAATACAAAATTATGTAATACGATTTATGTATATTATTCAATCCAAATAAACAAGGAAGAATATAAAAAAGAGCAAAGAGGTATCCGTCAGAAAAATCTAAATTTGTCAATGATTAAAGCGATATCTATACTTTACCCACCGCTATTATTACAAAACCAATTTGCTGAAAAAATAGAAGCCATAGAGCAACAAAAAGCATTAATTAATCAATCAATCACAGATACACAACTTCTATTTGATTACACGATGGATAAATATTTTAATTAACTAAATTCGTTAGGTGAGCGCCCTAATTATGAAACGGAACTTTGATTTTCTGAGTACTTTATCTGATTTTGCAGAGTTATATAACTACTGTCATGAAGCTGAAGTAAATCAAAAAAGCGACCCTAAGCAATCAGCGCTTAATGCAAGATTTGCCTTAGAATATACCGTTAAGATCATCTATATCTTACATAATTGGGCTATCCCTAAACGTAGTAGTCTGTTTGAATTAGTGGATAATGAAGACTTCCGCCGTTTTATTAATGATAATGAGTTAATGGTTGCTTTGCATTATATTCGCCGAGCTGGTAATAATGCTGCCCATTTAGAAAAGGTTACGGCGAAAGAGTCATTATTTTCTTTATTAAATCTGCATAGTTTTGTCAGTGCCGTATTAGTAAAACTCGGTGAAGTTACTGATGTGGCGACTTTTGATAAAACGCTCCTTACAGAAAATAAAGGCAGTATTAGTAAAGCATCGGCAACTTTTGTAGAACCCAAAAAAAAGGTTATTCATAAATACCGTGAACAAATAGCAGAATACGGTACGCTTAATGCTAAAAATCCCCAATATTTTACCGAAGCGGAAACACGCAGTTTCTATATTGATCAACAATTGCGTGAAGCGGGTTGGGAAGTTTTAGCAAAGAAAAATATTATAACGCCTAGTAAAGCCTGTATTGAAATTTTTGTAGAAGGTATGCCAAGTAATTCAGGCGAAGGCCATGTAGATTATGTGTTATTTGGTCGTAATGGTGTTCCTTTAGCCTTAATTGAAGCCAAAAAGACCAGTAAGAGCGTGTCTGTAGGTAAGCATCAAGCTACACTTTATGCAGATTGTTTAGAAAAAAGATATGGTGAGCGCCCTGTTATTTATTGTAGCAATGGTTATGAAACCCATCTGATAGACGGCTTAGGTTATCCCTCAAGATTAGTGTTTGGTTTTCACACTATTGATGAGTTAGAACTACTTATTCAACGTAAAAAACGTAAGGATATAACCGATCTGACAATCAAAAATGAAATTACCAATAGAGGTTACCAAAAACAGGCGATTACTGTGGTATGTGAGCATTTTAATAAAAAGCATCGCCGCGCTTTATTAGTTATGGCTACCGGGACAGGCAAAACGCGGGTAGCTATTTCGCTGATTGAGTTGCTATATCGTAATAACTGGATTAAAAATGTACTTTTTTTAGCAGACCGTACTGCACTCGTTAAACAAGCTCATAAAAATTTTACTAAGCTTTTGCCCTCTGTAACTACTTGTATTTTATCTGACCGTTCTAATAAAAAACGCGACCTTAATGCGCGTATTATGTTTTCTACCTACCATACGATGATTAAGCATATAGATAGTGATACTAAAGCGTTATCTATTGGGCGATTTGATTTAATAATTGTTGATGAGGCACATCGTTCTATTTTTGGACGCTTTGGTGCTATTTTCGATTATTTTGATTCGTTATTGTTAGGTTTAACTGCTACCCCCAGGGAAGATATAGATCGCAGTACCTATCAAGTATTTGAGGCTGAGCAAGGCATTCCCAATTTTAGTTATGAATTAGAAGAGGCCATTGCTGATAAATATCTTGTTCCTTATAGAGGTTTTAAAAGGCATTCTAAGCATTTGCGACAAGGTATAAAGTATGATGATTTAAGCCAAGACGAAAAGGATCAGCTAGAAAAAGTATGGGAATACGAAACCACTATTCACGATATAGAAGATGAAGACTATAAACGTGATATTGCTAATAGAGAAATGTTTAACTATATCTTTAATGACAATACTATTGATAAAGTATTGCAAGATTTAATGAGTAATGGCTTAAAGGTACAAAGCGGTGAGCGTATTGGTAAAACCATAATCTTTGCCTACAACCATAAACATGCCAAACAAATCGTTGAACGATTTGAAAGATTGTATCCGCAATACGGTGCTGAGTTTTGTGTATTAATTGATTATTCGGTTAATTATGCACAGAACCTGATTGAACGTTTCGAAGTGAGAGATAAAGATCCACAAATAGCCATATCTGTAGATATGCTGGATACAGGTGTTGATATTCCTGATTTATTAAATTTAGTCTTTTTTAAAGAAGTAAAATCCAAGATTAAATTTATGCAGATGATTGGTCGTGGCACCCGGCTATCCCCTGATATCTTCGGCACAGGTGCAAATAAAGAAGAGTTTTATATTTTTGATTATTGCCAAAACTTTGAGTTTTTTAGTCTTAATCCACAGGGTGCTGATGCAAAAGCCACGCAATCGCTGACAGATAGAATTTTTTGCTTAAAATCCGAAATTGCTTTTGAGTTGCAATCCACTAAATATCAAGAGGATGAATATGCAAGGCAATTGCATGATGCATTAAAAACCGAATTGAAAGGGCAGATTGAAACACTTAATCCAAATCATATTAATGTAAGAAAAAACCGTTTATATGTTGATAAGTTTAGGTTAGCTGATAGCTGGCAGTATCTTTCTCTGTTAGACCTTAATGAGTTAAAAACCTATATTGCTCCTATATTAAGCCCTACCCAAGAAGATGAAAGCGCTAAGAAATTTGATTTATTACTATTTAATATTCAACTGAATTTATTGAATAAATCTAAAAAAGCAAGTAAAAGCCAAAAGAGTGTCATTAATTTAGTACGGGCACTCTATGAGAAAGGTACTATTAAAGAGATTAAAGAGAAAATAGCAATTATTAAAGAGGTATTAACAGATAGTTTCTGGCAAACACTAGAACTGGATAAACTTGAGTATGTGCGTGTTGAGTTGCGTGATTTAATTAAGCATTTAAAGGACGATGCTAATGGTCAAACATTTAATGTAGATATTGAAGACTTTATTGAATATATAGGTGAAACAGAAAGCTTATTTTCTGTGAAAACTTACAAACAACGTGTTATCGATTATTTAATTGAAAACTCCTGGAATCCCGTTATTCAAAAAATACGTAATCTTGAGCCTATTACTCGTGCTGATACTGTTGAACTTGAAAAAGTATTATGGAATGAACTTGGAACAAGAGAGGAATATAATAAATTTACTTTTAATACTCTAGCAGGCGGTAATGTAGCTGCCTTTATACGTTCTATTGTTGGTTTGGATAAACAAGCCGCTGAAAAACGTTTTAGTCAATTTTTATCCGATAATCAGCTTAATTCACAACAGCAAGAATATTTAAAAACCATTATAAATTATGTGAATGAAAATGGTGATATCACTACTGATGTATTGATCAATGAGTCACCTTTTGACAGCTATGACTGGCAGGAAGTGTTTGGCGATAATGTAGCCTTTATTTCAAAATATGTTAATACCTTACACTCAGTTATTGTTGCGAGTTAGTATAAGATACAAATAAAACTACCTAAAAATACACTTTAGTAACTTTAGTAATAGTGAATTAGTTTTTTTCGTCTCGATATAACGTATCTTTCATTCTGACAAAAAATAACAATGTATCGAATATGACATTGTTAACTGATTTAACCATCTGTAAATCCTAATCTGTACTGAAAACCTATTCTCTAAAAAACGATCTTGGTTATGGATAGTCTGTGTAAAGTATTCAGATAGTTAATATTTCTGGAAATCTGGTTGTGATGCAGTTGCTTAGCTGGGTTCGGGTCATGAGCCAGTCGCCGGATTGTAGTTCGCTGCCAAGCTGGATGCTGCTGCGGCCGTAGCGGCTGATGATGTTGTCCCATGCACTCATTAGTTCAGGGCGGTGATTGTGCTGGCTGTGGCAGAGTAAATCTAACTGCCGGAATGTGTGCACTGGTTCGATGCCACTCAATTCAATTCCACATTTTTTATATTCGTAGCCGGAACGGTAGATGTTATTTAACAGGTGCTGGGCAATGTGGTTGAGGGTGAGTGTGTCGTTACTGGCCTGAGGCAATTTGGTAATCCGGTAGCCGTTGTATTGTGGCAGGTCGTGGCGAAAGCGGTTGGTGTAGATAAATACACCAATGATATGTGCCTGACTGTTTTGTTCGCGCAGTTTGGCTGCTCCGGCGGTAATATGATGGCTGATGGCCGCCTGTAAACCGTCAAGATTGGTGACCATGTTGCCGAAGCTGCGGCTACGGACAATATTCTGACGACTGGCTTCTTCTGTGATGAGTTCGCTACAGGGAATTCCCTGCATTTCCCGCTGGGTACGTTCGAGTACAACACCAAATTGTTTTCTTAAGGTTGGGGTATGGGCATTGATGAAATCCAGAGCGGTGTGAATGCCTTGGGCGGCGAGTTTGTGGCCGGTTCTGCGGCCGATACCCCAGATTTCGGTAACCGGCTCGCTGGCAAGAGCTCGTTGTCTGATATTCTGATTCCAGTCTGTCCAGACAATAACGCCATTGAAATGATGGCGGTGGCGTTTGGCCAGATGGTTACAAAACTTAGCTAGTGTACGGGTAGGGGCAATGCCGACACATGTCGGTATACCTACCCATTGTTGGATACGGGAGCGGATATTGTGGCCGAGCTGATGCAGGTTATTCAGACTGTGCAGGCTGGCAAAGCATTCGTCGATTGAGTAGATTTCAATGGCTGGTACCAGTGAGGCAATGGTACTCATCATGCGTCGCGACAGGTCGGCATACAGTTCGTAGTTGGACGAGAAGACGATTAGCTTGCCTTGCCGCACTAGGTGCTGAATCTGAAAGTAAGGTACACCCATTCTGATGCCCATGTCTTTGGCTTCATTGGAGCGGGAAATGACGCAGCCATCGTTATTGCTCAGTACGATAACGGGTTGCTGCCTGAGTTCGGGGCGATAGGCTCTTTCACAGGAGCAATAGAAGTTATTGCCGTCAATCAGGGCAAACATGGGCAGGATTCAGGGCTTGCAGCAGATGTTTATGCTGACGGATGATTTGATAGATATCGCGATCAAGCTGTCCTTGCGGCTGATTGAGCAAGGTTTGCAGTTCGTCGGTATTGCCGGCACTGCCCAGATAAATCCAGTGGTGAAAGATGTGGTATTTGTGCTGTTCTTTTATATAGGCGTAACCACTAAACGGCCATGCAGCCAGTTTAAGTTTCTGTAAGGCCAGTGCAAGTTTGAGGTTGTGCATGTCGGCGGTAATTTTGTTGATGCAGGCACCACTGCACTGATGCAGCTGATAGCGGAAGCAGGGGCGGTTATTGCTGCCTTTTTCTATCCCCAGAGTTTGCAGACACAGATCGGTATTGCTGATGATGTTTTTAATGCTTTTCTGTGCATCGCTTTTGCTGTGAAACAGGCCGTAATAGTGCTGTTCGCGGTTAAGCTGAACGTGGCGCATGGGAACAATGCTCAGGGTATTGTATCCGTTAGTATTGGTATTCAGCCGGAAGCTGAACAGGTCTTTCTGGCGGCGCAGGCGGCGGTTGAGGATGGGCTGGCGCTGCTTAATCTGGGCTGATTCGGTGAGCAGGGCATCCAGTTCACCGCTACAGGGGATAATGTCGATTTTTCTGGCTTGCTGTGACAGGCTCATTTCTTTGCTGTTGTGTACATCCTGACTGAAATGGTTCATCAGGCGGGTTTTAACTTGTTTGCTTTTGCCAATATACAGAGGAATGTCGTTGTCACCATAAATAAGGTACACGCCGTAATCGTCGCTGATGTTATCCAGAACATCGCTGTGCAGGTGAGCGGGCAGGCTGGGGCGCTGCATGATGGTTTTACAGGCCTGATGCAGGATGTTCGCGGGAAAGTTGTGTCTGAGCTGTTGCCAGAAGTCGTAGATAGCCCGGGCATCGGCAAAGGCCCGGTGACGGTTTTGCATGTCGATGTTGTGGCGGGCAATAATTTTGTCCAGTCCGTGATGTTTGTGTTCGGGATAAAGCAGACGTGACAGTTTAACGGTGCACAGTTGCTGCGGGTTGAATGTTCTGCCCAGACGTTTGAAAGCTGCTTTGATGAAGCCGTAATCAAAACGCACGTTGTGCGCTATAAAGATTCGCTCTTTGAAGATGGCTGCCAGCCGGTCGGCAATTTCATTATCGAAATAAGGTGCTTTTTCTACCATTTTATTGCTGATGCCGGTAAGAGACTGAATAAAAGGCGGAATGCTGGTATCGGGATTAAGCAGGGTATGAAAAGTTTGTGGCTGCTGCTGTCCGGCTTCTGTGTAAATAATCGCGATTTCGGTAATACGGTCACTGGTGGTGCGTCCGCCGGTAGTTTCGATATCGACAAAGGCAAGTTGCTGATCTGAAAACATGGTTTCTGGGTTAGCGGATGTGTTTGATAACGTAGGTTACGACGCCGACGATGGCAAGGGTATCGCCTTCTTTTAGGCTGAAATTGGGATAAGACTGGCTGCTGTTTTCGGAATGTAGTTCGATGCGGCTGTTATCCAGTTTGTGTAGCCGTTTGATGGTAAATTCATTACCTAAATCGGCCATGACGATATCACGGTGTTTGGGTGTGAGGGAGCGGTCGATGATAAGCAAATCGTTACGGCTGATGCCGGCATCCTGCATAGAATCACCACCGCAGCGTACGGCAATGGTGGCAGCCTGATTTTTTATCAGGTACTGGTTGAAATCCAGATAATCGCTGATATAGGGTTCTGCCGGGCTGGGAAAGCCGGCGGGAATGGTTTCGGTGGCTAAGGGAATGTTGAGCCGCGTAAGGTTGTCGGCTATTTTCCAGCAGTCGGCAGGCAGATTTTGTGCCGGTCGCAGCGGGGTAACGGCCAGCTGATTCATCAGGTGTTCTACTGCCGGTATCAGGCTGACGGGAATGCGTTTGACTATTTTGGGTCCAGCAATTCTGGCTTTGCGTCCGGCGCCGGCTCTTACGCCGCCATGCTGATTGTGTTTTGCTGCTGTATCAACCACAATTGTGCTCATCTTGATTAAGTTATTTAATCAAGAATGGTAGATTTTTGATTTTTCTGCGTCAATTATGCTTGCTGCGGATGGCTGGTAATGGTTTGTTTTTTAGCTGTTATGCTGTCGGATATTACCCATACTAATCAAAGCTAACTTATTTTATAGTTTTGAATTGGTTTGTATTGATGTTATCGAATGCAGATAAATTGTGATGGCAGACAATAAGTTTACTGATGTTGTGCAGGCAGGGAGGCAGGACGGGCCGGATGGCTGTTTGAGCCTGAAGCGTTACTGGCTGAGTTTATTTCATCCGCAATCCGGTCCAGGGTAGTGGTGGTTTCCAGGTGAGTACTTTGGATATCCGAAGCGGTGATAGCCGCAGCTTCACTGACGCTGTGTGTGCTCTCATTATGTGAACAGGCTGTCAGGCAGATAAGTGTAAGAATGAATAGTGGAAGAGAAATTTTCATGATAGTTGTACGGATGCTGATTTAATTCTGCTTATTATGATCGGGTAAATGGTGTACAGCCACATTGGGTGAGCAGCTGAGTAGTTTCGTATACAGGCAAACCCATGATGCCAGTGAAGCTGCCGCTGATATGCTCGACCAGCATTCCACCCAGCCCTTGAATACCGTAAGCTCCGGCTTTATCCAATGGCTCACCGGTAGCAATATAAGCGGCAATCTGTTCATCATTTAAGGCGGCAAAACTGACTGTACTGGTTTGCAGGGTCTGAAAGATTTGGTTTTGCCAATAGATGCAGACTGCTGTATGGACATGATGTTGTTGTCCTGACAGCAGTTTAAGCATGCGAGTTGCATCGTTGATATTTTCCGGTTTGCCGAGAATCAGATTATTCAGGCTGACGGTGGTATCGGCGCTGATAAGGGGAAATTCTGGTGGCTGTTGTTTGCTTTGCTGCCAAGCATTGAGTGCTGCACGGTTTTTCATGCTTGCCATGCGCTGAACATAATCTGTGGCGTTTTCATCTGGATAGGGGGTCTCATCGATCTCTGCATTTAGCCGCAATACATGGTAGCCAAGATTAATGAGGATTTCATGCCGGCGCGGGCTGCCTGATGCAAGATAGACGGTTAGCGGATTCATGGATGTTGGTAAATAAATGCAATATGGTATAAATTCTATCTGCTTATTTTACCATTTTCCGTGATAACATTAAGTAGTATATGGTATTTTCAGACGTAGTACTGAAGATGTGTTGATTTTTAGATAAAAATACTATTTTATACTGAAGTAAAATGGTTTATATAGGCTGTAGCTGATAGAAAATTTCTTTATTTAATTGGTATTATTTTTTTACCAGTTTTAGTAAACTAATGCCCTATATGACCTCATAGTTAAATAGATAGAACGAGCTTTTTATAAAGACATTTTTAGGTTCGATTGCGGGTAGGGGCAAATTGTGAAAAAAATAATAATCCAGTTAAGGAAATATACAAGGAAAAGAATAATCTTATTATTAATCCCTGTTCTTTTAGTTTTTTCTTCAATACAAAATATTTATGCTAATCCCAATGTAATATCAGTTATGAAGGAAAATACCAAACTTAATATTTTTACAATGTATAACTATGAGGAAGATGGAGTAGCTTTTGTTTCGTTGTCGGATATTTATCCCTATAATGTTTCGTCGTCGGATATTTATCCCTATAAACCAAAGAAAGTTATTATCCCTAAGAAATCTGGTGATGAATATAATAAAATTAGTTATACAATATTAGATAAATATCGGGAAAATTTTCTAACTGATTTAAAATTACATGAAACAGATAATCTTTATTTGCATGACTATTTAACAGGCGAAACAATCACTTTACCAGTCAAAGATCTTAAAGCTGTTGCACGTATTAATATATATCGAGATGAGAACGATGCACCTTTTGATTTCATGGATTATATGCTGGGGTTTGATATTCCCTTAAATAAAATTAAATTATTTAAAGATTCAGAGTCTGTTTTGGTTTCTATCGGAGCTCAAAACCCCTTCACTAATGAAGCGCTCCAGTTTTTAACTTGGAAAAAAATTGATCAATCAATGTTTCCAAAAACAACAAAATCTGTTGATAAGTATATTATAAAAAATTTCGCTGAACACTATTACGATCTGGCTATTGGCGATACTTATTTAAGTGAAGCTTATGGATATCGATATTATATGCAAGATCGGCTGCATGATAAAGATAGTACTGATAACGATGGTATATTTATTCGCCGTTTAATTATAGTAGAGCCAGAAACGAATAAAGTAGTGCTGGATACTTTTTATGAGAACGATGAAAGTACAATGCTTTCAAGCTTTGAAAACGATCAAAAAAACCTCGAAATGGGCGTAACTGGTAAATTATTTGTTGATACACCGCTTGTTATTTTTGGGCTTGAAGATGCTGTAATATTTGGTTGTGGTAGTATTAAAGTTATTGGGAATCAATATATACCTATTAATTGTGATAATAGACACTAGTGTGTTTAATAATTGCTCATAATCCCATTGATGGTGTTGAAAAAAGAAAATACTTCTGTAATTAAAGAACTAATGCCTTTATTAACAAAATATATCGGGATTGAGTTATAAATTCTTTTAAAAATTAATTAATTTTAATCTAGTCACTTATAAGTTTTATATTCAATGAATATTGATTATGAGGCTGAATGATATGATTGATACGTATACTATTTAAATGTTTAATCAGTTATGTAGATGATTAGGATAAAAAAGGGTATAGCATAATTTTCTACTTGGTTTATGTATTAACAACGGTATATTTACATTTATAAAATACATTAATATTATAATTATTGTTGGTTATACTGATATAAGGCTGTTTTGAATAATCTTTATTATTTATTTGCAAATTATTTCGTTCTTTTCAATAAGATCAGCAATGACCATATTGTTATCATCACTACTAATACCTACTTCCATATAACTATATGCAGCTTCATATTGTTCACCGTTATAACGGTAATAAACAATTTGATGCTCTGCATTGCTATATCTAGCACTTGTAACAAAATCTGGCATACCGTTACAAGTTGAGTCTAAATCGTAATCAGGACCACTATAAGCATTAAATAATAGTTTGGGTTTCTTATTGGGTTTTAATAAATAAATCCATGTTTCTGCATCAACCTGATTACCAAACGTTTTACATTGAGCAGTGAACAGGTCACCAATGTTCGATTTGCATACATCAAAAAGCACATTAGTATGTGGTTTGGAATTATCCTCATCGATAGGATTATCTCCAAAATTTGAAAAATCTTTACTACCACAGTTGTCATCAGTACTTAAACGCGCCACTAATTTTTTAATAACCAAATCCATTTTTTTATCATTAGATAAATCATCTATACTACGGCATAACTCCTTACTTGTTTGTGAAGGAGGGAGAGGGGGATTGACATACAGAGGATATAATTGACTAATAATGGCATCCAATACTTTATCTAAACAAGCGGTATCCTTACATTGCGATATCAGCTTATTTTGCTTAACAATTTCTACATCTAAATTCCAAGGATCATTGACTAATGTAATAGTGGAATATTGAAGAAAGCGTGCCTTAAATAACTTATTTGCTAATGCAGGATTATTGCACGTATTAGCTGGATATTTCGCTTTTTCCTCTTCTACCATCCTAATAGTCTCATCATCATTATCACTGTCAGGAAAGCCTAATAAGCTAATATCTAAACATGGACTAAGTAATAAAATTGTTGATAAGTAAGGAGGGGCAAGTTGATCAATACGAGGAATGGCTCTCTCTTGCTTAATTTTTTGAGTGTAAGCAGGAAAAACAATTATCAATAAACTTAATAAATAGAAAATTTTTTTAATCATTTATATTTTTCCCCTTAGATAACTTTCTGGAAACTTTGTAATCAAGTTATTTGTCGCATCAGGAAACTTCATCTTTGTTAATACCGCTAAACAATTACCATAAACAGAGTAACGTTAATCAAATTTTTATTTAAAGCTCAGCTATAAGTGTTATTAATTGTTTCAGGTAAATTAACCGCAGCAGAGGCATGCCCAAATGCTTTACGTCTATCATAGACCTTTAATGCAAAATTTTATCAGTTTATTGAATTACAGACTAATAAGGTTTCTTTATGAATTTAAAGGCAGGGATCGACGATATATCTGCCCTTAATTTTACCATTTATCATGTCTCTAGCTATTTGCGGGCATTCATTTAATGAAATGGTTTGAGTAATTTGTTCCAGTAATCTGGTACTCAAGAGTTTGGCAAGATATTCCCAGGCTGCAATACGTTTTGCCCGTGATGCCATGACGCTATCAATACCTGCCAGAGTGATACCTCGCAAAATAAATGGCGCAACTGTGGCCGGAAAATCTATACCCTGTGCCAGTCCACAGGCAGTAACAATGCCACCATACCGGATTTGTGCGCAGATATTAGCCAGACTATGAGAACCAAGCACGTCAATGGCTGCCGACCATTGTTCCTTTTGTAATGGTTTGCCTGTATCAGACAAGGTTTTGCTGTCGATAATATGCTGCACACCTAGTTGCTGCAGATAATCTGTATCGTTGATTTTGCTGGTAGCTGCGGTAATGGTATAGCCCAGCTGGGTGAGTAACATAATCGCCACTGATCCGACACCGCCGGTGGCTCCGGTAACCAGAATATTACTCTGTTCGGGAGTAATGCCGTGTTCGAGTATACGTTGTACACACAAGGCTGCTGTATATCCGGCGGTTCCGATAATCATGGACTGTCGGGCAGTTATGCTTGCGGGTAGGGGGATAAGCCAGTCTGCATTGAGAAAAGCACGCTGGCTCATGCAGCCCCAGTGGGTTTCTCCACAGCCCCAGCCATTTAAAATCACTTTATCTCCGGATTTGAAATGCTTACTGCTGGTGCTAATAACGGTTCCGACACCATCTATACCGGGAATCATCGGCCACTGCCGTACTACAGGTCCGCTGTTGGTAATAGCCAGGGCATCTTTATAATTCAAACTTGAATACTGCACCTCAATTAGGGTATCACCTGGTTGTTGCAACAGGGTGTCTTCACTAATATTTTGGATGTTGCAGGAAAATTCAGTCTGATTTTTTTCTAAGAGTATGGCTTTGGATGGCATGATAATATTCCTGTTATTGTTAACTAGGCGAATGGTCTATTTTTATTATAGACCGGTTGTCTAGTTGTAAGCAATTATTGCCGAATCTATCCAAGTATAAGGGATTTTGATTAAATTTCAGTTAAGTAGAGTATTATTAATTATGGCTGGCAACAAATATTGGAAGCTGATTAATGGTTTTTTATCAGATTAAAAAACTGTTCGGTAAAAATATCCAGCGGCGTTGCATTTTTGAGCAGTTTGGCACGGCTGACTGCACCTTCCCAGCCAAGCCAGAAGAAGTAAGCCAGTTTTGTGCAGTCTGTTTGTGAACTGATTTCTTGCTGCTGTTGTGCCAGCTGCAAACAGCATGTCATTTTTTCCTGCCAGTTGTGCAGGATGTTGTTGAGTAAAGCAGGATAATTTTGTGGCAGAAGAGATTCATTCTGCATTAGTTCACCCACCAGACAACCTCTGTTGAAATGATATTTGGCCATACTGGTTTTGGCATCTGTGCAGAATGCACTAATTCTGGCCAGTGCGGAAGAGATATTCTGGTTTAATAAATGTTGTTCCAGTTTTTCAGTAAAAAAGTGGTCGTAGTATTCGAGTATGACTGTGCCAAACTCTTCTTTACTCTTGAAATAGTGATAAAAAGAACCTTTGGGTACGCCTACCTGTTTCAGTATGCTTTCAATATTGGCACTGATGTAGCCGTGTGTGGTCATGGCAGCTACGCCGCTGCGAATAAGGGCGATTCTGGTGTTATTACCTTTGCGGGATAATGAGGGTGTACTGAATAATTCTGTCATTGTTATAAAATTTTTGCGGGCTGGTTGGAACAAATGGCTGTGGCAGGGGTCAATTTGATTTTCCCTGTTTTCTGACGGCAGTGCGACATAGCCAGTCCAGACAGCTGATGGGCAGGAATTTTTTCAGATACCAGAAGAGGTGTGCCGGTACGGTAACCGGGTAACGTGCTTTAGGTTTGCTGGCATTGAGTGCACGGGCGCAGACCCGGGCGCATTGTTCGGCAGTCAGTGTAAACGGTGCGACAGAACCGGCAGCCTGAAGGCGGTTGAGCTGAGCCTGATAGGCGGCACGATGCACGCTGTTTTCAACATCTATATATTGTTTGAATTTAATCAGTGCATTGGGACGAAAGCGACTGGTGATCGGTCCGGGCTCAAGCAGGCTGATATAAATACCACTGGCATGAGTTTCATGACGCAATGTATCACATAGTCCTTCCAGTGCAAATTTACTGCTGGTATAAGCACTGCGCCATGGCATGGCTGCATAGCCCAGTATGCTGGAATTTACCAGAATACGGCCATGCTGCTGACGCCGGAAAATTTTCATTGCTGCGTTGATGCATTGCCATGTGCCGAATACGTTGGTATTAAACTGTTCCTGTAAGGCTGCCCGGCAAAGATCCTCGGCTGCGCCTGTCTGACCGTAACCGGCATTGCAAAATAAAGCATCAAGGTGGCCGAATTCGGCTATTACGGTTTCGATAGCTGCCTGTATCTGTTCATCATTGGTAATATCCAGTTGCAGACTGTGAAAACCTTCTGAACGTAAGCGCTCTACATCTTCTGCCCGACGGCAACTTGTATAAACGCGCCAGTTGTCTTGTCGCAGAAGCTGAGCGGTTGCATACCCGATACCACTGGAACAGCCTGTGATCAGAATAGTTTTCATCATATTTATGTCGGTTGGAATTTATTTACCGGATGTAGTTTAACATGCCGGAAAATGGATATGTCCGGGTTGTTTGACAGTTATGCTGTTGGCAGCAGGCGGGAAAATATCATTTTCCTGTCTGTGCGGAATCTACAGTTTCTACCGGTAATCAAATTATTTTATTGTGTTATCAGTGTGCTCAGATTAATCATTAATCAAAAGATTACTGTTCTTTTTCAGCTGCTTCATCATAAGCGTCGACAATTTTCTGTACTAACGGATGGCGTACTACGTCTTCGCTAGTGAATACGTGAAAATAAATCCCCTCAATGTTGCTGAGTTTTTCACGCGCATCTTTCAGACCGCTTTTGATATTTTTAGGTAAGTCGATCTGGCTGATGTCACCGGTAATCACTGCTTTGGCTCCGAAGCCGATACGGGTCAGGAACATTTTCATTTGTTCTGGTGTGGTATTCTGGGCTTCATCAAGAATAATATAAGCCCCGTTAAGTGTACGTCCGCGCATATAGGCTAAAGGTGCGATTTCAATCAGCCCTTTTTCCAGTAGTTTGGTCACACGGTCGAAGCCCATCAGGTCATAAAGGGCATCATACAGGGGACGCAGATACGGATCGACTTTTTGTGCCAGATCGCCCGGCAGAAATCCGAGTTTTTCTCCGGCCTCTACAGCTGGACGAACCAGTACGATACGTTCTACCTGATGTTTTTCAATGGCATCCACTGCGGCAGCGACGGCAAGATAGGTTTTACCGGTACCGGCAGGACCCAAACCAAATACGACATCATGTTTTAATAATGCCTGTATATAACCGTTCTGACGCGGGGTGCGCCCGCTGATGTTGCCGCGGCGGGTGCGCAGTGTCCAGACTTTGGGTTCATGGTGGTCTGAATTTTCCTGGATGGTGGTTTTGGCTTCTACCGCAGCTAAATGGATGTCACTATCGCTGATATCGCGCTCACGCGCTATGCTGGCCAGATTCTCCAATGCTTTTACTCCTTGACTGATATGTTCTCCGCTTAAGGTAAAATGGTCAAAACGACGGGTAATTTCAAGATCCAGAGCTTTGCCCAGACTGATAATGTGCTGGTCTAATACGCCGCACAGGCGTTGCAGAGAAATATTGTCTATCTGATGTAACTGATAATGGCTGGTTTGACTCATAATTACAATAAATAAAAAGATAAATATTGATTTTAATATGTAGTCAGGCTGATCGAAAGCAAGAGAGGATGATTTGATAATATTTTATCTGATAAACGTGTTTTTTGTGTTTGCTGAAAAGAAAACACCGGCTGACCTTGCCGGCAGAAATGAGTTGATATAGATTGTAGGTGTAGTGGAGAAATGCCGCAGGCAATTTATACTACTGCATATATAAATAATTTTGAAATGGAACATTGCATGCGAACTGCGACAATTACGCGTAATACCAGTGAAACAAAAATACAAATAAGTATTAATCTTGATGGCACCGGTGTAGGAAATTTTGATACCGGAGTGCCTTTTCTGGAGCATATGCTTGATCAGATAGCCCGCCATGGGTTGATTGATTTGGATATCCGTTGTCGCGGAGATCTGCATATTGATGATCATCATACTGTTGAAGATATTGGTATTGCGCTGGGACAGGCGTTAAAACAGGCACTGGGTGATAAATGCGGTATTACGCGTTATGGTCACAGTTATGTGCCGCTGGACGAGTCTTTGAGCAGGGTGGTGCTGGATTTATCCGGTCGTCCCGGTCTGGTGTATAACGTAGAGTTTACCCGGGCGTTAATCGGCCGGTTTGATGTGGATTTGTTCAGTGAATTTTTTCATGGTTTAGTGAATCATGCCATGATGACCCTGCACATTGATAATTTGCGTGGTTTGAATGCTCATCATCAGGCAGAAACGATTTTCAAAGCGTTCGGGCGTGCTTTGCGAATGGCTGTTACTCAGGATGAGCGAATGGCAGGGGTGATGCCGTCGACGAAAGGGACGCTGACTGCATAATGGTTTTGTATAGATTCTAATCCGCTGGTGTGTATACATTGGCGGATAGATTTATTTATGTCGATCTGTACGAGTAATTATGAAACTATCTGCAATAATTTATTTTGCAAATCACAATTACTGATGGCTGTCTTATATACGTTATGTTATGTTATGTTGTGTTGGAAGTGATTGATTACAGTTTCTATCGGCTTGTGCAATCAATTGCTGATGAATATGCCGGTTATTTATATCTTCAGGATTATTTTTTTTACGGTCAGTTGTCATTGAATTTAACGGATAAAAATAAATGAAATCAGTCACCGGATAATAAAATTCTGATGAATAATATGGAAATAATCAGCATAATTACTGATAAATATGCGTTTTTTTAGCAAGATTATGGCTAGGTATCATAATCTGCCAGTTTCAGATTTTCAGCTATCCGGTGTTCATGTATGATAACAAGCTGTTTCTTTGCAGGCAGCCCGTTAGTGATAACCGGACTCCGGATAAACTTTTGCTGCAGGTATGTTCAGTTGATTTTATAAAGATATGAAGATGAAAGTAGCCATTGTCAATTATGGTATGGGAAATCTGCATTCAGTGCTGAAATCTGTACAGGCAGCAAACCAGTTACAGCAGATGCAGGCGGAAGTTATTCTAACAACCGAACCGGATGAGGTATATCAGGCTGATAAAATTATTTTTCCTGGTCAAGGGGCTATGCCGGACTGTATGGCTGCTTTGCAGCGGAGCGGATTGGCTGATGCACTGGAAGACGGATTGCGGCGCAAACCGTTTTTTGGTATCTGTGTTGGCGCGCAATTGCTGTTTGAATGTAGCGAAGAGGGTAATACGGCCGGATTAGGTTGGTTTCAGGGTACGGTACCGCGTTTTCAGGCTGCACTAAGTACTGATGGCAGACCACTGAAAATACCGCATATGGGCTGGAACCGTGTACATCAGATGCAAGAGCATCCTTTATTTGCCGATGTGGCTCAGGATGAATGGTTTTATTTTGTTCATAGTTATTATCTACGACCAGAGGATCCGTCAATTATTCTGGGTACGGCTGATTATGCCGGTGATTTTGCCTGTATAGTAGGCAGAGATAATGTTTTTGCTACGCAGTTTCATTCTGAAAAAAGCCATGCGGCCGGTTTGCAGCTGCTGGGTAATTTTTTACGGTGGGATGGTACGTTTTAATTGAAGTAAAGGTACCGGTGTTTAACTCGTCAGTATATTTGAATTTAATATGTTATTGATTCCAGCAATTGATTTAAAAGGCGGACAGTGTGTACGTCTTCAACAGGGGCTGATGGAAAAAGCCACTGTATTTTCTGATGAGCCTGCACAGATGGCTGTGCACTGGTGTCAGCAGGGTGCACGTCGTTTGCATTTGGTTGATCTAGATGGTGCTTTTTCCGGAAAACCAGAAAACATGACCGCCATCAAAGCGATACTTGAACAGGTAGCAGATAATGTGCCTGTGCAGCTTGGTGGTGGCATTCGTGATTTGCATACAATTGAACAATATCTGCAGCTGGGACTGAGTTTTGTCATTATTGGTACAGCAGCTGTGAATAATCCCGAATTTGTGCGTCAGGCATGTGCAGCTTTCCCCGGACAAATTATTGTCGGGCTGGATGCCAAAGATGGTATGGTTGCCATTGATGGCTGGGCGAAAGTGACAGATATTCATGTTACTGAGCTGGCCAGACAGTTTGCGGATGATGGTGTTAACAGCATTATCTACACTGATATTGGTCGCGACGGAATGATGAGTGGTGTGAATATTGATGCCACAGTTAAGCTGGCACAGGCTGCTTCTGTGCCGGTTATTGCATCCGGTGGGGTGAGCAGTATGAAAGATGTGGAAGCTTTATGTGCTGTAGCCGGGCAAGGAGTTGCCGGAGCTATTGTAGGACGCGCGATTTATGAAGGCTCACTTGATCTGGCCGCAGCGCAGCAAATGGCAGATCAGTGTAAATAGTAAATTATGCTTTTTTTAAAACACATATCAAGATATCTTGTAATAATCTGATTTTGTTTTAGTTTGATAATAATCATTTAGAGGCAGAGTGATATTGGTATGTGATCTGAGTTTTTAACTGTAACTGTGCAGTAATCAAGGAGATAATTTAATGCTTAGTATCTTGGGCTCACTAATAATAGTGTTATGGCTATTATTCACAATGAATCGCAAAAAGCAGAGTTTTTTTGAAGCCAGTATATTCACTATGGTGATGATGGGCTTCAGTTGCCTGATGCAACAAAGCTGGCCGGATGTTAACAATGCCTGGTTACTGACATGGGTTGCACACTGGTTATTCGTATTTATCGCCCTGTGGTTGTTTGATATTATTGCTGTAAGTACTACCAGTGCCGTGGTTTATTCATTAGTGGTAAGTGTTGGATACTATTATTTTGAGAGCCATATTTTTACTCTGGTTGAACACTGGCTAAGTAAATAATTTCTGCTCAGTAGCAGAGAAAGATAGCATTATGGCTTTAGCCAAACGTATTATTCCCTGTCTGGATGTTGATAACGGAAGGGTAGTTAAGGGAATTAATTTTGTTTCTTTACGTGATGCCGGTAGTCCGGTTGAAGTGGCTCAGCGCTATAATGATGAAGGTGCTGACGAGCTAACTTTCCTGGATATTACCGCCAGCTCAGATAATCGTGATACGATTTTACATGTTATTGAAGCGGTAGCCAGCCGGGTATTTATTCCGCTGACAGTAGGAGGCGGCGTACGCAGTGTTGAAGACGTGCGCCGCTTACTTAATGCCGGTGCTGATAAGGTATCAATTAATACTGCAGCAGTGACCAACCCTGAACTGGTTAGTGAAGCGAGTGCATTTTTCGGTAATCAGGCAATTGTTGTAGCGGTAGATGCTAAAGCAGTTAATGCCGAAAATACCTGCTGGGAAGTTTTTACTCATGGCGGACGCCGGCATACCGGACTGGATGCTATAGCCTGGGCACAGGATATGGCTTTGCGCGGAGCCGGTGAAATTTTGCTGACCAGTATGGATCGTGATGGTACCCGGGCAGGGTTTAATTTACCGTTAACCCGGGCTGTAAGTGATGCTGTGTCGGTTCCTGTTGTTGCATCGGGAGGTGTAGGCAATATTGAACATTTGATAGAAGGTGTTCAGGAAGGTCATGCTGATGCAGTACTGGCTGCCAGTATTTTTCACTTTGGTGAAGTACGTATTCAGGATGCCAAGATAGCCATGAAACAGGCCGGTATTGAAATGCGTATCTAATCTGGCTGCTGATAGTGGTTGTATGTTTACCTGAAAATAAGGACAATTGCAGTGTTTGATACGCTTCTGAATGCGATAAAGTGGGATGATAAAGGTCTAGTTTGCGCGGTAGTGCAGGACAGGCATACTCAGCGCGTTCTTATGGTGGCATGGATGAATGCCGAAGCTTTGCGTCAGACAGTAACTACTGGTCTGGCTCATTATTACAGCCGGTCACGCCAGCAGCAATGGATGAAAGGCGAACAGTCCGGGCATACGCAAAAGGTATATGAAATGCGGCTGGATTGTGACGGTGATGCATTAGTGCTGCTGGTCGAGCAGTCCGGAGGTATTGCTTGTCATACTGGACACGCCAGCTGTTTTTATCGTGTTTATCATGATGGTGACTGGCAGAGCACTGATCCGGTTATCAAAAATGAAAATGAAATATATACACGTCCTGCCAATGGACATACACAGACTGATTAAAGAGGAAGCAGGATGACACAAGTGCCGGAAGCAGCGGATTTTTCCAAGGTATTAACTGAACTGGCTGATGTGCTGGACAGCAGACGTGAAGCTTCACCGCAAACTTCTTATGTTTCTCAGTTATTACATGCCGGTGAAGATAAAATCCTGAAAAAAGTTATTGAGGAAGCCGGTGAAGTATTAATGGCATCCAAGGACGGGGATAAACAGCATTTAGTTAAAGAAGTTGCTGATGTCTGGTTTCATACTATGGTGTTATTAACTTATCATCAGATTCGGGTTGAAGATGTATTGCAGGAATTGCAGCAGCGGCAAAATGTGTCTGGTCTGACTGAAAAAGCCAGTCGCCAGCCACAGTAATTACAATGGAATTTTAAATATGCGCAGCTGTGAGTAAACAGCAGGCGCATGTTTTTTTAGGCAGTTGAAGTAAAGGATAACATCATGGGCAGTTTTTCAATTTGGCATTGGGCTTTGGTACTACTGATTGTTGTACTGATTTTTGGTACCAAAAAATTACGTAATCTTGGTAAAGATCTTGGCGGTGCTGTACACGATTTTAAACAAGGCCTGAACGAGAGTGACCGGGAAAGCGTAAAAAATGATGATGTAATCGAACATAATAAAGACGACAGCAAAGCATAGAAAGCATTTATGTTTGGTTTGGGGTTTGGTGAAATTTTACTGATTGCTGTTGTGGCGCTGGTCGTACTCGGACCGGAGCGGCTGCCCAAGGTAGCACGCAGTGCCGGTCTGTGGGTCGGGCGCATTCAGAATTTCATTAATAATGTTAAAACCGAACTAAGTCAGCAGGCCGGTGTGGCAGAATTCAGGCAGGCACGTGACAGCATTGAAGCGGCTGCCCGTTCGTTTGAACAAGATATTAATGCCAATGTGCATAGTATTCGCGGTGAAGTAGATGCGCTTAAACGTCAGCTCTATGAAGATGAGCAGCAGACTGAAACGAATAGTACGCCTGCCTTAGCTGAGTTGTCACAAGATTATTATCAGCCTGTAAGGGATGCACTATTACTGCATCGGGTATCATTACGCCGGCAGGCTTTACAACGCCGGCGGGATATGCGGCCAAAACACAGCATAACACCTAAACTGCGGGTACGCCGACATTGATGGATAAGCGATTGTGAAGCAGGTTGAAGAAAATACTGAATTGACGCTAATTGATCATTTGCTGGAATTGCGTCGCCGTCTGATGTGGATTCTGGGAATTCTGTTGTTATGTTTTGTGATTATGGTGCCGTTTGCACAAAAAATTTATACTTTTGTGGCTGAGCCTTTAATAGTAAATTTGCCGGCTGGTCAGCATATGATTGCCACAGAAGTGATTGCCCCGTTTTTTGTGCCGTTAAAAGTAACACTGATGGCGGCATTTCTTCTGACACTTCCGCATACGTTGTATCAAATCTGGGCTTTTGTGGCACCGGGTTTGTATAGACATGAGAAACGCCTGATTCTGCCCTTGCTGATTGCCAGTGTTTTATTATTTGCATTGGGTATGGCATTTGCTTATTATCTGGTTTTTCCGGTTATTTTCCGTTTTCTTACCGGTATTACTCCGGCCGGTGTCAGCATGGCAACTGATATAGATAAATATTTGTCTTTTATTCTGGGTATGTTTGTAGCATTCGGAGTAACATTTGAAGTGCCTGTTCTGGTAATTTTACTAAACAGGATCGGAATAGTATCGGTGGAGAAATTGAAAAAAGCCCGCGCCTATGTGGTGGTAGGTGCTTTTGTTGTGGCTGCTATTGTGACTCCGCCGGATGTGCTGTCGCAAACATTACTCGCTATTCCGCTGATTCTTCTTTATGAAGTGGGAATTCTGGTTTGTTGCTGTCTGGGTGGTAAGAGAAAAGAGACGGCTTTGTCAGTTCATTCTGAAAAAGATTAGTTTTTTTCACTTTATCTGAAATAACAGGCTGCCTGAAAATTTTCTGGCAGCCTGTTTATAAATAATATAAGCCGGCTAATGATGTTATTCGTTGGAGAGTTGTATGAATCAGTCACAAATTGATTCGTGTCCGAATATTTACCGTCCGTCCACGCTGATATGGTGGTTGGGGATGCTGACCTTGTGCGTCTTGCCATTTATGTCGAGCTGGCGGGTTGGTACGCTGTCAAGCTTTTATCTGGAAGCCGGGACGTTATTTTTTGCTTTATGTCTGATCGGATCAACAGTACTGATATGCAGAACTCAATTTTCATTTCCTCCTGCCTGCATCGGTCTGCTGGTACTTGCTTATTTGCTGATGCTGCAGGCAAGAATTATGCATCTTACTTATATCAGCCAGTCTGATCTGACTGCTCTGGTATTTGTAGTAATGGCTTTACTCGCATGGGCTGCACGGGCATGGGTGATTCGCATAGGCCAGACTCAGGCTGTCACTATTCTGGCGAAGGCTCTTGTGCTGGGTGTACTACTACAGTCAATCGTGTGTGTGATGCAGTTTACCGGTATTGCTGACTGGATACCGGGAGTATTGCGTGGTCCGGGCAATCATTACATCTATGGTCAGCTGGCTCAGCGCAACCATCTCGGGCATTACCTGATGTGGGGCGTGCTGGCACTGTGCTTTTTATGGGAACAGCGGCGTCTGCCTAACTGGCTGGTATGGATTTTATTAATCTGGTTTACCGGCATCATGGGACTGATCGGTTCACGGACGATTGTTGTCTATGTACTAGTAATAGGACTGTCACTATTTTTTTGGCGCTGGCGTGCCGGCTCTGCAGCGAATCGCCTGTTGCTGATGCTGGCTGTTGCCATAGGTCTGGTATTGCTGTTTCAGCTGATTTTAAGTCCATTATTTGACATGTTGCTGCATATTAATTTTCAATCCGGAACAGCAAGGCTGGAACAAGGTGGATTTGCCCGGTCAGGTAGGCAAATGGAGTGGCATAAGGCCTGGCTGATATTTCAAAGTGCACCGTGGTTTGGTTATGGCTGGGGCAGTTATTCATATCAGGGATTTGCCATTGTAGATGTTTATCCGAATGGTTTTCGTCAGTATGAAAATACCGTGCTGTTTACTCATTGTCATAATCTGGTACTACAATTACTGGCTGAAACAGGCATAGTTGGATTGCTAATTGTCAGTGCCTGCTTTTTTTGGGTTATCTGGCCTCATTTACGTAAGGGATTTAATCCGGCATCAATTGTGCTGATCAGTATGATTCTGGTGTCTTTATGCCACAGCATGCTGGAATATCCGCTGTGGTACAGCTATTTTCTTGCTGTGTTTGTTTTGTTTATGGCACTAACTCCTGTATCACAGGAAGACTTGAAACGGTCTTGCCGTCCGGCGTCCGGTCGCGTAAATCAGTTCTGCGCCATAGTGGTATTGATTTCGATGGTTCTGCTTCTGTGGCAAATGATGAACTATCAGCGTTTTTTAAAAGTGCGTGCTGAACGTAATCTGCCCCAGGCTGAACAAGTAAGCCGTATGCATGATTTGCGTAATCAAATGTACTTTCTTCGTTATTATGTAGACATGGCAATTATCGAAAAGTTGAATGTTACTGATTCTTCTTTACCTTTATGGGGTAAAGAAGCAGCATTGCAGGCTGGCCGGTATCGTCCTTATAGCAACACTTTCATACGCGGACTTTACTTAGAACAGGAACATCAGAATAAGGTGGCAAAACAGTGGTTCAGTCATATAAGTCATTATTATCCCAGCCTTGTTCCCAATTTTATAAACAAAATAAAGCAGCAGCCTCAGGCAGTGGCAGTAATACCACAATTACAGCAAGATTGCCTGAAATATCAGCAGCAAAGCGCACAAAAAATGAATTGTTTGTAGAGTTCAGACAGATATTTAACATAGTGCTTTTTAATGAAAAAATGAGCAAAAGCCTTGTTATTGTAAAGATAATCTCAACCTACATGTTAAGATACAAAGTGTAAATATAGTAAATTCGTCTGTAGTCAATACAGACAATGCACTTCCATTTTAGGAGGATGATATGAATCGCGTATTATTAATTGATGACGATAATTTGTTGACTGAACTGCTTACTGAGTATCTGACAGCAGAAGGTCTGGAAGTCAGTCGTGTTGCTGATGGTGAAGCCGGTGTTAAAGAAATTTTAACCGGTCAGTATGATGTAGTGGTTCTGGATTCCATGATGCCGAAAATGAACGGTCTGGATGTATTGAAAACGGTACGGGTACAAAGCAAAATTCCGATCATTATGCTAACCGCCAAAGGTGATGACATTGATCGTATTATCGGTCTGGAAATGGGTGCGGATGACTATGTGCCGAAACCTTGTCAGCCGCGTGAATTGCTGGCACGTATCAATGCCATCCTCCGTCGCACACATCAGAGTCATGACAATGACCAGAATGGCATTCCGAACAGTATTGCAGCCAGTGGTGTAGTACTTTATCCGGCTAAACGTCAGGTTACTATTGAAGATGAACCACTGGAGCTGACCAGTACTGAATTCAATCTGCTGGAAGTTCTGATGCGTCATGCCGGACAGGTGGTGAGTAAGGAGACATTGTCTCTGGAAGCACTGGACCGGAAACTGGCTAAATTTGATCGTAGTATTGACGTTCATATATCCAGTATCCGTCATAAGCTGGGCAATGCCAGTCTGATTCAGACTGTGCGTGGTCTTGGCTACCTGTTTGTAAAAAACTGAACCAGTGGATACAGGCTGTTGGAAAACAGCCTGTTCTGATTTATGAAACTGTTTCCTCGTATCTTTGCTACTTTTTGTGCTGTAATTGTTTGTGCCATTTTTGTGGCCAGTTCCTCATTCTGGCTGGTACAAAATACTTTAGCCGAAACACGGTTTAAACAACAGCGCAATTTTGAAGAAAATCTGCTGAGCAGCACCATGAATGCGTTTCAGGCACGTGGTGATGCCGGTATACGCGAACAACTGGTTGAGTGGGGGAATAGTCCGGGTGGCGAAAACCTGTATGTTATTACCGGTGATAACAAGAACGACATTCTGGGACGCCCTATTGATCCTGAGGATATTGACAAGGCACATGAGTTCGCTTTGTCACATCCGCACTCAAAACTTGTACAGATTGCCTATAATTCACTGGGTGAAGAGTATCTGTTTATGATTCGCGGCTGGAACCATGAACGTACTCCTCGTCCACCAAGCCCGTTTTTTATTCCCGGTTTACCCATTGCACCAGTCTGGCACGAATTTATTATTCTCAGCTTTATTATTGTTGTAGGTTTATTAACAGCCTATATACTGGCTAATAATATTACCCAGCCAATCCGTGTCTTATGGCGCGGGATGGATCGTCTGGCTCACGGGAATTTGCAGACCCGTGTTTCTCATCAGCTATCAGAACGTCGTGATGAACTGTATTCTCTAGCCGTGCAGTTTGACAATATGGCAGATAAACTGCAGAAGCTTGTGGAAAAAGAACGTCACCTGCTGCACCATGTATCGCATGAAATGCGCTCCCCGCTGGCACGTATGCAGGCAATTATTGGTTTAATTCACGTACAGCCACAAAAACAGGAACAACACTTGCAGCGTTTGGAAAGTGAACTGGGGCGTATGGATTTATTGGTAGGTGAACTGCTTACCTTATCACGGTTGGAAACTTCTGATTTGCCTATTACGCTCGAACCTTTGTCTTTGGTGCCACTAATCAAACAAATCGTGGAAGACAATCAGGCCATAGCTATGCAGCATCAGCAAACTTTATCATGGCAGTGTGATATTCCTGATACTGCTATGGTAAAAGCCAATGAAAGCTATTTATATCGGGCTTTTGATAATGTTGTGCGTAATGCCATTAATTACAGTCCTGACGGTAGTGAAATTAAGGTTTATCTGCATGAGGGTGGTAAACAGCAATGGCAGGTTGATATCAGTGACAATGGACCCGGTGTGGCAGAAAATCAGTTACCACATATTTTTACTGCTTTTTATCGTGCAGACAGCAGTGCTAACAAACCGGGTACAGGTTTAGGACTGGCGTTAACCAAACACATTATTGATCGCCACCATGGTAAAATTTATGCAGATAATCAACAGCCTAAAGGTTTAAGTATGCATTTTTTACTGCCTAAATTTACGCCGGGCAGAAACAGGAACCGCCAGAAAAATAAAAATCAGTTGCCTGTAGCCAACGGATAAAGTTATTTATACTTATCCGGCTGGCAGGTTCTCTCCAAAGAATACGTTGTAGTTGTATGTAAAACGCTACTATTTAAATTTCAATATCGATATGGTTTTAGCCTGGCAGATGCATAGTGCAACAGATAACTATTAATCTGTGGTTCTCTGGTCTGGTTTGTCTGCATCTGTTGTCAGATTAGTTTGTTGGGTAAACCAATCAGTGGCAATTTGATTGACCTCATCTATACCTTGCTTTTTCAGACTGGAGAACAGTTGTACCGTAACTTGCTGGCGGGCAATGTAAGGTTGTAGCGCTTTTTTAACACTGGCCAAGGTTTTAATCTGATCATTTTTTGATAATTTATCTGCCTTGGAGAGCAGAATATGAACAGGGCGCTGGGTTACCGCAAAAAAATCAAGCATCTGTTTGTCCAGCTCTTTAAGCGGATGGCGGGCATCCATAATCAGAATCAGCCCGATCAGTTGCTTTCGTGTCTGTAGGTAATCGCCCAGCAGTGTCACCCAATGTCTGCGGATTGCCTCAGGCACCTGAGCGTAACCATAACCGGGTAAATCCACCATAAACCCGCCATTAGTCAGTTCAAAAAAATTAATGTGCTGGGTACGGCCTGGAGTTTTGGATACATAGGCCAGACGAGTATGGTTAGTCAGTGTATTGATTGCGCTTGATTTACCTGCATTGCTGCGGCCGACAAAAGCAATTTCTGCACTGGTTGCGGGCAGGTCTTTCAGATGATTAACGGTAGTATAAAAGCAGGCGTGACGAAACAGATTCATGGATACATAAAAAAAATAGTAAGGTAGTAGCATACCATGTTTTTAAGCTTAATCCGGATTTAGCTACTGATGTTAACGCTGATTTTAACTTAGGGGCACTTGATTTTTTGTTTTATACTGCTAAACTGCAATTAAGATTATTTTAAGGAAACTTTCAGATGGAAGACGGGGTCTCGGGCAGTTGTATTGTTGCATGTAGACGTGTTTTTCTCTGATTTCAGGCAGCCTTGCTCATGTAGCAGGCTGCCTGTTTGTATTTAACACATAGGAAAAGAAAATGGATTTTAGCTGGTTAGGAGAACCGGCCACATGGGTAGGGCTGATTACCCTGATAATTCTCGAAATCGTTCTGGGTATCGATAATCTTGTATTTGTAGCTATACTGGCGAATAAAGCCAGTCCGAAAAAGCGCGACCATGCCCGTATAGCTGGTTTGTCTCTGGCAGTGCTGATCCGCATTCTGATGCTGGCACTGATGTCTTTTATCATTACCCTGACCAAGCCCTTTGTACATATCAGCGGTTTTGCCATTTCAGTTAAAGATCTGATTATGTTCGGTGGCGGACTCTTCCTGCTCTATAAGGCAACAACTGAGTTACATGAACGGCTGGAAGGGCATACTGCTATGGCGTCAATTACCAATGTCTCCGTTTATGCCAGTTTCTGGAGTGTGGTATTACAAATTGTCGTGCTTGACGCGGTATTTTCACTTGATTCAGTAATTACTGCTGTCGCCATGGTGCAACACATTACAGTGGCAATGCTGGCCGTAATTATTGCTATGGCAATGATGATTTGGGCAAGCGGACCATTAACAGAGTTTGTAAATCGCCATCCTACAGTAGTGATGCTGTGTCTGGGCTTTTTACTCATGATAGGGTTCAGCCTGATTGCTGAAGGCTTACACTTTGAAATACCGAAAGGTTATCTGTATGCCGCTATTGCTTTCTCTATTCTGATTGAGATATTTAATCAGATTTCTACTCGGAATACCCGCCGTAACGATATGATTGGCCGCTCTTGGCGTTACCGAACCGCAGACAGCGTGCTTGGTATGATGGGCCTGCGTGAAAAAGAGCTGGCTAAAAATGGTATGCAAACTGATGATGATGAACATTTTGAAGAAAATGAAAAATCCATGATTCGCAGCGTGCTTACTCTGGCCGAGCGTCCGATAATGGGTGTCATGACACCGCGCAGTGATATTGAACGTTTGGATCTATCTCAGCCGCGTGAGCAGCAGTGCCAACAATTACAAAGCACACCATTTTCACGGCTGGTAGTAGTAGGAAAGGCCGGAATTGATGAGCCGCTGGGATTTGTGAATAAAAAAGATTTACTTAACCAGTTATTGAGCGGAGAGCAATTAAATATTCAGGCTGCGTTACGACAGCCGCTGGTCTTACCGGACAGCAGCACTGTACTTGATGCTATGGAGCTGTTTCGTTCGCGAAGTGCTGATATTGCGCTGGTAGTTGATGAATTTGGTGCTGTACTCGGACTGGTTAGCATGAAAGATTTAATGGAAACGATTGCCGGTGATTTTCCAGAAGAGTATGAGCGTGCTGATGCACCCAGTATCCAGCAAAATGCCGATCATAGCGTTACTGTAGACGGCAGTCTTGAATATGCCATTCTGGCTCAGCACCTGCATTTGCCTACCTTACCGGAAGACGCTGAGTACCATACTGTAGCCGGATTAATTATGGAAGAAATGCAAGATATTCCGGATGTCGGAGATACCATTGATTATGCCGGTTACCGTTTTGAAGTATTGAACAAAGACGGACACCGTCTGGAACGGGTACGTATCAGCAAAATTGAACAGCCGGAATCTGAATAACCCGGTTAATAGCCATAAAAAAGCCTGCTGAGAACAGCAGGCTTTTGACATTAAAATAGTTTGCTTATTTAATTTGGCTGCCGATAACGCCACCCAGAGCTGCTCCGCCTAAAGTAGCACCAGTGTCTTTACCTAACAGATTACCTGCTACACCACCCACTACAACACCTGTTGCAGTATGCCGCTGAGCCGGAGTCATATTTTCACAGGCAGAAAGGGAGGCAGCTACTGCGGCAACTAATGCCAGTGTTTTTAAATTCAATTTCATGTTAATACCTCTTTCTATTCAGAATAAAGAATTGCGTGTCAGTTAAAGTTGATATTACTTATAAACTATTTAACAGCAAAAATATTATTTCAAAGTTGATTATATACCTTTAGCAAACCAGATTAGCAAAAAACTGTGCTGGAATCATAAATACAATTTATTAATGTTATTAAAATGTCTGCCGGTTATTCAATTTCGGTGGCCGGATCAGCACATATTTCAGGTGTCTGACGTGAAGGCTGCTTTTTTTCTTTATATTTAATCACAGCTCTGTCCAGTTTATCCATCAGACAATCAATAGCAGCATACATATCATTATCCAGGCATTCAATATGGATATCTTTACCGGAAAGATGCAAATCAATTTCAGCTTTTTTCTGAACTTTAAATACAGAGAAAGTAACAGTTGCGCTGATAATTTGATCAGCATGACGGCTAATACGTTCCAGCTTGTTCAGTGTGTAGTCTTTCAGCGCTGCGGTAACATCAAGATTCTGTCCGATAAATTTCAGATTCATAGCCTGATCCTTTTTAAAGGGTTTAGGGAAAAACAGAATAAATTTTATGGAAGTTAACTGAAAATTAATGATTACTGTATTGTACTTTACGTTGGTGCGCCGGAGGAATTTTCAAGGCCTCACGGTATTTTGCGACTGTGCGCCGGGCCAGATTAATACCCTGCTTAGCCAGCTGATTTACCAAATGTGTATCAGAGTAGGGGTGTTTCGGGTCTTCTTCGTTAATCATACTTTGCAGCAGTGTTTTAATTGCTGTCTGACTGTTACCTGTTCCATCATCCGTTGCTGCAACAGACTGACTGAAAAAATAGCGCAGAGGAAAAACACCTTGTGAGCAGGTCAGGTATTTCTGATTGATTGCCCGTGAAACAGTACTTTCTGCCAGTTCGAGAGCCTGAGCTGTTTCTTTAATGGTTAAGGGCGTTAGCGCCAGAGAACCAAAACTGAAAAAATCCTGCTGTTGCTGCAAAATCCATTCGCCCAGACGTTGCAAAGTGGTTTTACGCATCTGCAAACTGTGAAGACAGGTTTGTGCTTCCTGCCATTTGTTTTTACACAAGGCATCCATCTCAGTGTTTTTTTGCTCTAACCATTCTTCAACACCGGGTTCTATTCTCAGCTGAGGAAAAGTATCATGCAAAAGGCGTATCTGCCAATTACCACTTTTATTGATATAAACTTCCATATCAGGGCGGACAGACAGAATACCATTACGATCAGGTAATCCGTAACAGGGATAAGGATTCAGCGTACCAATCAGTTTACAGGCCGCTTCAAGTGTGTTCACAGAAAACTGAGGCAGTTGCCGGCAAAGTTGTCTGAACTGATGGGTACTCAGCCACTGACCAAAATGTTTGTTAATCAGTAAGCGCGCGCAAGTATGGATTTCATTGACATCGGCTGATTCGCCTGACAAATTATCCATTTGCAACAACAGCGATTCCTGTAAATTCCGAGCGCCAACACCAGTAGGTTCAAACTGCTGCAGAATCGTCAGCGCCTGTTCCAGCTCTGTTTCGTCCAGTTGCCATTCCAGCGGTGCGTTTTCTACCAGATCAGTTAAACTGCTGTCCAGATAACCCTGTTCATTCAGATTCTCAATCAGAAAATAAACCCGTGCTGCTGTCACTTTGTCCAGATCGTATTCACATACTTGCCGGCGCAGCAATTCATACATATCAGGATTGTCGGCCAGCGTGTCCCAGACATCACTTTCAGCTTGCTTAATACCCGGCTGTGGCGGCTGTACATACTGAGTATCGGAAAAGCTGTCTTCAGGTGTATTTTCTACTTCCTCAAGAAAAGGATTATCCTCCAGCCAGCCGGCAACCAGTTCCTGTAATTCCAGCGTAGACAGCTGCAACACCTGTAACGATTGTTGCAGTTTCGGACTAAGGCGGGTGGTAAGACTGAGTCGGAGATGAGTAGCTGGCTTTTGCATATGCAGTTAATACTCGAAATGCTCACCCAGATAAACAGCGCGTACCTGTTCATTATTAACCAGCTCTTCCGGGACACCGGAAGCCAGTACACTGCCCTGATTAATAATGTATGCCCGGTCACAGATACGCAGAGTTTCACGGACATTATGGTCAGTAATCAGTGTGCCGATACCACGCTGTTTCAGGAAAGAAATCAGATTCTGAATATCGATCACTGCAATCGGATCAACGCCGGCAAATGGTTCATCAAGCAGAATGAAGCGCGGGTTCATGGCCAGAACCCGTGCAATTTCAGCACGACGGCGTTCACCGCCGGACAAAGACTGTGCAGTGTTATTGCGCAGGTGCTCAATATGCAGGTCGGCCAGCAGCAGCTCCAGCTGTTCGGCTCGTTTTTCCGGCGGATAGTTAATTTCCAGAATAGCTTTGATATTCTGGGCTACTGTCATTTTACGAAAAATCGAAGCTTCCTGAGGCAGATAACCTAAACCCAATCGTGCACGTTCATAAATCGGACGGTGAGTAATTTCCTGCTCATCTAGCATGATACTGCCACCATCAGCTGCAATCAGACCTACAATCATATAGAAGCTGGTAGTTTTGCCAGCACCATTCGGGCCAAGCAGACCGATTACCTCGCCACTGTTGACTTCCAGTGCGACATCATTAACTACCTGACGCTGTTTAAAACTTTTTTGCAGACCGCTGACATGAAGCTGACTTGGCGGTACAGTAGGCATTACATTCATGAGCTTGGTTTATTTCTTTTTCTGTTGCGGTTGGATGATAATGTGTACCCGCTCTTTAGGCGCACTTTTAACAGTATAAACTTCGGTATTGGTGTTATAAACAATCACGCCGCCGCGAGCCATATCACCACCGCGGTTTATCTGAGCATTACCGGTAATCGTAACAATGCCGCTCTGGCTTTCATAGTGTACATTATTTCCCTGGCCGGTTACCATGCCGTCTTTATCCAGTTTCTGACCAAACTTGGCAGGTTTGCCATCTGCAATAATTGTCTGATTACCGGAATTATCCTTATGTGCAGTGACACGGGCTGCATTCATATACATACTGCCCTGCCGCATTTGAACATTACCGCTAAATACGGTTGTCTGATTTTGTTTGTCCAGAGAACCCTGATCAGCCTCAATCTGAATAGGTTGCTGCCGGTCACTTGCCAGCGCCCATGCGTGCATACTGCCGGTAAGCAGACATAAGGCTGCTAAAGCTTTGCTGTTAATGAGAGTGCGGATCATAAATAATAGCCTTTACGCGTGCGGGTAAATTCAGAAAACCGCGTTGTTTGTCGTATTCGAAACCTTGTGATATACCGCGGGATATACCATACTGATAAGAAACCTGCGCATCAGTTTTGATTACCTGAGTTTGTGTATCAACATGCAATACGCTGGTTTCCAGCTGTCCTGCCGGTTCATTTCCTACCGGATTTTTATGCCAGATTACCTGTCCCAGTAAATCTACTTTGCGGCTGTCGGTATAGTACTGTCCGGTATTGGCCTTAATACGATAGAGCTCTGCGCCGTTTGTATATAATCCCATATTGGGATTATCGACATAAATAACAGTTTGCTGCGGAAACTGCCGAGCAGCTGTGGCGTGAATGGTTTCACTTAACTGACCGTGCTCATCAAACCGTTCACCGTCAATCGAATTAATCACATACTTAGGCTCTTTCGGATTCAGGGGAATTTCCACTGTCTTGATCTCAGTAATCCGGTCTAGCCAGAAGCTTATGCCGCCAAGGGCTACTGCCAGAATCAGCGGAAATGCCCAGTTACTGCGGCTGCGAATCACATTCATGCAAGATACTCCGCCATATCCTGAGCCAGAAAGCCCTGTGCATCCAGTAATAAATCACAGATTTCACGTACTGCACCGGCTCCGCCGGACGCACGGGTAATATAATCAGCATGCTGTAATACCAGAGGATGAGAACCGGGTACTGCTGCTGCCAGCCCGCAATGTTTCATAACCGGTAAGTCTACGACATCATCGCCGATGTAAGCACATTGCTGCTCATCTAAACCAAGCTGCTGCAATAATTGCTGATAACAGCTGCGTTTATCTGAAATACCTTTGAAATAATGTCCGATGCCAAGCTGCTGTACTCGGATACCGACAGAGGGTGCATCGCGTCCGGTAATAATTGCCGTTTGAATGCCGTGGCGGTGCAACATCTTCAATCCGTGGCCGTCAAGCGTATGGAACGCTTTGATTTCCTCGCCGTTATCACGGATAAAAATACGACCGTCAGTCAGTACGCCGTCTACATCCATAATAAACAGCCTGATTTTCCGGGCAGCTTCAACCACCGCACTGGCAGACATCATCGTATTCATCGGCATTCCTCAGTCATAACATTCTTGCGCATTTAAACAATCCGTGCCTGTAATAAATCATGCATATTCAGCGCACCAACCGGATGGTTATTTGCATCAATTACAGCCAGCCCATTCACCTTATTCGCCTGCATGATTTTCAGTGCTTCCGTTGCCAGCCGGTCGGCAGTGATGGTTTTAGGTGCATGTCCCATTACATCGACCATCAGCCATTCTTTTAATTCCCGGTTATCCTGAAATAAACGGCGTAAATCACCGTCTGTAAATAAACCGCACAGCTCTCCGGCAGTATTGACTACCAGCAGCATTCCCAGACCTTTTTCACTCATGGTAACAATGGCTTCACGCAAAGGCGTATCTTCCTGTACCAGAGGCATATCTTTGCCGCCATGCATAACATCAGCTACCGTTAACAACAGACGTTTACCCAGACTGCCGGCAGGATGGCTCAGCGCAAAATCTTCAGGGGTAAACTGGCGCGCACGCAGCAGTGCCACCGTCAGTGCATCACCCAATACCATTACCGCCGTCGTGCTGGATGTTGGAGCCAGCCCTAACGGACAGGCCTCCTGTGATACATGAGCGCATAAATGGATATCCGCATGTTTCGCCATGCTTGAACTGGTTTTACCGGTTATGCAGATCAGCTGCACATGCTTACGTTTGATGGCCGGTATCAGTGCCAGAATTTCTTCGCTTTCACCGGAATTGGATAATGCTATCAGCACATCGCCATCAACAATCATACCTAGATCGCCGTGTCCTGCTTCAGCCGGATGCACAAAATAAGCCGGTGTGCCGGTAGATGCCATTGAAGCGGCAATCTTACGCCCGATATGGCCGCTTTTGCCCATACCAGTGATAATCACCCGTCCGCGGCAGTCGAGAATAGTCGTTACTGCCTCAGCAAAATGCTCATCCAAACTATTGGCAACTTCACGTATCGACTGCTCTTCAATAGCAAAAACTTCTTTGCCCCAGTCTAAATATTTATCCTGTAAATTCATAACACCATCAGCAGCAATAACAAGCAAACGAAGACACAATAAATTTAACCTGATTATAACCTGATACCGGTTATTTTGTTTGCTTCGGAACTTGTCAAATTACGCCATCCTCGTTAGAGTAATCTATAACTCATGAATAACCGGTTTAATCGATTGATTAACCTTAACAAAACATATCTTGCATATATTTACCATAAGGAAATAATATGGCCGTATTAGCACAAGTCAATACACTGGGACAGCAAATCTGGCTGGATAATCTTTCCAGGAATCTGATTCAGTCGGGTGAACTGGCACACATGCTTGAGGCGGGTATCAGTGGCGTGACTTCCAATCCGGCCATTTTTCAAAAAGCCTTTGCCAGCGATACACTTTACCAGAATGATATTAACCAGCTAAAACAGCAGCCGCTGTCCCCCAAACAGCGTTATGAACAACTGGCAGTAGCCGATGTACAGGCTGCATGTGATGTCTGTCTGCCCTTGTATGAACGCAGTCAGGGTAAAGCCGGATTTGTCAGCCTTGAAGTGGCGCCAGATCTGGCCGATGATGCTCAGGCTACCGTTACTGAAGCCCAGCGACTATGGGAAGTTCTTAACCGACCCAATGTCATGATAAAAGTACCAGCCACAGACAGCGGAATACAGGCATTAACCACACTGGTTGCACAGGGCATTAATGTTAACCTGACCCTGTTGTTTTCTAAAACCCAGCTTAGCAAAGCATGGCAGGCACACGCTGCCGGCATTCGCCAGCGTCTGGCACAAAATCTGCCGGTTAACCGTATTCAGGTAGTCGCCAGCTTTTTCCTGTCCCGCATTGACAGTGCTCTGGACATTACTCTGCCGGAATCTTTGCAGGGTAAAACCGCTATTGCACTGGCCAAAACAGCTTATGCTGAATGGCAGGAATTTATCCAGAGCCGTGAATTTACCGATCTGGCTGCACAGCAGGCTGCACCACTGCGTTTGCTCTGGGCATCCACAGGGACTAAAAATCCGGCGTATTCCGATGTTTGCTATGTAGAAAATATTATTGGTGCTGACACCATTAATACCGTACCCACCAACACGCTTAATGCCTTTATCGATCATGGACATGCCGATGCCACACTGACACAGAATGTACAGCAGGCTAAAAACGTACTGATTGAAATTCAGAAGCTGGGTATTAATCTTGAATCCCTAGCAGTGCGCTTACAGCAAGAAGGCTTACAACAGTTTGTGGATGCATTCGATGCATTACTGCAACCTCTGGCTTAAACGGAATAAATAAAACACAACAACCATACGTAAATCTGAATTGTGGCTTACCGGTTAGACTTATCAGAATAATCGGTAAGCTTTTTATAATTTTAGATTAAAAAAAGCATATTGAAAATACATTTGTAATATAAAACTTAAAAAATATTAATTTAAATGATAAATCACACTTGATAATTTAAAATATAGATAAATAAATTAATTTTTAAATTTATATTTAATGATTTTCAACTTTAAAATTAATAATAACAACTATAATTTATAATCTAAACATAAGTAATAATCAGAACAATACCATATAAGCCGCGCTGAATTAATCTTAACCTTATAATCGGTATTGCAGCCAGCTTTTGGCCATAATCCATAATCTTTATCCAAGGCTCAGATGTTCATGGTTGTTGAATTCAGACTAATATACATAAAAATGCCACAAAAGCATAAAACTCTTTTGGCATAAGCATGAATTGTCACTCAGCCGGCAACCGGCCGGCAGCTCTGTTAAATTTTAATGTAAACCGACAATATTGCCTTCAGCGTCAATATCAATCTGTTGATAAGCAGGCAGAGTACCCAGCCCCGGCATAGTCATCACATTACCCGCATATACACGAATAAAGCCTGCCCCGGCCGATACCTGTAAACGGGCAATTTCAACATCAAAATCTGTCGGAACATTTTTCAGATTCGGGTCTGCACTGATAGATAATGGTGTTTTCACCATGCATAACGGTAAATGATCAAGCTTAAGCTGTTTGATTTCTTCAATATTCTGCAAAGCCTGTGCCGACAGATTAGCCTGACGCGCTCCGTATTTCTTCACCATGGTCTGAATTTTTTCCGGCAGCGGCATATTGTCAGCATAGGGCAGATTAACCGAATTTTCCTGATTGCAGGCAGCGACTACATGCTGAGCCAGAGCCTGAGTGCCCGCACCACCCTGAGTAAACGCATCACTGATTTCACATGCACAGGCACCGTGTTCCAGCGCATACTGGCGTACAAAATCCAGCTCTTCCTGATGGTCGTACGGGAAGCGATTAATAGCCACAATCACAGGCAGGCCATAGCTTTTCGCATTCTGAATGTGCCAGCCCAGATTAGCACTGCCTTCAGCCAGCAGTTCAACATTACACTGAGTAACTTCTGCCGGTAATGGCTGACCCGGCTTAATATTAAACCGGCCGCTATTCGATTTCAGACTGCGTACCGTGGCTACCAATACAACGCATGAAGGCGCCACACCTGTCTGGCGATATTTAATATTAAAGAATTTCTCCATGCCCATATCAGAGCCGAAACCAGCTTCTGTTACCACATAATCCGCCACTTGCAGACCGACCATATCCGCCAGCACCGAAGAATTACCATGGGCAATATTGGCAAACGGTCCTGCATGAATTAGTACTGGGGTCTGTTCTGCTGTCTGCATCAGATTCGGATTAATCGCATCTTTCAGTAACACTGTCATCGCACCGGCTACCTGAAGTTTTTCTGCCGTAACCGGATTGCCCTGAGTATCATAAGCCAGAATAATCCGCCCGATACGCTGGCGCATATCCTGTAAATCCGTCGCCAGCGCCAGAATCGCCATTAATTCGGACGCAGCAGAAATCTCAAACCCGTCTTCACGCTCCACACCATTAACACCACCGCCCACACCTACTTTAATCCGGCGCAATGCACGGTCGTTGTGGTCGATTACCCGTTTCCAGACAATCCGGTTTTTATCAATATTCAGCCGCGGCAGCTTGGTTTGTGCCGTAAACTCCTCGCCCAGATGTTCTTCATGGTATAAGCGTGCATCCAGTGCTGCAGAGGCGAGATCATGAGCCGCTGTAATAGCGTGAATATCACCGGTTAAATGCAGATTCAGCTTTTCCATCGGCAAAACCTGTGCTTTACCGCCGCCGGCTGCCCCGCCTTTTACCCCGAATACCGGCCCCAGACTGGGCTGGCGGATACAGGCAATCGCTTTCTTGCCGATAAAATTCAGCCCCTGACTCAGCCCGATAGTGGTTACTGTTTTACCTTCTCCCAGCGGTGTCGGGGTAATGGCCGACACCAGCACCAGCTTACCCTGTTTGCTATCCGGCTGAATCACCTTTAAATCTACTTTGGCTACTTCATGGCCGTAAGGGATAAGGTATTGTTCGGGAATGCTGCTGTTGCGGGCAATTTCGGTGATGGGGAGTAGGGTAGACATAAAAAATCCTTAGAAATTGAATAAGTCAGTTTTTGTAAACAGAGTATTATTGCTGTATTTTAAATGGAAAACAAATAGCATTTATTTTAATTTCAGATATAGCGCATTTCTGTTAAAAAGCTTAGATTTTTCTCAATGTTAAATAATATATAATATTAATATCTTAAATATAAATTAAATAAACATATAAATTATGGATAAAGACCTGTTTACTCAAGAAATGGATTCAAACATAACGAAATTTTTAATCGCTATGTCAAAAAAAGCTACTAAATATTGTGTTGCTAAGTATAAAAATCTTGAAATGAAACTAAATAAAGGGCTGCCTGAATATATAAAAGCAAATTACCAAAGATGCGCTTATGTGCGTACCCTACTGGAACGGGATGAACCTACGGAACTGGATAAAATTTACGAGCCACTGCAATTTAAAATAGATGATGATATTTTAAAAGAAGATGAAATAAAATCATCAATATCCACCGATTTACACAGAACTATTATTTCAGGCTATGCGGGAAATGGTAAAACGATTTTTCTAAAAAAAATCTATAAAGAATTAATTGATAATCAGGTCAATTTTTATCCCATTTTTTTTGAATTAAGAAGTATATCATCAGGTATTCAAACATTACTTGATTGCATATATGAATCTATCGTGACATATTCAGATAGTTTTACCCAAGAACAATTTACATATGGTTTAAAAAAAGGCTTATTTTATTTTTTAATTGATGGTTTGGACGAAGTAAGTGATTCGCAACAAAGCAATATTCAAGAGGAAATAATCAAATTAACTTTAAAATACCCGGATTGCCCCTTTGTAGTGACAAGCCGACCGAATGAATTCACAACGTGGGAAAATTTTTATGTTGCGCATCTGCTTCCTTTTAATTATCACCAATGCCAATCATTTATTAAAAAAATTGATTATGTTGAAGAAAGAAAAACAGAGTTTCTTGAGTTTTTAACGGAAGATAAATTTGCAGAACATGAAGAATTTCTTTCAAATCCTTTATTAGCATCAATGATGTTACTGACATTTGATGAATATGGCGATATTCCGGCTAAAAGGCATATTTTCTATGAAAAATGTTTTCAAGTGCTGATTAAAGAACACGATGCGTCTAAAGGACGATTTCACCGACCATTAAAAAGCAAGTTATCCCATGAAAACTTAGAAAAGGTTTTTATGTATTTTTGTGCTCTGACTTATCAGAGGCAAAAATATGGTTTTAATTTTCAACAGGTTGATAAATATATAAATTCAGCTTTAAAAATAGTGAGTTTAGATAGCATTTATAAAGAAAATGATATTCGATATGATTTTGTACATTCAGTGTCTTTACTCTTACAGGATGGTGATTATTTTGAATTTATCCATCGTTCATTTCAGGAATATTTTTTTGCTAAGCTTATTGTGAATGATAGAAAATATGAATTAGAAAACAAATTGGATAATATTGATGGTCTTTTTTCATTAGCAAAAGCAAATCTTATCGCGTTGATTGATGATATGGATCATGATTATTTTGAAACAGATTATGTATTAAAAAAATTAACAATATTGAATGAATATTTTGAAAGCATTGATGCAGAAAATGAACCGGAGAAGATTTTTGAACAATTAAATGAATCTTTAAGTATATACTCAGATAATGATAATTTTTATTTATCAATTATTTCTTATTCTTTATTATTGATACCTGATAATGATAAAGAAAGAGAATTGAATAATAAATGGCAATTGAATAAATTCATTCTGAGAAAAGTCGACAACAAATATGTAAAGTTTATATCTAATTATTCTATAAATTTTTCTAGTAATGATATATTAAAAGTAACTAGTAAATATAATTCATGTATAGCAAGAATTTTAAATAATGATAATACACTTAAAAGAATGATAATTAGACTAGACAGAAAAACATTAATTGAACTTGATTGTAATAAATATGCTCAGCTTATAAAAGAAAGTTTAAATGATTATTATTTTGATATATTATCCAGAACAAGAAAACAGCGTTTAATAATGGATAAAGAAATTTTTAAAAACTGAAATTTGTAAAATATTATTTCAGGATAAACTTTTAAGCAGAAAAAACCGAATAAAAAATAAATTTAGGAGATGAAATAATTATGTCAGAATTTGAACAACAACGTCGTCAAAAACTATTAGATGAAGATTTTTACCATTATTTTCAAAAAAGGCTCAACAAACTAATTAGTAGAGTTGATAGCGATATGAAAAGAGAAAAAGATGGTTATGCTGAGTTTATGGTAGAACTGCAATATCAACAATTTTGTTTAGATTATACCGTAGGAAAGAGTTGTAATGAATTATTTAATAAAATGGAATACATTATAAAACTTATAAAGAACTCAAATGATTATGTAGACAGATATAATATTGCCAATCCAGATAATAAAATGATGATAATTATATTAACGGAATATTTTGAAACTGAAACTCTGTCAAATTTATTAGGTTTATGTATTTTATATGAACGTATTGATTGGTTTGAAACCATAGTAAAAGCCGTCGATTATGATCAAGAAAATAGAGAAAAATCGATAGATAGTCTAATTACAATGAAAATTCCAGATTATCCTATTACTGAAGAAGAAACACCGAGTGAATTATCTTTTCGTAATCCACTTTATAAAGCCATTCATGCCGAAAAACCGAAAGACACATTAAAATTTTTAGACGAATATTTACGCTTTTGGTACGATGGATTACGTGAAACTGGATATGAATACATAGATAGTCATTTAAATCAACAAGGCGATTCTCGAGATTGTTGTTCTTTTGTTGGCTACTGGTGTTTTGAAGCTGCAGCGGTAGCATATCTAAAAAATATTGACGATAGCACTTTGCACCGCTTTATTTATTATCCTAAAGATATGATTGCATATGCGCGTAGTCAATTGATATCTTAATAGCACAAAGGGGCTGGTATGTGACTCTCCACCCGATTATATTAGCCAACTAGAAAGTCTATAGTCTGCTTTACAAGATAAACTCTATCTTAAAAATCGTATCTAAATTTTCAATTTAATAAAAACAGTGATTTAAAATCAATTAAATAAATAAAAAAAAATTATATTGTAACTAATATTTATTACAAGCCTCTAGAGCAGAACAATGAAGCCATTTTTTTGTGGCTTTATTTTTCGAATTAATATATTCCACATAATAAAAATCATGATCCTGTTTTAATAAATTAACTATATCTCCTTTAACTAAATACATTTTTGTACGATGATTTATATCTGGTTTACTCAATAAATGGGATTTTTTAACTACAATATAAGCATTTTCGTATTCAACGATTTTATTGCTCACAATACAATTTCCTTTTACTGTACCGTCTTCCCATCCATCAGCGGAAGGTCGTATTTTATGAAACCAATCATCACTGTTCATTAACTCATTTACCTCTTGATTGATTTGATGGTAACAATAAATAGTTCTAGCATCTGTCTCAGATAACCACTCTTGTATTTCGAAACTTACTTTATTTAGCATAAATAAATTTTTATTTTTATTAAATCCTATATCGTAATATATTCTAAAATGACCTCTATCAGGGAAATAAGTAATTACCCTGATGATATTATTCCCTTCGTAGCGGGTTAATATCTTCTTAAAACGATTTCCTCCATCTTCATCAAAACTTGGAATTTTGGTAATAAGATTATTATCTTGATAAAGTTCAATGAAATCTCTGTCTTTTTGAATGAAATTTCTGTCGTTTTGAGCGCCAAATCCATTATCAAATTTTGCACTGTTAATGACTTTATGATCAATATTAAAATTTAATTTTTCAGCAGATGAAGTTCCGAAAAAAATAATGCACAAGGTAATTAATATTAGTTTAAATTTCATTGTCGTTTTTCATTAATTAAAAAAAGAACTTCCAAAATCTATATTATCAATTTTTTAGCTTAAGATATTTTTCAATCTCTCTTTTGTGGCGAATTCGCAAGGTCCATTTCAAAATCATCTCTCAAGTCATTTAAATATTTAGATTGATGCAATCTCAGATAGCTCAAGATTTGATTTCTTAACCTCAAAATCGAATTTATCAGAAGCAGCAAGAGACCCTGTGATCATTGCTCGTGAACTCATCGGTATTATAATTACATAAAATTAATAATATCAAGGTTAATCTATAAAACTTATAAAGAAATCAAGAAATGTTAAAAATAATATTTAATATGATTAATTCTTTTATTGATTTAATAGTTTTTGACAACAAAATTTGTTTCAAACAATTTTAAAAATTATGTATTACTAAGTGACAAGGATAAATTACTGAATTTTAATTGATTGATAAGTTTATTGCTGGCGTTAATGCTAGCATACCAATTGAGCTTTTAATGGTTAATCTCCAGTTATAATTACCAACAATTAATTTATCCCGTCGTTAAGTAAAATCATGAACAATGCTAAAAAGCGCTCTCAGATATGGTCGTCGATTTTTTGTTTAGCTTTTGCTGGATTTATTTTCAATACTACCGAATTTGTACCGGTTGGTTTACTGCCTAATATTGCAGAAAGCTTTTCGATGGATGTCGCTCATGCAGGGTTGTTATTAACGATATATGCTTGGGCGGTATCATTACTATCTTTACCTTTAACCGTATTAACATCCAAAATGGAGCGTCGCAAACTCCTTATTTTGCTGTTTTGTTTATTTATTGGCAGTCATATATTAGCTGGCTTTGCTTGGAATTTTTATAGCTTAATGACAGCTCGTATTGGTATCGCTTGTGCACATGCTGTATTTTGGGCTATTACCACGCCTTTGGCTGTACAATTGGCACCGAATGGCAAAAAAGCCAAAGCAATGAGTTTTATTGTAGTTGGCACATCAATGGCAACGGTGCTCGGTATTCCTATTGGTACCAAAATAGGGGAATTAGTCGGTTGGCGTGTGACGTTTTTATGTATTGGCGGCATTGCCTTTGGTATTTTAGTTTTATTGATTTACTTACTTCCTAAAGTCCCCAGTATTAATACCATTTCAATCAAAAATCTGCCAAAAGTGTTAAAACGCCCGGCCTTACTCAATATTTACTTATTAACAGCTATTATTATCACAGGACATTTTACTGCCTATACTTACATCACACCATTTATGATGAAAGTGGGCGGATTCAGTCAGGAAATTGTTGTCCATCTTTTATTGGTTATTGGATTTTCGGGCATGATTGGTAGTGTTATTTTTACTCGATACGCAAGTAAATATCCAACAGCGATATTAGTTGTCCCCGTGATATTATTGATGGCGTGCTTATTATCACTCTATTTTAGCTCATTTAGTCTCTACACCGCGATGATACAAGGGGTGATATGGGGATTAGCCATTACCATTATTGGTATGGTCATGCAAAGTAAAGTGATCGATGCAGCGCCTGATGCGACTGACATTGCCACGTCTGTTTATTCAGGCATTTATAATATAGGTATTGGTGGAGGTGCCTTTGTCGGCAGCCAGGTATTAGTGAAACTGTCAACTCATTATATTGGGTTGGTTGGTGCTATTTTTGTTCTCCTTGCGTTAATACTTTTTTTCTTGTTATCCAGAAAAGCTTGGTAAAAAGCAAATAAGCGCAGGTATAACCAGCGCTTATTAATTTTGTTTATTGATTATAAGAATGTTTGAATCTATGCCGAAATTTGTTCTTGGAAAGATTAGTAGATTGATCATACACAGTGTTGGCAACAAAAGTACTGCGGATGGTGTGCGGCTGTGTGATAAATTAAGTAATTATGAAAATGTGGAAGAAACACTTAATAAATTAATTACTTCCAATTTTAAATTTGATGAGTTGTATCAGTTTCATTTTTTTCCTGATTTAGAGCTCAATCCGGTTTATACCATTATCAAAGCCATGTTTGAGCATACAGATATTGATGATTTTATTAATCAGTCTAAAAACATGGGGCGTTATCTGTATGATAAAAGTAACCATCCGCAAATTAAGCCCGGAGAATTGGGCGTATTTTATCTTGCTGACTGTACGGTAGATGATGAAGTAGTGGATTGTATTGGTATCTTTAAATCAGAAAACAAGCAGAAAATTCTGAAAGTTGAAGACCGGCAGAATGGTTATGATTTAGCTGATATTGAAGGATTAAGCATTCAGAAGCTGGATAAAGGCTGTCTGATTTTTAATCTGCATTCAGAGCAGGGCTATCTGGTTGCTGTTGTGGATAATACCAACAAACATGCAGAGGCCAAATACTGGACTGAGGATTTTTTAAGTATCAGACCTGTTAATAATGAATATCATCAGACTACTCAGATTATGGAAACAGCCAAGCAATTTATTGCTCAGACCATGGACGCTGATGATGAGGAGAGTAAATCAGAAAAAATCGGTTTGCTGAACAGGTCTGTTGATTACTTTAAAAATAATGAGCAGTTTGATTTGCAGGAGTTTGAGCAGCGGGTTTTTGCGAATGATGATCTGATTCAGCAATATCAGGATTTCAGCCAGAATTATGCGCAGGAAAATCAATTAGAGCCGGTTAAAAGCTTTGCTATTTCTCCCAAAGCGGTAAAAAAGCAGGAGAAATATTTTAAAAGTGTGGTGAAGCTGGATAAAAATTTTCATATCTATATCCACGGTGGTAAAGATATGATTGAAAAAGGACGGGATGAAGACGGGCGTAAGTTTTATAAGATTTATTATCAGGAAGAAAACTGATGATTAAAAGCTTGCGCGGTTAAGTCTGATAAGTGGTCCCGCCGACAGGAATCGAACCTGTATCACACGCTTAGGAGGCATGTGTTCTATCCGTTGAACTACGGCGAGACTTTTTAAAAACAGGGCTATGGCTGAAATTTGCCATAGCCCGCTATTTTAAGAGATTCGGGCTAAAGATGCCAAGGCTAAATCTCGCATAGCCTGGGTGGTTTCATTAACCGGTAACTCATTCAGGCAGTTAATTGCGGCATCTACGGCTTTTTTTGCTTGCATAGTGCAATAAGCCAGTGCATCAGAGTTGATTACGTGATTGTGAATTTTGTTGAAATAGCTGCGGTCGGCGTGTTCTAGAGCATGGCGTACATCGGCTTTGGCCGCAGCACTGCCCTGATTAAGCAGGTAAATTAGCGGCAGGGTAGGTTTGCCCTCAGCCAGATCGTCGCCGACATTTTTACCAATGGTTTCTACATCACCGGCATAATCCAGTACATCATCGATAATCTGGAAAGCTGAGCCCAGATATGTACCGTAATATTTTAAAGCCAGTTCCTGTTGTTCTGTAGCCTTGGCAAGTATGGCACCTACCTGTGCCGCTGCCTGAAAGAGTTTGGCGGTTTTGTATTCGATTACTTGTAAATACTGTTCTTCAGTGACATCAATATTACCAATATTCATCAGCTGCATGACTTCACCTTCAGCAATGATATTGGTGGCTTCTGCCATCACTTTGAGAATACGGAGGCTGCCGGAGCCAACCATCAGCTGGAAGGCTCGTGTGTAGAGAAAGTCGCCCACCAATACAGCAGCGGCATTGCCAAACAGATTGTTCGCAGTTTCCCGGCCGCGGCGCAGGTCGCTTTCATCCACTACATCGTCGTGCAGCAATGTAGAGGTATGGATAAATTCCACCATGGCGGCCAGTGAAAAAAGCGGGTCTTCTGTATAGCCCAGAGCTTTGCCGGCAAGGATGGTAATTATCGGGCGCAGGCGTTTACCGCCGGCACTGATAATATACTGGCCTATTTGTGAAATCAGGACAACTTCGGATTCAACAGCACGGTTGATTACCGCATTAACACGGTTTAAGTCTTCAGGCAGGTGTTTCTGGAAATAAGGCAGGTTCTCAAGCATGTGTTTAGTGTTTCTGCAACTGGTAATGATGATGTGTTTTAGCCATGTGTCCCCGAAACTGCCGGGCACTTTTGTGTATTATTATACTTGAAATTCATTTAGGAAATGAGAAAAGTTAGCTTGGGTTAATAAAGATGTAATTGTGAATCGGTTAGATAAATTATGCTGATGTATACACAGGCCGGAGCATAAATTTCATGCTCAAAGCGGTGCGTTCGTCAGAAGTGGCAGTATGTCCGGCAGCCTGTTGTGGTATACCGCTGACTATATTTATCGTAATGCTCCGTCGTCTTATTAATTCGTCGACTCAGAGCATCATATTGGTATTAGGTGGAAAAGTTAGGCTTCTTTTCCGGTCAGGTTATTACTGTTTAGAACGGTAAGTTAATTATTCAATTCAAGTTAAAATGTTAAACAACAAGCACACCATTATCACTTTACCTATTATTGACCCTAATAAACTTGCGGTTATTATATCGCTTAACCAAATTTTCAACTCTGGATATTTGCTTTTATATTCATTAAATATGTCAATTAGATAATATTTTATATTTTTAGTGCACCGTACCTTGGGTAATGTCTTACCATTTTCAAGCGAATTTTAATGGCGGCTAGACCTGCTTCAAACGCTTCTTTAGTTTTTCGTTACTATGGCTAACACGCGTTCTAATTCAGATAAGGCGATTGGCAGCTGGTAAGCGTGATTACCCAGTGCATCCACTTCTTCAACAGAGAAACTCCCTGTTTCGCTTAGCTTTTACGATTTAGTTAAAAATAGAAGAAAGTAAGCTCATCTTAATTTCATCAGTCATAAGGAGATCTAGTTAGCTTTATTAGAATATGAACATCAGCAGCATGACTTGGATTTGGGATGATTGAACGATGTTGTAAACTCTCAACCCTCGCTTCTATAAGTTGATGTTCATGGTTATAACTGAACCACTGCGTGATATTTTCAGCTGGTCGTTGCCGTTTAATCAGTCGACCAAAACCATCATAATCGTAGTGGTAACCATTGGATAATGACCGTTTCAGTTTGTCAGTTATTTTTTATCTTTCTCTAAATTTATAAAGAGCATTACTATAATCTTCTTTTAAAAGCTCACTTTCAAATCCTTTATCAATAACCCAGCCTATGAACATTTTATCAATTTCACGATCATACCCATCCTGATACATAGCTCTCATTTCAAATTCTTTTACGGTCATATCTATTAAAAATCATAAATATACACTTGTATATCATTTTCCGATAATATTTTTATTATGAGAGGTTCTATCTTTTCCCATTTTCCTCCTGCAAGTCCGCAACCAATACGAGGCATATGCACACTAGCATTCAGGATTTCAGCTTCAACCGCCAATTTTTCCAAACATGATTTAATAGCTTCATAGCGAACCGGGACGCCTTTACTTCCAACTTTTGTTCCTCGTTGTCCTATCATGTTGGCAACATATATATAAGTTTCTACTTGTATTATTTGAATACTTCCTAACTTAAAATCATTTTTGGCTCTATTGCGATGCCATTCTCTATACGCTTTTTCAGGCTCTGCCCAACGCTTTGATATTGCTATGACAAAGCCTTTGCCCCAACCTCCAAGATCGTTACAAATGTGAGCTATAATTTTTATGCCTTTTGCCTGTGGCGAAGTAGCATCACCCTTCAGGTAATTTATTTCTTTCATTTATTTCAATTAACTTGTATATATTTTATTATCTTTTTTTGAAATAAAATACTCTTCGAAATGCGCATGATGAACTACATTTATCTGAATATAGTTTCAAAGTATGAGATATTTCCCGTTTTTTTTCTGTACTATATACGGCAAAGATAATATTGTCAAAGCATTTACTATATTTCCCTTCATTAATCAGGAAATGAGCAAAATAGTTGGCAATATCGTTCAGATTGTTACAGAAAACGCCACATCCCCATGCTCCCAGAATCAAGTTCTACACACCATTTATTAAAATACGGCTAATATTTATCTATTCTATTCAGCATCATATTCTTTACTTTAGACAATTTGTCCGATCTATTATATTGAATCATTGCACGATATTCACGGCGAGACTTGTCAATATATCCATACATTAAGGTTTTGATAATAGGGTATCAATATCATCCTTAAAAAACATACGGCAGGACTATAAATCATACGGTCAGAATAAAGAAAAGTGTCTCTATTTTTATTATATTCATATATTTCATGATAGAATTTCATTTTGCAGAGTACAGTGACGATGCCCTGGCCAAGCTTTCTTCTTGCGCTTGAGCGCCCGATACAAAGCTACCTCCTCCATCCCATATGAGTTAATGCTGCTTCTTTAGATAAATCTGGAGGAAAAGAATCGTTTATATGCCAACTATAATTGTCATATTTTATTACTTTTGCTATATCTATATCGGATATAACTTCGTCTTTTGGTGTTTTATTTATTATAGTCATTTTTCATAGTAGAAGATGCATTTTTTTTATAATTGACGACAATGAAAAGCACCCAATAATTCATTGTCTTACTTGAGTCGAAACTTCCTGTTTCACTTAGCTTTTACGATTCAGTTAAATACTTATAAAAGAAAATAAGCTCATCATCAGGATTATTTTTCGCTAAAAAAGAATTATATTTTCATTTAATTCGATAATTCGGTTTTGTTTTTTCAAAAGGTACAGAGCAGGGTAGTATGTATTATCAATAATTCATTGTTCCGGATTAGATTGAATATTTGAAAACTATTTTTCTGCAAATAAAAGACTTTCCGCGTGTAAACAGGTTATGTGCAAAGATAGCAGATAAAAAATAGCCGGAAGGAGCAAAAGGTGATCTTCTGGTTTTTTTAGATAAAATTAATTACTTGGATATATCTGAATAAGACCTTTCGGCGTATTTTCAGTGATTTTTAGCGTTGGTTCAGTTTCTATATTATAATAGTGTTCAATATATGCACCCAACCACAGACGTTCTTCTATGTTCGTGATAACATTATCTTTGTAAAGATATCTTCTTGCTGAAAACCTATTATCATCTGAGTAAAAATAAGAATCAGTTATTATAGCGCCATCTAATTTCACTAAAATCACATGATTTAGATTGGCATCATCTTTACTTTCAAGAGTAGCTCCAAATATTAATCCAATTATCTCATTGTCTTGTCTAAAGTAAAAATTCCTGTATACAAGCCATTCTTTTTTGAAATTTGAGAATTTAGTGTAGCGTATCTCTCCGATAATATTATTATTAATATCCATAAAATATCTATGTCTATGCTTTGCTGGAGAGCAGTCCTTTTTTTTAAGCATCCTTCCAGGTTTATACCCCAATAACTCACAGTTATATGGTTCTAAAGAGTAAGCTGGCAATACTCCCATTCCCCATGATTGGCTGACAGCATTATCGCTTAACCAAATTTTCAACTCTGGATATTTACTTTTGTATTCATTAAATATATCAATTAGATAACATTTTATGTTTTTCATTCACTATTTCTTATTTTTCATTCACTGTGCCTTAGGGAATTTCATTCCATTTTCCATTCTCTTCCCTATTAATTAGCAGATAAAAAATAATCGGAAGAGATCTCTCTGGCTTTATTTAGATGTCTTTTAAGTTAATAGCCCGCTGCCACCATGGTTTATTTTCAATATGACTTGATATAATGTCCCCTCTCCATTTTGCATATTTTTTTAAGAAAAACATCATAGCCACATCAGATTTTTCTATGAAATCAAGAGATTCATTCATTCCCAAATAAAAGTAAATATTTATTGAGTCAAATAAATGGAGGACTTTTAAAAATTCTTCATAGAGTAAATTTCCATCAGAGTAAATTAATCTAATCATATAGTTATAAGTGATTTCAATAATATTACTGTACTTGGAGGTAACCACACTATTGATAAAATCGTTAACTATATTTTTACATATTAACTTATTGTATTCTGATGAATAATATATTTCACAAGCTACCACTTCAATATCATGTGGCAGTCTATACCCCTTTTTTATTAACTGAATAATATGACTCTTTTTATTTGGCATTTAATTTCTCTCACTAATTAGACACTGAAAAACAAGGAAGTTTTGCCAGGTTTTCCCAAGTTTCAGGAAATGAGTTGATATAGTTGGTGTATTATCTGTTTGGCAGGTCGCTGTAAACAGGCCAGTATTCGGATCGTAATAACCCACACGAGGAAAGTAAATCAATTGCTATTTGATCAAAGCCATCTGAAATCTGTAATGTATTATAAATACCTTCACCATAGAGTTGTCAAAAACGGTATTTTAATCCTGCACTATGGGTTAACAGATGATGCAAAGTAATAACAGCATATTTATTATGGTAATAGATAATATTTATGTGGAAATAAATAATTTGAGTGAGTTTGCCTTGATAACAGCCTGTTTGCAAATTTAGTCAGTTCCGCACATACCCGACAACACTATAAATAGCTTTCGGTAGGACTTAATTTTTAATTGACTTAACTAGCCTGAGCTATATATATCATGAGATATTTATTATTGTTTTGACAGTAAAATCATGCGTTGATATAATCGCGAATTCCGTTTTTTGCGGAAATTTAATTTTTGTTTTTTAATTGAATTCCTATTGGAGTTGAGTATGTACGCGGTCGTAAAAACCGGCGGTAAACAATATAAAGTTGCCGTTGGCGAAAAATTAAAAGTAGAACAGATACCAGCAGAACTCGACAGCCAGATCGAACTGAATGAAGTTTTGATGATTGCTGACGGTGAAGCGGTGAAAGTGGGCACGCCTTTTATTGAGGGCGCTAAAGTAACCGCTAAAGTGGTTGCACATGGCCGTCACGATAAAGTACGTATTTTCAAAATGCGTCGTCGTAAACACTATCAGAAACGTCAGGGTCACCGCCAGAATTTTACCCAGATTGAAATCGTGGCGATTGCCTAATTGAGTGAAGGAATAACAGAATGGCACACAAAAAAGCAGGCGGTAGCTCCCGCAACGGTCGTGATTCAGAAGCCAAACGCCTGGGCGTTAAAGCCTTTGGTAATGAGCTGATTCCGGCTGGTTCAATTATTGTTCGTCAGCGCGGTACCCGTTTTCACGCAGGTGAAAATGTAGGTATGGGTAAAGATCACACTCTGTTCGCTAAAGTGGATGGTTATGTGGAATTTGCCGTTAAGGGCGCGCTGAACCGTAAAACCGTAAGTGTGCGTCCGTATACCGGCGCAGACGAGTAAGTTTTTACTGATGTTAAGCCCTGCCTTGTCTGGCAGGGCTTTTTTGTTATCAGGTCAGCTGGTGTGAAGAGGCAGCACAGATATTCTGTACTTTGGCTATAATCATGCTATGAGGTGTTCACAAGGGTATTACTGAGACTGGTTGCCTGGCATAAATATTGCAAACTGAGAATGATATGAAGTTTATTGATGAAGCAAAAATCGAGGTAGTTGCCGGCCGCGGCGGCAATGGTGCGGCCAGCTTCCGCCGCGAAAAATTTGTGCCTAAGGGCGGCCCCGATGGCGGTGATGGCGGCAGAGGCGGTAGTGTCTGGGCTGTAGCCGATGAAAATATTAATACTCTGGTGGAATATCGTTTTGTTAAACGCTATCAGGCCAAAAACGGTGAAAAAGGTCATGGTTCAGACCGTTATGGTCGCGGGGCTGATGATATTGAGTTGAGAATGCCGGTAGGTACGCTGATTCGTGATGTTGATACGGAACAGGTTGTGGCGGATTTAACTCATCATGGTCAGAGGGTATGTCTGGCTAAAGGCGGTAAGGGCGGCTTAGGTAATATTCATTTTAAATCATCAGTAAACCGTGCTCCTAAGCAGGCTACACCCGGTGAAGAAGGTGAAGCACGCAGTTTATTGCTGGAGCTGAAAGTACTGGCGGATGTGGGTTTGCTCGGTATGCCGAATGCAGGGAAATCTACGCTGATTAGTGCAGTTTCGGCTGCACGGCCAAAAGTGGCTGATTATCCGTTTACAACGCTGCATCCTAATCTGGGGGTAGTACGCAGTGATGACAATCACAGTTTTGTTATGGCTGATATCCCCGGTTTGATTGAAGGAGCTGCTGAAGGTGCCGGTTTGGGGCATCGGTTTCTGAAACATTTGTCGCGTACCGGTTTGCTGCTGCATGTGGTGGATCTGGCTCCTTTCGATGAAGGTGTGGAACCGGCAGCAGAGGCGCTGGCGATTATTGAAGAGTTACGTCGTTATGATGAGGCTTTGCACGATAAGCCGCGTTGGCTGGTGTTGAATAAAATTGATATGCTGGCTGATGATGAGCGTGCCGAACGTGTGGCTCAGTTTCTGGCAGATATTGGCTGGGATCACCCGCAGCCGGATGATCAGTTTGAATTTGATCTGACAACCCCGCGGGTATTTCAAATCAGTGCACTGGCACGTGAGGGTACGCAGGAGCTGGTGCAAACCATACAGCGTTATTTGGATATGAAGCATGAATTACTGGCAAAACAGCAGGCTGAACAACCTGTTGTGGTGGAAGTGCCGACTACAAATGGGTTGATACAGCCGGAATAATTCTGCTATCCGGATAATAGATACAGCCACCTGTTACAGGTGGCTTTTTTGTATTGGAATGAATCAGAAAATTGATGGTACTGAAAAATTAGTTTGTCTTATTTCTGAAAGAACGGCGGCGGATAAAACGATATATCAATTGCAGGAGCAAGACGCTGACTAATGCCAGAACGGCAGCCATTGATATCTGATCTATTGTATATACCGTTGATTTTATCGGTGTGACTGTGACGGCGGTAGCCTTATAGGTGGCAATGGTAATGCTGCGTGATGTACGCAGGCTGGTTCGTATCAGCTGTTGTTGTGCGTTTTGTTCAATAACTTTATAACTAAAGGTATCGTTATCATTTTTCTGTTTGCTGCCGTCAGGCTTTTTAGCCAGAAAAGTGGTATTGGCCAGTGTGTACTGTTGAACGTAAGAATAGGGCAGGGCAAGAAAGGAGCCGTCCGGTTCAAAGGCTGCAATAGTCAGATCGCGGTGCCATGGTTTGTGATTGCCCGCAGTTCTGCTGTCCTGACCGGCAAGCAGGAAAATAAATAAAATAAAGAAGCCGCAAAATAAAATCAGTTTAAGCAGTCGCTGTTTAAACTGACCGGAACGCTTCTGAGGCTGACTGGCTGCCGGATTATGCTGAGTACTCATGTAACTAACCACTGCTGATTGATTAAATTCAGTCTGAATAATGGCTGAAAGGTAATTTTACCTAATTTTTGGCCTGTGAAAGCTTATTATATTGTTATTAATATTCTGATACAGATAAATCATTGCCGATTTTATTGATTTTAATGGTATTTTGATTTGATGATTTGTTTGTGTTCATTTTTTTCTGTACCCGGTATGTTTGATAATGATGCCTCGCCGATGATAAATAATGGTATGACGGTCAAATGGAATTTGAATTTTTAGATGGAAATTATTATCATTAATTTTGGTTATTGTTAATCTGATACAGGAATGAGTGTATGAGTGAGCAACAGAATGTCGCTGAGCTTCAGGCTGCTGTAACACGTTTACAGCAATTAAATTCTCTGGTTCTGGCTACGGTAGCACAGGATGGTACCCCTCAGGCAAGCTATGCGCCTTTTGCTGAATATGATGGTTGTCTGTATATCTTATTATCCGGTCTGGCACCGCATACACAGAATTTGCAGCAACAGGAGCAGGCCAGTGTGATGCTGATTGAAGATGAAACTTCGGCACGCAATATTTTTGCCCGTGCTCGGCTGAATTATACTGTATCGGTTACGGTAATTGAAAAAAACACAGCTGATGGCATTGCCGCTTTACAAGCAATGAAAACAAAACTGGGCAATACAGTAGATGTGCTGTCTGAATTGCCGGATTTCATGCTGTTTCGTCTGCAACTGGAAAAAGCTCGCCTTGTAACTGGCTTCGGCCGCGCTTATGTCTTTATGCCGGGTAAGGTTGATGGTGCAATACAGCTGACTGAAAAGAATGCTAAAACAGTGTGATGCCGCTGTGCGCAGCGATTGCTCGGTAAAGGTAGTTAAAATCCCGTACAATAGTCGTTTTATTCGGATAAACCGGAGCTGCGTGCATGTGGTGTTGGCCTAAACGAATTTGGGTAATTATCCATACGGTGTATGTATATGGTCTGCTGGATCTGGTTCAGCAGCATGTACATCCGTCATGGCTGCAAAGGCTGATACGTTTACTGCCGCGCGGACGCAAATACCGGCAGCTGGATGCAGCGGTACGGTTGCGTCTGGCTTTGGAAAGTCTGGGGCCGATTTTTGTTAAATTTGGTCAGGTATTATCCACCCGGCCGGATTTAATCCCTGCTGATTACGCGCGTGAACTGGCCTTACTGCAGGACAGGGTGCCGCCGTTTGCCAGTGATGTGGCAATCCGGGTGATTGAAACTGAGCTGGGCAGGCCGTTGGCTGAAATTTACGCCCGCTTTAATCCGCAGCCGGTAGCCAGTGCGTCTATCGCTCAGGTTCATGAAGCCTATTTATTCAATGAGGCCGGCGGTATCGGTCAAAAGGTTGCAGTAAAAGTTCTTCGTCCTGACATCGCGCCGGTTATTGATCAGGATTTAGCTCTGATGGCTGTAGGAGCGCGCTGGGTAGAATGGCTGTTTGCAGATGGCAAACGCTTAAAACCACGCGAAGTAGTCGCAGAGTTTAAGAATTATTTGCATGATGAGCTTGATCTGATGCGGGAAGCCGCTAATGCCAGCCTGCTCGGGCGGCAGTTCAGTAAAAGCACTATGCTGATTATTCCGGCTGTTTACTATAATTATTGTGCGCGTCGAGTGCTGACAATTGAGTGGATGGACGGTACTCCGGTTGCCAGTACCGATAAGTTGCGTGAAAAAAATATAGATTTGCACCAGCTGGCACGCTATGGGGTAGAAATATTCTTTACTCAGGTATTTGACAACGGTTTTTTCCATGCGGATATGCATCCGGGCAATATTATGGTTGCAGATGACGGCAGGTATATTGCACTGGATTTTGGTATTGTCGGCACGTTAACAGATTATGATAAGCGCTATCTAGCAATTAATTTTCTGGCGTTTTTCAATCGTGATTATCATCGGGTTGCTACTGCGCATGTGGAATCCGGCTGGGTACCGGCAGATACGCGAGTGGAGGAGCTGGAAGCAGCAGTGCGTGCTGTATGTGAACCGATTTTCAATAAACCGCTGGCAGAAATTTCTTTTGGTATGGTGCTGATGCGGTTGTTTGAAACCAGTCGTCGTTTTAATGTGGAAATTCAGCCGCAGCTGGTGCTGCTGCAAAAAACATTACTTAATATAGAGGGGCTGGGAAGACAGCTGGATCCTCAGCTGGATTTATGGGCAACTGCCAAACCGTTTCTCACCCGCTGGATGCATAACCAGATTGGTCTGAAAGCGCTATGGAAAACGCTAAAGCAGGAAGCACCGGACTGGGCGCAAATGCTGCCTGCACTGCCGCGTAAGCTTAATGCCCTTGTAGATGAAAAGCGTCAGCTTGAATGGCGTGATGCCTATATTCATCTGCTGCGTACGCAGCGTCAGCAGAATTTCTGGCTGGCGGTAATTGCTCTGGTGATGCTGGCAGTTTTTCTCTTTAAATAAAATTTTACTGTGTTTTCAATGTAAAGTTGTCGGATATCAGCTTGCGGTGCTGAGAGGGTAACCGTTATGGTTCAGCTGGTCTTTGGTTAATAATTGTACTGTTTTTATATTGTTCTTATGCTGAAATCTGCTTATAGTTATATGCGGTGCTTTAAGGTACGGATTTCGGGTTATAATTTTGTCATTGTTTTAGCTCGCGGTTCATCCGCAGTATCTCATCTGTAAAGGAGTAGCCTTGTGTCGCGTGTGTATCCTTATCCTTTGATTGCTAAGGAAGGCTGGCCGTTTATTATTGGCAGCCTGGTGCTGAGCATATTAACTTTTTTCTGGTGCGGATGGTGGTCGCTGCCTTTATGGGTGCTGACAGCATTTGTGGTGCAGTTTTTTCGTGATCCTGCACGTGATATTCCTGTAAATCCCGAAGATGTGTTGAGTCCGGCAGACGGACGTATTGTGGTTGTGGAAAAAACTACCGATCCGTACCGTGGTGTGAATGCTCTTAAAATCAGTGTATTTATGAATGTATTCAATGTGCATTCTAACCGCAGCCCTATTGATGGCAAAGTGGAGCGTGTAGATTATTTTAAAGGCAGCTTTCTGAATGCTGCACTGGATAAAGCCAGTGCACAAAATGAACGTAATGCAGTTCTTGCGGTAACCAAAACCGGCCGGCCGGTAACATTTGTACAGGTTGCAGGTCTGGTAGCACGGCGTATTCTGTGCTACGTAAATGCGCATGATTTATTACATCGCGGTGACCGCTATGGTTTTATCCGCTTTGGTTCGCGGGTAGATGTTTATTTGCCGGAAGATGCTACTGCACTGGTGGCTATTGGTGATAAGGTCAGTGCCAGCAGTACAGTACTGGCAACTTTGCCATTGCAGGCTCCTGATATCAGTGCTGAACTGCAAAGTAATACTGAAGAACATGCAGATCTGGTCACAGAAGCTGCTAATCGGGCAGCAGCTGCCGCACGGCATGTACTGTCTCAGGAATAAAGGCTATTAATTGTTATACAGGCTGTTTGTCCTTTGTAAGGTCAGGCAGCCTGTTGTCGTTTAAACCGGTAAATGATGAGCAGATTTGATAAGACCAATTTATCTGAGCAGCAGCCAGAGCGAGTGCTGCTGGTAGGGGTATTGCTGGATAAGGATTTTCCGGTTGCTGCCGAGCGCCGGACAGTATTGTTTGAGTCGGCACTGGCTGAAGCTGAGGAGCTGGTACGTGCTACCGGAGCAGATTTAGTGGAAGTTGTTCCGTGTAAACGTCAGCAGCCGGACAGTGCATTGTTTGTGGGTAAAGGCAAAGCAGAAGAACTGGCACAAACAGTAGCTGAAGCCGGAATTGATCTGGTGGTCTTTAACCATGCGCTAACGCCTACGCAGGAGCGTAATCTTGAAAGGCTGCTCCAGTGCCGGGTATTGGATCGGGTTGGCCTGATTCTCGCTATCTTTGCCCGGCGTGCACAAAGTCAGGAGGGGCGCTTGCAGGTGGAGCTAGCTCAGCTGGTTCATTTATCCAGCCGGCTGGTGCGTGGTTATGGTCATTTGCAGAGCCAGAGAGGGGGTATTGGTTTACGCGGCCCAGGTGAGACACGTCTGGAAACTGACCGCCGTCTGATCAGGCAGAAAATTACCCGTCTGCGCCAGCAATTGCAGCAGGTGCGCCGGCAGCGGGCAACTCAGCGTAAAAGTCGGTATCAGGGTACACTGCCGGCCTTTGCGCTGGTGGGCTATACCAATGTAGGCAAATCCAGTCTGTTTAACCGTTTAACCAAAGCTCAGGTCATGGCAGAAGACCAGCTGTTTGCCACCCTGGATAATACAGTGCGCCGTTTGTATCTGAATGACCAGACCAGTGTTTTATTATCCGATACTGTCGGTTTTATTCGCGATTTACCGCACGGACTGGTAGCTGCTTTTGCGGCGACACTGGAGGAAACTGCGCTGGCTGATGTGCTTCTGCATGTGGTGGATATTACCCATCCGGAATTTGAGCGGCAAATAGATGCTGTGAATACGGTATTACAGGAAATTGATGCAGAAAACATACCGCAGCTGATTATTTATAATAAAATTGATAAATTGTCTGCTGAACAAAGAATGCAGGGGATTGTGCGTGATATACATGGTCGTCCGCAGGCTGTTTATATATCGGTACAGGATGGCAGCGGACTGGATGATTTACGTACAGCTATGATAGAAATGGCAGGTATGAAATATGCACAACATAATAAACAGGATGAGTATTAATATTGCCTGTTGAGGATTTAGCTGAATATGACTCAAGAAAAAAATGATGTAATTAAACCAAATCGCCCCCATCGTCCGAACCGGCGCCGCCGGCTGCGTGATAACAGTATTTATTTGTTGCCTAATGCATTTACACTGGCGGCACTGTTTGCCGCTTTTTATGCCATTACTCAGTCTATGCATGGTCATTATGAAGTTGCAGCAATTGCGGTATTTATTTCTATGCTGCTGGATGGCATGGACGGTCGGGTTGCCCGTTTAACTAACAGTCAGAGTGCTTTTGGTGAACAGCTCGACAGTCTGGCTGATATGGTAAGTTTCGGGGTGGCACCTGCCTTGATTGCGTATAAATGGCAGTTATTTCATTTTGGTAAAATTGGTTACTCGGTAGCATTTATTTATTGTGCCTGTGCGGCCTTGCGGCTGGCATTGTTCAATACTCTGATTGGTAAAGTAAGTAAGAAATGGTTTATCGGAATTCCCAGCCCGACGGCAGCTGCACTGGTAATCGGCTTAATCTGGGTAAGCCATACTTTTCAGGGTTTACCTCATGTAGACTGGCTATGCCTGATTATTACTCTGTTTGGCGGTTTATCCATGGTGGTTCAGATACCTTTCTGGTCATTCAAGGAAATCAATGCTTATCGTAAAGTACCTTTTTTTGTAATGATTCTGGCTGTTATTGGCTTACTGGTAGTGACATGGGAACCATCAGTAGTACTGTTTGCCTTTTTCCTGCTCTATAGTTTGTCCGGTTATGTGATGTTTATCTGGCGCGTGCTGACTAAACGCAAATTTCAGCCAGAATAATGATGAGCACTTTCTATTGCTGAAAAAATAAGCTGATATATTGATTAAAGGAGAATAGTAATGGCAGTTAATTTGTCCGTGCCTGGTGATGAGCAGATTTTAGCCATTGACGGCGTGCAGGTATTTGTCGGACAGGCCGGAATCAAAAAACCGGAACACGATGATTTAACGCTTATTGTGCTTAACGGGATAAACAGTATCGGCGCTGTATTTACCCAAAACCGTTTTTGTGCTGCACCGGTACAGATTGCTAAACAGCATCTGGCTACAGACGCCGGAGTGCGTGCACTGGTAATCAATACAGGTAATGCCAATGCCGGTACAGGCAAACAAGGGCTGGATGATGCGCAGTTGATATGTGACAAGGTTGCACAGCAGATTGGTTGCAGTGCATCAGAGGTTTTACCGTTTTCTACCGGTGTGATTCTCGAACCCTTGCCGGTAGATAAAATTGTGGCTGCTTTGCCGAAAGTGAAAGTTGTACACTGGCCGCGGGCTGCTGCCGCCATTATGACTACGGATACTGTTCCTAAAATGGCCAGCCGTACGGTTTATATTGACGGGCATAAAGTACGTTTCACCGGTATTGCCAAAGGTTCCGGCATGATTCATCCGAATATGGCTACTATGCTCGGATTTGTGTTTACTGATGCGGCTATAGCCCAGCCATTGTTGCAGCAAATGGTAACTGAAGTGGCAGCCACATCTTTTAATGCGATTACTGTTGACGGAGATACTTCTACCAATGACAGTTTTGTGGTCGTAGCTACAGGTAAGTCTCAGCTGGGGCGGATAGAGTCAGTAGCCGGAAAGGATTACTTAGCAGTCAAAACTGTACTGGCTGATCTGGCACTGGAACTGGCACAGGCGATTGTACGTGACGGTGAGGGCGCAACCAAGTTTATTACTATTGATGTACGCAATGCTCTGACTGAAGCAGAGGCCAGACAGGTAGGCTATGCTGTTGCCCGTTCACCATTGGTAAAAACAGCTTTTTATGCCAGTGACCCGAATCTGGGGCGTATTTTGTGCGCAATCGGTTATGCAGGTATTGCTGATTTGGATGTGGCAGCAATTAAGGTATATCTGGGTGAAGTGCTGGTGGCAGAAAATGGTGGCCGGGCTGCCAGCTATACAGAAGAGGCTGGTCAGCAGGTAATGGCACAGAATGAAATTACAGTAACCATTGATCTGGCACGTGCGGAAGCACAGGCAAAGATTTACACCTGTGATTTATCCAGAGAGTATGTGACAATTAATGCTGATTATCGCAGCTAAGCTGTACTGAGTCAGCAATTACTGAACCCGCGTTTAACGCGGGTTCAGTGCTTTAAAGGATTTCTTTTTGTACAGCTGTTAGTTTGATTTCTACTTTCCAGTCAGGGTTAGCAAGCGCAGCTTGTATACAGGCTCGTGCCGGCGCTCTTCCTGGTGTAACCCAGTTATCCCATGCTTGATTCATGCCTTCATATTCCTGCATATTGCTCAGGTAAATTACTGCTTCACAAATATGCTGCTTATCACTGCCACATGCTTCCAGAATAGTATCTATCTGTGCCAGAACATTGGCAGTTTGCGCAGTGATGTCGGCATCTTTATTAGTTGGAACTTGTCCTGCAAGAAATATCAGGCCGTTAACAATGGTGGCTTCTGCCAGGCGGTTACCGCTCTCGTAAAATTTAATACTCATAAAATTCTATACCCATATACTGGTTCTTGTGAAAATAGCCTGAGCTACAATATTATCTGTTAATGCAAGAATTTATTTTGTGGCCGGGCAATACTGGACTGAAAAGAAAAAACAGACAGCAAAAGAATATAAGCAATGCCTTTTCATATCAATACTATCTTCTGAATCTATCGAGATATCGCTATATGATAACCATCATTTTTCACTAAGTAGTAAAATAATAATCCGTTATCTTTACACGGAAATTACCATTATGAAAAAAACTACTTTCAAAGGTTAATATCATTCCGAAAGGTAATGATATTAACCGTAAATCCGTACTGCAAACAGAATTAACCAACGAGCGAAAAGCCCTTGCTGAGGCACAGCAAGCCCTAAATCGCAGCCATACTGGTAAAGGCGGTGATACAACTGCACTACAAAACGTGGTATTTGATAGACAGCAAAACATACAAGCTTTGCAGCGTGAACTAAACCATATGTATGTAATCCAAACCATGCCTGAGTTGATGAGAATAATTGATGAGTAAAAGTAAATTTCCGGTTACTCTTGCTATCCGTTTTTTGCGTGCTCACCAGATACCGTTTGAACCGCGTGAGTATGCTTATGTTGAGCATGGCGGAACAGCACAGTCAGCATTAGCGCTGGGCGTAGACGAGCATGCAGTGATTAAAACCATTGTGCTGCAAAATGAGCATAAGCAAGGTCTGATTGTGCTGATGCATGGCGACCGGCATATATCTACCCGTCAGCTGGCACGTGAACTGAGTATGAAGCATATAGAACCAGCCAGTCCGCAGCAGGCTAATAAATGGACTGGTTATCTGGTTGGTGGGACTAGTCCTTTTGGCAACAAGGCCGGATTACCGGTGTATGTTGAAAAAAGTATTTACTCTTTACCACTGATTTATATTAATGGGGGTAAGCGTGGATTTCTGGTACAGATGCAGCCAGAATATCTGGCCTGCCTGCAGCCGCAATCAGTGCAGGTGGCAACAGAGACGGAATAATATTGACTAATGAAACAGGCCGGACGTGAAAGTCTGGCCTGTTTGTTTGCCGGCTAATAAAAATTTTTATTTAATTAGTCCGCGCTGATAAGAGTTATTAAAAGGCTGATAATTATGATCATGCAGCAGCTGGGCTGCTTCGGTTAACCAGTTGGTATTACGTAATAACACCCTTCCTTCCATAATCAAATCTGCCTGACCGGTTTGTAAAATATATTCAGCCAGATCAGGGCTATCCAGCAGGCCAACGGTTGCTACCGGAATATTGACTACTTGCTTCATGGCAGTCGCAAAAGGTGTCTGATAACCGCCATGCACCGGGATATCCGGAGCGTAATCCATAACACCTCCGGTGGACACATCGATAACATCTATGCCGTCACGTTCTAGCCACTGACATATTTCCTGCCAGTCGGCAATACTGTTTTGCTGACCGGTTTTATCATAGTCGGATAGAGACATGCGTACCCATAATGAACCGGAAAATACTGCACGCATTTCGAGAGTAATTTCGTGCAGCAAACGATAACGATTTACTAAAGAACCGCCATATTCATCGGTACGCTGATTGCTCAGCGGTGAAAGAAATTCACTGATTAGATAACCATGTGCAGCATGGATTTCAATTACATCCACACCGGCTTGCCGAGCTCGTCTGGCTGCAGCAATAAAATCTTCTTTGATTTGTGTGATTTCCGGTTTACTCAATGCTTTTGGCGTTTTCGAGCTGCTATTAAAAGGAATAGCACTGGGTGCAACTGGCTGTAATGCATCTGAAGCTTTGCGTCCGGCATGTGCCAGTTGCACACCTACTTTGCTGTTCAGATAATGTAGTGAATCAACCAGCTGAGTGAATTTTTCTGTCTGACTATCATCCCATAAACCTAAATCGTGTTTGGTAATTCGTCCGTCCGGCTGTACGGCAGTGGCTTCTATAATAATCAGACCGACATTGGCAATGGCACGTGCGCCATAATGTGCAAAATGAAAAGGTGTAACGATACCGTCTTCCTTTTTTACTTCATACATGCACATTGGTGCCATAACTACTCGGTTTTTCAGATTTAAATTACCAATGGTTATAGGAGATAATAATAATGACATTGATTGTTCCTTTTGATTATCTGATTCCTGATTGGGTGCAGTAAGTAATGTATAAAAACAATATTCAGATTATTTTTATTGATTTATTACTTCTTATCCAGTTCTCTGAATGATATCTGACAGGCAGATACAGCCTGCTATCAGCATATATTTCATCAAGTTCATCATATAATAATATCTTGTTTGATAAACATAATTAATTATTATTTACTTACAAATAAAACTTATTTGTAATTTAAATTATCTATAATTTGTGACACAAATCCCCATATATGAATCCCTGCCAGTCTACGTCAATATTTTTTCCAAACGCGATGACTTTAAATAACTCGCCCATTTCATGTGCATCCAGCAGGGTATGACAGGCTGAAGCAGTCTGAATGTATGCATTTTCTTCCGGTTTGCCGATTTTTGCGAGTAATTCGGTTATACCCAGATTCAGCAGAAATGTTGCCTGATTGGTATAACCAATTAAGTCCAGATGATTATCAATGCCGGCATCAGCAATACGGGTGAAATTAACATGAGCGGTTAAGTCAGTGAGTCCGGGATAAAAGAACGGATCATGAACGGTATGATGACGGTAGTGGCCGATTAACGTACCCTGACGACGCTGAACATGATAATACTGTGCTGCGTCAAAACCATAATCAATCCATATCATTGCTCCGCGTTTCAGCTTTTGTGCCAGTGTTGCTACAAAGGCATATTGTTGTGGATGCAGCTCAGACTGATAAGGTTCTGCTGTATCAGGGAAAGTTTCCATGACCTGTTGTATTGCTGCGCTGCTAGCAGGTTTATCCTGCCAGATAAACTGATTATCCAGCCAGCTAACGCCCATTTCTGTTATCTGATTTGCCTGACGGAGATAGACCGGAACAGGCATGGCATCCAGAACTTCGTTTCCTATCAGGATACCGTCAAACTGTTCAGGTAACTTAGTCAGGTGTGTAACTTTATGTATCTGATCAGGTGCCTGAGTCTGAATATATTCTCTCTGACGCTGCGCTAGTTCTGCAGAAAGTTCAATAATGTAATAGTGCTGAAAGTGCTGGCTGTGCAGAGCTGGTAATACAGATGCTGCCAGATGACCGGTTCCTGCACCGAATTCATAAATATTGCCTGCTGTTTGTGGCAATAGTGCATCTAATTGATGCGCCAGCGTCTGCCCGAACAAAGGAGTCAGAACAGGTGCAGTAATAAAGTCGCCATCACGACCGAATTTTTGTGCTCCGCCGGTGTAATAACCATAGTCAGGCGTATACAGTGCCATTTGCATGTAGTCGGCAAAAGAAAGCCAGTTATTTTGCTGCCGGATTTTCTGCTGAATAAGTTCAGATAATTTCTGCGAACTGATTAATGCGGCATTTTCAGGAGTGGGTAAATTATCCATAGGATAGATGATGGAAATTGTAAAGAAGATGGTCATTATAAACGCTGATTTTGGCTTATGTTGACCCTGGTCAAGTATCTGAAAAGGCACATAGGGACTGGATTGGATGATTAGTAAGATAATGATTTGATTTAAATATATTTTTGTATTTTAGATTGCTTTTATTCGGCTTCGGAATTTGACTGGATTACATTGACCCTGTATGCAAAATTGCCTTATAGTGTGAATAAGTGTGTAAAGGTGTGGCGAAGTGGGGGATAATCCCGTTATATTGAATAGGAGCTGAACAGTGTTTGGCGGCGCGTATGAATTAAGTATAGACAGTAAAGGACGACTGGCGATTCCGGCCAAGTTTCGTGATTTGCTGGCGCGTCATTTCACTCCGGTACTGGTTGCCACACTGGAAAAGCGCACACATTTGTTACTGTATCCCGAGTCATCATGGCGCAGTGTGGAAGCTCAGCTGTTACAGCTTCCTGTGGCAGGCAACAGAGTATTGCAGGCCTATCAGAATTTACTGTTACATAATGCGGATACTTTGGATTTAGACAGTGCCGGCAGAGTATTGCTACCGGCACATTTGCGCCGTCTGGTGAATTTTGAACGTGAAGTTTATGTTGTGGGTCGTGCCAATCGCATTGAAGTGTGGGGCAGGGCGTTATGGGAAGAGCAGAATAATGCTGCACTGGATATGGATGAAGATATGCTGGCGGCAGAGTTGGGTAAGACTCAACTGCAATTATGAGTGAACAGATAAATAATGGCGGTCATGTTACCGTTTTACTGAATGAAGCAGTTGCCGGTTTACAGGTACAGCCGGCCGGAGTGTATGTTGACGGAACTTTTGGCCGTGGCGGCCATTCGCGTTTGATTCTGTCTCAGCTCGGGAAAGACGGGCGGCTGGTTGTTTTTGATAAGGATCCGCAGGCGATTGCTGTAGCACAGGAACTGGCAAGGCAGGATGCACGGGTACTGGTTGTACATGAAGGGTTTTCTGCATTAAAGCAGTCGTTACAACAGCTGGGTATCAGCCGGATAAATGGCGCCTTATTTGATCTGGGTATTTCCTCTCCTCAGATTGATGATGCAGGTCGTGGTTTCAGCTTCCGCTTTGATGCACCGCTGGATATGCGTATGGATACTACGCGCGGACAGTCAGCAGCCCAATGGCTGGCTGTGGCAGAAGAGCAGGATATACACGAGGTAATTAAAAATTATGGTGAAGAGCGGTTTAGTCGCCAGATTGCACGGACAATTGTGGCGCAGCGGGAACAAAGCCCGATTACCACAACCGGCCAGCTGGCGCGCCTCGTCGCACAGGTCGTCCGTACTCGTGAACGCGGACAGGATCCGGCCACACGTACCTTCCAGGCCATTCGCATCTTTATTAACCGTGAACTGGAAGAAATAACTGTGGTACTGCCGCAAGTGATGGAATGTCTGGTTGCCGGCGGACGGATGGCGGTGATTTCATTTCATTCTCTGGAAGACCGGATTGTAAAAAGATTTATGCAGCAGCACAGCAAGCCGGCTCCTTTACCACGCTGGGCAGTAGTTAAAGAAGCAGAACGTGAGCAGCCGCCGTTGCGCCTGATAGGCAAGGCGCAAAAACCTGCTCCGGCAGAAATTGAAGTTAATCCGCGAGCCCGTTCAGCGGTATTACGGGTAGCAGAACGCAGTTATTAAATAAAGACTAATAGTTGATTAATTATGAATAAAATCAACATTATTTTGCTTATATTGGTACTGGCTTCAGCTTTTGCTGTTGTAACAGTACAGGATCGTTCGCGTCAGTTTTTTATTGCGCTGGATAAAGCGCAAAAAGGGGAAAGTCTTTTGAACGAAGACTTTAGTCGCTTAAAGTTAGCGCAGGCAAAGCTATCTAATCATCAGTTGATTCAGGATGCTTCAGCCCGGCAAAATCTGCATTCGCCGTCATTGGCTGAAACGCAGATGCTGGCTGCGCCGCGCCCGGTTAAGTAATGAAGTGAAGGGTCAGGGATTAATGGAGTACTGCTTCAGGCAGTATTTCCGGCAGTGGAACAAACTACTATGTTAATTAAAAACGATTATAAGCCACGCATGCTGCCCCGTGAGGTAAAACAGGCTAAGCCTGTAACCACTAACGGGCGGATTGTATTGGTATTAGGTGCTCTGGCTATAGCTTTTGCTATGCTAATCGGACGTGGTATCTACTTGCAGACTGAGAAACATGAATTTCTGAAAGAGCAGGGTGATCAGCGTTTTGTCCGTACTCTTCCGCTTACTGCTACCCGTGGCACAATTACTGACCGCAACGGAGCCGCACTGGCCATCAGTGCACCCGCAGATTCTTTATATGCTGTGCCCTCTGCCATGGAGCAGATGCCGACAGATACTCAGATTCAACAGTTATCTGCATTAATTGATGTACCGGCGGCAACCATTAAAAGCCGCCTTAGCCGTAATAAAGACTTCATTTATCTGAAAAGGCAATTATCGCCGGAGGTTGCTGAAAAGGTTGCTGCGCTGAATATTAAAGGTCTTGCCTTTCAGCATGAAAGTAAACGCCATTATCCGATGGGACCGATTTTTTCCCATATTATCGGTTTTACCAATATTGACGGTAAGGGGCAGGAAGGACTGGAATTATCGCGTGAAGACAGTCTGCATGGTATTGATGGTGCTAAAGTTGTTTTGCGCGATAATAAAGGTAATATTGTTGATAGTCTGGATTCTCCGCGTAACCGTCTTCCTCAGAATGGTACGGATATGGTGCTGTCTCTGGATCAGCGGATTCAGTCAATTGCATATGAATCGTTAAATAAAGCAATGCAGTATCACACTGCATCAGCCGGTTCAGTTGTGGTTCTGGATGGTAAAACCGGTGAAATTCTTGCTCTGGTAAATTCACCGGGATATGACCCTAATAATCCGGGTGCCACCGATAGTGATGCACGCCGTAACCGTGCGGTAACTGATATGATTGAACCGGGTAGTGCGATGAAACCGTTTACCATTGCTAAAGGGCTGGATAGCGGAAAAATCAAACCAGGCAGCGGTTTTAATACTTTACCGTATAAAATCGGACCGGCAACAGTACGGGACACGCATAATTATCCTTATCTGGATGTGGGCGGTATTATTCAGAAATCATCTAATGTTGGTACAAGTAAAATTTCTGCAATGTTTACGCCCGAAGAAATGTACAACATGTATACTTCTGTCGGTTTTGGACACCGGATGCATTCCGGTTTTCCGGGTGAAACACCGGGAGTAGTACGTGACTGGCATAACTGGCGGCCGATTGAGCAGGCTACTATGTCTTTTGGTTATGGTATACAGATGAGTCTGCTCCAGCTGGCACGGGCATATACTATCTTTACCAATGACGGTGCGCTACTGCCAGTGAGTTTTCTTAAGCTGAACAGCGCCCCGCAGGGTGAGCAGATTATCCAGCCAAAGACTGCAAAGGCAGTACGCCATATGATGATTGCTGTAACGCAGCCCGGTGGTACTGGTTTGCAGGGAGCAATTGACGGGTATGATGTAGCCGCTAAAACAGGTACTGCGCGAATGCTGGTCGACGGACACTATTCTGATTCCAAGCATATGGCTACATTTATTGGCTTTGCACCGGCAGACAATCCGCGAGTTATTGTGGCAGTAAATATTCAGAATCCTACTACTAACGGTTATTACGGAGGGCCGGTTGCCGGTCCGGTATTCCATGATGTAATGGTTGGTACTCTGAATGTGCTTGGTGTTTCTCCGAGCAGACCGGTAAAATCCGCGCCACATTCTGAAACGCATTAATCTGAAGACAATCTGTGTTTGCACAGATTGTCTGTCTGTTTGTACCCGATAAAAATGTTTGAATCGACAGTATTATGTTTTCCCTGAAAAAAATTTTGCCTGAATATCATTTAAGTGCTGAAACAAGTCGGCTGATTGCCGGTCGTACACTGCGGGTGGATAGCAGAAAGGTGCAGCCCGGAGATGTATTTGTAGCCTGTCAGGGTGAGTATAGTGATGGCCGTGATTTTATACAGGCTGCTATTGATAATGGTGCAGAATTTGTTTTCTGGGATGATGATGGTCAGTTTGTATGGCAGACCGGCTGGAAAGTAGCGAATGAGGCTGTAAAAGATTTACGTCAGCGTGCCGGACTGGTGGCTGCTGCCTGTTATGACTATCCGGGCAGAAAGCTGAGTGTCTGGGGAGTAACCGGAACTAATGGTAAAACGTCAGTGTCACAATGGCTGGCTCAGGCTTCCGATATTCTTGGCAAAAAATGTGCCATTATGGGTACGGTAGGGAATGGATACTGGCAACAGCTGCATGATACTACCAATACTACTATGGATGCGGTATCTAATCAGACATGGTTACGTGATTTTGCTGAAGATAATGCTGCAGCCGTTGCCATGGAAGTGTCCAGTCATGGTCTGGATCAGAGCCGTGTCGTTGGTGTTCCTTTTACCAGTGCTGTTTTTACCAATCTGACCCGGGATCATCTAGATTATCATCATAGCATGCAAAGTTACGGTGATTGCAAGGCTTCATTGTTTTACTGGCAAGGTCTGAAACACGCCATTATTAATATTGATGATGAGTTCGGCTATCGGTTATGGCAGGATTTATGCCGTGATTGTCCGCAGTTAACTGTACTGGCTTATGGTTTTCATGCTGATGCAGATATTCATATTAGTCAATTTCACGCTTCAGCAAGTGGTATGCAGGTGCATTTGCGTACGCCGTGGGGAAACGAAGTAGTACATACACGTTTACTGGGTCGGTTTAATGCTCAGAATCTGGCAGCCTGTATAGGTGTATTGTGTGCTAATGGTTTTACTTTTAAAGAGGTAATTGCTGTCTGGCCGCAGATTAATCCTGCTACCGGACGTATGGATTGTCTGATGGGAAGTAATCAGCCGCTAGTGGTGGTTGATTATGCTCATACACCGGATGCACTGGAAAAAGCATTATCGACTTTGCAGGAAATTAAACCTGACGGAGCGCATTTGTGGTGTGTTTTTGGCTGTGGCGGAGACCGTGATGCAGGTAAAAGACCATTAATGGGAGCCGCAGCCGCTGCAGGAGCGGATTATGTTGTCGTAACCAGCGATAATCCGCGTACAGAAAATCCGCAGGCAATTATTAATGATATTTTGCCGGCTGTTGCTGCACCGGCGCTGGTAGAAGCAGACCGTAAAACTGCGATTAATTATGCTGTAAATCATGCAGCAGTTGACGATATCGTTCTTATTGCAGGAAAAGGTCATGAAACCTATCAGGATATCGGTGGTCAGAAACAGCATTTTTCAGACTTTGAAATAGCACGGTCAGCTTTGCAACAGCGAGTCTAAAATTTTGTAATTGCTTAATAATATGCCAAATTTAGATCTTAATTTTATTTATCAGACTTTTGGACAAGTGTTACCTGATAATAATCAGCCGGTCACACGGGTAGTTATTGATAGTCGCCAGATTCAGCCTGGTGATGTATTTGTAGCCATTCAGGGTGAACACTTTGATGGTCATGATTTTGTTGATGAAGTGCTCGCTCAGGGAGCACAGTTGTGTATTGTTAGTCGCTCAGAGTGGCAAAATAAGGCGAAATGTCTGGTAGTTGCAGACACAGAAAAAGCGTTGGGAAAGCTGGCACAGACATGGCGAATGCAGGTTAATCCGGCATTGCAGGTGTTTGGTATTACCGGTTCAGCCGGTAAAACTACGGTAAAAGAAATGCTGGCTGCAATTTTGCGGCATCATGCAGGTACTAGTGCGGTTCTGGCTACTGCCGGTAATTTTAATAATCATATTGGTTTACCGCTGACATTATTACAGTTAAAGCCGCAGCATCGCTATGCTGTGATTGAAATGGGTATGAATCATACCGGAGAACTGAGTTATTTAACTGGTCTGACCAAACCGGACTATGCTCTGGTTAATAACGCACTGCGTGCTCATATCGGCTGTGGCTTCTCAGATGTTGCTGATATTGCCCGCGCTAAAAGTGAAATTTATCAGGGGCTGAATGCGAATGGAACTGGTTTTGTTCCTACGGATGATGGTCAGTCAGATATTTATATTTCAGCTTTGCAAGGTAAGCAATGTGTCCGCTTTGGTACAGAACAGGGTGATGTATATGCTAGCAATATTGTACTGCAGCCATTAAGTATCAGTTTTGATTTGTGCAGCCCGCAAGGGGTGGTTAATTTACAAGTCCCGGTTCCGGGATTACATATGGTACATAATGCTGTGGCCGCTTCTGCACTTGCTCTGGGTGCCGGTTTGCCCTTAGCGGCATTACAGGGACTGAATTCATTTGAAAATGCTAAAGGCAGATTGCAACAAAAGCGCAGTGTGCATGGCGCTTTGGTAATTGATGACACTTATAATGCTAACCCGGATGCATTTAAGGCAGCTGTCGATGTTCTGGCAGCTTTTCCTGCACCACGAATTATTGTGATGGGTGCTATTGGTGAGCTGGGCAGTAATGCTTCTGCTCTGCATGCGGAAGTAGGTGCTTATATACGGGCACGCGGTATTGATGCAGCATTTTTTATTGGTGACGAAGCACGGTTTGCAGCAGAAGCTTATGGTTTACCGGATGCATTTTATACGGATCGAAACAAACTAATTGATGATTTACGTGCATGGGATCAGCAGACAGCTACCATTCTGGTAAAAGGTTCAAGGTTTATGCATATGGAAGATGTAGTACAAGCAATAACACAGAAATAAATTATTGCTAACTCTCGTCAAGTAGTGATGAACGACTTAAAATAGCCGTTTTTATCCGGCTCAGGCTATCTGGGTGATTATGCATCATTCATATAGCAATAAATTATCTAATAACGGTTATGGCTTTGGCTGTGACAAGGGAAAACAACCATGCTGTTGTGGTTAGCAGAAATTTTTCACTATTGGATAAATGGTTTCCATTTATTTCAATACACTACTTTTCGTGCCGTAATGGCGGCACTGACTTCCATGGGGCTGAGTCTGGCATTCGGTCCGTGGATGATTCGCAAATTAACTCAGCTCAAAGTAGGGCAGGCTGTTCGCGATGACGGTCCCAAAACCCATCTGGTGAAAACTGGTACACCAACTATGGGCGGTACTCTTATTTTACTGGCTATCACTGTTACAACATTATTATGGGCTAATCTGGCTAATATTTATATCTGGATACTTTTGTTAGTGATGCTGAGTACCGGAGCTCTGGGTTTTTATGATGACTGGAAAAAGGTAGTTTACAAAGATCCGCACGGGGTTTCAGCCAGATTTAAAATGATCTGGCAGTCTGTAGTGGCTCTGGTAGCCGGTTTGGTGCTATTTTATGTGGCACACTTAAGCTCTACAAATACTTTTATTGTTCCTTTTTTCAAGGAAATTACTTACCCGCTGGGTGGCATTGGTTTTGTTATTCTGACGTATTTTGTCATTGTTGGTACTTCTAATGCAGTAAATCTGACTGACGGACTGGACGGGCTGGCTGCTTTTCCTATTGTGCTGGTTGCTGCCGGTCTGTCAATTTTTGCTTATGTCAGCGGTCATGCTGAATTTGCTCATTATCTGCAGCTGCCGCATGTCCCCGGTGCGAATGAAGTTATGATTTTCTGCGCCGCAATTTGTGGTTCTTGCCTGGGATTCCTGTGGTTTAATGCTTATCCGGCACAGGTATTTATGGGGGATGTCGGTGCGCTGGCTTTAGGTGCAGCTTTGGGTACGATAGCTGTGATTGTGCGTCAGGAAATTGTACTGGTAATTATGGGTGGCTTATTTGTTGTTGAGGCAATGTCTGTCATGCTGCAGGTAGGTTCATATAAATTACGGCGTAAACGTATTTTTCTGATGGCACCAATTCATCATCATTTTGAACAAAAAGGCTGGAAAGAAACTCAGGTTGTAGTACGTTTCTGGATTATTACCATGATTCTGGTACTGGTTGGTTTAGCTTCCCTGAAAATCCGTTAGTAGTCAGATAAGCAGGATCAGACGATATACATTTGGGTTAAATTTAGTGTAGGACTTAACCATGATTGACTGGCGTAATCAAAAGGTTTTAGTTGCAGGGCTGGGGCGTACCGGAATTTCAATGCTGGAGTTTTTAACTCAGGCAGGTGCTGATATAGTGATTTATGATGCACAGCCTGATGCAGAACAATTGCAGTCTTTAACTGAGCGTCATCAGGTTGCCGTATATACCGGAGACCTGGCAACAGTGTTTGAACAGCACCAGTTTGATATTCTGGCTTTAAGCCCGGGAATCAGTCAGCGTCAGCCTGCTATTGTTGATTTTAAACGTGCCGGCGGTGTCGTACTGGGTGATGTAGCTATTCTGGCTGATTTACTTGAAAGCAGTAACAGTAAAATTATTGCAATTACCGGTTCAAACGGTAAAACCACTACTACCAGTCTGGTGGGTTTTTTATGTGCGCAATGCGGACTTGATACAGTGGTGGCAGGTAATATTGGCACCCCAGTACTGGAAGCCTATCTGGAGCGCGCAGGTAAAGCAGCAGATGTCTGGGTTCTGGAATTATCGAGTTTTCAGCTGGAGACTGCTCCCTGCCTGAATGCGACTGCTGCTACAGTGCTGAATGTATCAGAAGACCATCTGGATCGCTATGATGATTTTCTGGATTACGCGCATAGCAAAGACCGGATTTTTCGTGGCCAGGCCATACAAGTGTTAAATGCCGATGATGTTTTTTGTCACGCTATGGTACGGCATAACCGGCCGGTGAAATGGTTTTCTTTACAGCATAATACTGATTTCTGGCTGAATAAAGATATGTTGTGTGCCGGTAATGAACCATTGCTGGCCTGTGATGCCCTGTCTTTACAGGGTACACATAATGCGGCCAATGTTTTGGCTGCATTTGCTTTATGTGAAGCCATTGGCTTGCCGCGTGCACAATTGCTTCAATATGTATCCACTTTCAAAGGCTTACCGCATCGTGTGGAAAAAGTAGCCGAAGTGAAAGGTGTGACATTTATTGATGATTCCAAAGGTACTAATGTTGGTGCTACCTGTGCTGCATTGCATGGGCTAGATAAACCTATTGTGCTGATTGCGGGCGGACAGGGTAAAGGTCAGGATTTTACTCCGTTGCAAGCTGCATTACAGGATAAGGCACGGGCAGTTTTACTGATTGGTGTGGATGGTCATCAGCTCGGAGCAGTTCTCGGACAAGCTTCCTATCCGGTAGAGTACTATGACGATTTGCCGCATGCTACTGAACGTGCTTTTGAACTGGCTCATCCGGGAGATATTGTGCTGCTTAGTCCTGCTTGTGCCAGCTATGATATGTTTAAGGGTTATGCACATCGCAGTGAGGTATTTATTGCCAGCGTCCGTCAATTGCAGGGTAGCGTAGCATGATTACTGAATCACGTCTGCTGGATCGCAAGCTATTGCGACGCGGATATACTTTTGATCAGTCACTGTTATGGATGGTGGTATTGATGGCCAGTTTCAGCCTGATTATGGTTTACTCGGCCTCAATTGCGTATGCAAAGCATGATGGCGGCAGTACTTATTTTTATCTGATTCGTCAGGCTATTTTTCTATTGTGCGGCGGCGTACTTGGTTGTGTGGCTGCACGTATTCCTTTGCGAACATGGAAAAAGCTGACACCACTGGTGTTGCTGTTCAGTATCGTGCTGCTGATTCTGGTGCTGGTAATGGGAAGAGAAATTAACGGTGCCAAACGCTGGATTAATGTTGGGATGGTTAATATCCAGCCTACCGAAGTTTTTAAACTGGCGATAATTTTGTATTTATCCAGTTTTTTTACCAGACGTGCTGAAATCTTGAAAGAATTCAAAAAAGTCTGGTTTGCAGGTATTCCGGTAGGACTTGGTCTCGGGCTGATTATGCTGGAACCAGACTTTGGTTCATTTGTAGTGGTTTCTGTTATTGCGGTAGGCTTGCTTTTTCTGGCTGGTTTACCATTTCGCTGGTTTATGGCTGTAGTAGGTTTTGGTTTGCTGGCCATGGTTATGCTGGTGCTGTTTGAGCCTTACCGTATGGCACGTGTAGCCGGTTTTCTTGATCCGTGGGCAGACCCTCTGGGTAAAGGTTATCAGCTTACGCATTCATTAATGGCAATTGGGCGCGGTGGCTGGTTTGGTGTCGGATTGGGAGCCAGTCTGGAAAAACGTTTTTATTTACCTGAGGCTCATACGGATTTCATTCTTGCGGTCATTGGAGAAGAATTCGGTTTTGTCGGTATTCTGGTATTAATGTTTTGTTATATCTGGCTGGTAGTCCGTGCTTTTTCCATTGGTAAACAGGCTCGCGATTTAGAGTTGTTTTATGGTTCTTTCGTCGCCAAGGGTATTGGTATCTGGCTGGGTATTCAGAGCTTTTTTAATATTGGTGTGAATATCGGGCTGTTACCGACTAAAGGGCTGACTCTGCCTTTACTGTCATATGGTGGTTCAGCTGTTATGATTATTTTAATCAGTGTGGGTTTGCTGCTGCGAGTGGATTATGAGAACCGGCGTGTGATGCGTGGATTCAAAGTATAAATAATCACAAAACTCTGATAGTTTTGACGGGAAAATAATGAGTGTAAAAACTTTCATGGTCATGGCCGGTGGAACAGGCGGTCATATTTTTCCTGCGCTTGCAGTTGCTCAGGCATTACAGGCACAGGGTCATCGTATTATCTGGCTGGGTAGTGACGGGGCGATGGAAACCCGTCTGGTTCCGCAGTACGACATACCACTGGAAACCTTGGCAATCAAAGGAATACGCAGTAACGGGCTAAAGCGTAAGCTAATGCTACCTTTTACCTTATTAAAAACCATTGCGGCAGCGCGTCAGATTATTCGCAGGCATCAAGTAGATGCAGTCATCGGTTTTGGTGGTTTTGTTACTTTTCCGGGTGGTATAGCCGCAAAGCTATGCGGTTTACCCTTGATTGTCCATGAACAGAATGCGATTGCTGGTTTATCTAATAAAGTGCTGGCTCATTTTGCCAATCAGGTAATGTATGCATTTCCACAAGTATTCGCAAATGAAAACGGACTGGTAGGTAATCCGGTACGTGCTGATATTGCTGCATTACCACCACCACAACAGCGCTTTAACAGCAGAAATGGTGAGCTGAATATTCTGGTAGTTGGCGGAAGTCTGGGCGCTGATGTATTAAATCAGATTGTGCCGCAGGCTGTGGCTTTGTTACCGGCTGAACAGCGTCCGCGACTGCTGCATCAGTCCGGACGAAATAAACTGGCACAGTTAGAGCAGAATTATGCTCAGTGCGCAGTAGAGGCGCAATGTGTTGAATTTATCACAGATATGGTATCAGCTTATCGTAACGCCGATTTGGTGATTTGCCGGGCCGGTGCACTGACAATTGCTGAATTAACCGCTGCCGGAGTAGGGGCAATTCTGGTGCCTTATCCGCATGCGGTAGATGACCATCAGACAGCTAATGCACAGTTTATGGTTAAAGATGGTGCGGCAATATTATTACCGCAGACGAATCTGAATACACAGACATTAATGGCTACGCTGGCCGATTTATCGCGCGAACGCTGTTTAGACATGGCGATTAAAGCACGTGCGCTGGCTCAGCCTGACAGTGCGGCTAAGGTTGCGGCAGCAGCGCTAGCGAGTATCCGTTAAATTTTGATTGAGCCGGATGAATTGTTGCAGACTCGAGCTAACAATCACAATTCAGACTGGCAGGAAAAGTTATAAAGTATGAAAGAAAACATGAAAGACCGTATCCGCCATATTCATTTTGTAGGGATTGGCGGAACCGGTATGTGCGGTATTGCAGAAGTTTTACATAATGAAGGTTATCAGATAAGTGGTTCTGATTTGGCTGATAATGCCGCAACCCGGCATTTACGGGTAATCGGAGTGCATATTTGCTCAGGACACAGTGCTGAAAATATTACTGGTGCAGATGTAGTAGTGACATCAACAGCCGTTAAAAAAGATAATCCGGAAGTGGTAGCGGCGCAAGAACAAAAAATTCCGGTAATTCCGCGAGCCATGATGCTGGCTGAAATCATGCGTTTTGGTCGCGGTATTGCCATTGCTGGTACACATGGTAAAACCACAACAACCAGTTTAACTGCTTCTGTACTGGCAGCAGCAGAGTTAGATCCGACTTTTGTTATTGGCGGTCGGTTAACTGCGGCCGGAACCAATGCCAAGCTGGGTAAAGGTGAATATATTGTTGCTGAAGCAGATGAATCAGATGCTTCGTTTCTATATCTGACACCTTTATTTACGGTCGTTACCAATATTGATACCGATCATATGGATACATATGATCATGATGTAGAAAAACTACATCAGGCGTTTGTGGATTTTGTGCATCGTATGCCGTTTTACGGCAAAGCCTTTTTATGTATTGATAGTGAGCATGTGCGCCAGATTTTACCGTTGATTCAGAAACCTTTTGTTACCTATGGTCTGGATGAAAGTGCTGATTTATATGCAACTAATATTGTTGCCGATGGTGCACAAATGCATTTTGATGTTCATACGCGTAAAAAAGGCATAAAACCGTTTAATGTGACGGTCAATATGCCGGGGCGACATAATGTTCTGAATGCACTGGCTGTTATCGGGATTGCCCTGGAAATTGGTGTCTCAGTACCGGCAATTCAGCTTGGACTGGAAAGTTTTGCAGGTGTGGGTCGCCGTTTTCAGCAGTACGGTGAGATTGCATTACCGAATGGTGGCGAAGCGTTACTGATTGATGACTATGGTCATCATCCTGTTGAAATGTCTGCAACCATAGCTGCTGCACGAGGTGCCTACCCTCAGCGTCGTCTAGTCGTAGCATTCCAGCCACACCGCTATACACGTACACGGGACTTATTTGAAGATTTTGTTCAGGTTTTGAGTAAAGCTGATGGCGTGGTTTTAACGGAAGTGTATTCTGCTGGTGAAGACCCGATTGTGGCTGCTGACAGTAAGGCATTAATGCGTGCGATCAGAGTGCTGGGTAAAGTTGAGCCGATTTATGTGGCAAACGTAGACGAAATGGCGCCCACGTTATTAAATGTCTTGCAAGATGGTGATGTTTTGCTCAATATGGGTGCCGGCAGTATTAACAAAGTACCTGCCATGCTTACCGGAATGTCTGCTGCAGTATAATGACTGCAGTTTAATTATTTCACATACTGTTCTTATTAAAAGAAAAACAGGATTAATGACAAACAATGAGTGATTTTGGTAAAGTTGCCGTACTGATGGGCGGTTTCTCCAGTGAGCGTAAAGTCTCACTGGCTAGTGGTGCATCAATTCTTACTGCATTGAAAAGCCGTGGTATAGATGCACATGCATTTGATCCGTCTGAGCGGCCATTGTCTGAACTGGTTAGTGCCGGCTTTGACCGGGCTTTTAATATTCTGCATGGCTCTTATGGAGAAGACGGAGTCGTACAGGGGGCATTGGAAGCATTTGGTATTCCTTACACCGGTTGTGGTGTTGCGGCCAGTGCGCTGGGTATGGATAAATTCCGTAGTCGTCTAGTCTGGCAGGGAGTTGGTTTGCCTTGCGTACCATTTATTGTGCTGCATGATGATAGTGATTTTGCTGCAGTAGAAGAAGAACTGGGTCTACCTTTATTTGTTAAACCTGCAGCAGAAGGCAGTAGTGTGGGTGTGGTGAAAATCAGGCAGGCTGGTGAGCTGGCACAAGTTTATCAGCAACTGAAACAGTACCATGGTGAAATTCTGGCTGAACGTGCAATCGAAGGTGGTGAATATACGTGTGGTATTCTTGGTGAACAGGTATTGCCTAGTATTCGTATCGTACCGGCAACGGAGTTTTATGATTATGAAGCTAAATACCATCGCGATGATACCGAGTATCTGTGTCCGGCTGATCTGACACCGGCGGATGAGCAATATATGCGTAATTTGACAGCCCGTGCTTTTAAAGCATTAGGTGGTCGAGGCTGGGGGCGAGTAGATTTTCTGCGTGATGCGGACGGTACAATCTATATTCTGGAAGTTAATACTGTACCCGGCATGACCGGACACAGTTTGGTGCCTAAAGCTGCACGTGAAATTGGCTTGAGTTTTGAAGATTTGTGTGTTGAAATTTTAAGTCATGCGACTTTGGGATAATGCACAAGCCTTAAAACGGCTTTACCGGTGGTTATATGTATGTGTATTGTTCTGCCTGCTGGCAGCAGGCGGATCCTGGCTGGTGCATTCACCATATTTTCCGGTCCGGCAAATTCAGGTAATACATCCGTTGAAGCATTTGCAGTCGGCTGAAATTGAACAAATCAGCAGACAATATTTGCAGGGTAATATTTTTACTGTGGATGTGAGTGCGGCACAATCTGCACTGGCTAAACTACCCTGGGTATATAAAGCACAGATAAAACGAATCTGGCCGGGTACGGTACAGTTAGACATCAGGGAGCGGGACCCTGTTGCACGCTGGAATGACCAGCAGCTGGTGGATACTGACGGACAGATATTTAATGCAGTAATTCATGAGCAGCTGCCGGTATTTGTTGGAAGCAGCGGTTCTGCTCGCTACATGACCGTACATTTGTTAACATTCGAAAATTTGTTGCAATCAACAGGTCTGCATATTCAGCAGTTGCAGTTAAGTAATCGTTCTGCCTGGCAGCTGACCTTAAGCAACGGAATTACCCTGAAACTGGGGCGGGAAAAGGTAGAACAGCGTTTGGCTCATTTTGTCTGGGCATGGCCACAGGTTTTACAGAAACAGGCCAGTAATATCGATTATGTAGATTTGCGTTATCCGGATGGTTTTGCGTTACGGTACAAAAATAAGGCTAATTCAGCTGCAAGTACCAGAGCAGTAAATGCATCTGAAGTGGCGGATCAGTATGAAGCAAATCTGGATTGATCCGGACAGACCGATTGATTATTTGATTTTAAAGTGATGACCATGGTTAAAGGTAAAAAATACATCAGTGCACTGGATATCGGCACTTCAAAAGTAATCGCTCTTATTGGTGAGGTTCAAGAAGATAATGAAATCCACATTATTGGTTTAGGGCAGGCTCCGTCGCGCGGTTTGAAAGCAGGTATGGTGACCAATATTGAAACCACTGCACAAGCAATCAAGCAGGCCATGGAAGAAGCACAGATGATGGCTGATGTACAGGTAGACTGTGTAACAACCGGTATTGCAGGTAATCATATTCGCAGTTTCAATTCACAGGGTGTGGTTAAAATCAAGGACGGAGAAGTCAGTCAGGCTGATATTGATCGTGCAATTGAGACGGCAAAAGCTGTCAATATTCCACCGGATCACGATATTTTACATACAGTGGTACAGGAATTTATTATTGATAATCAGCCGGGTGTGCGTGAACCCATTGGCATGAGCGGGGTTCGTCTGGACACGCGCATACATATTATTACCGGTGCGGTAACAGCAATGCAGAATATCCAGAAGTGTGTTAATCGCTGTGGTTTGCAAATCAATAAAATGATATTACAGCCACTGGCCAGTGGTCAGGCAGTACTGACTGAAGATGAAAAAGATCTGGGTGTCTGTGTTATTGATATCGGCGGCGGCACGACTGATATTGCCGTATATACTAATGGGGCTATCAGGCATACAGCCGTTATTCCGGTGGCAGGGGATTTGATTACCAAAGATCTGGCACAAGCGTTGCGTACACCCCACAGTGCAGCTGAATATATCAAAATCAATCATGGAGTGGCACTGGCAACCATGGATGGTCTTGATGATATGATTGAGGTGCCCAGTGTGGGTGACCGTAATCCGCGCCAGATTTCGCGTCGGACACTGGCAAGTGTAATTGGTCCGCGCGTGGAAGAGATTCTGGAACTGACGCTGAATGAATTGCGCCGTTCCGGTTTTCCTGAGGATGTGCTGACTTCAGGCATAGTTCTTACCGGCGGAGCATCATTATTACCCGGAATGGTCGAGCTGGCAGAGGATGTATTTAATCTGCCGGCCCGTATCGGGGTGCCGCAGGAAATGGGAGGGGTATCAGAACGGATCCGCAATCCGCGTTATGCTACTGCTATTGGTTTGTTACAGGCAGCTTGTGAAGAAGAAAATAAAACGGATATGCCTGTGGCAACAACTACCGAATCTAAAGAGTCATGGCTAAAAAAATTGCAAAGCTGGTTTAAGAACAATTTTTAACTTTATTTATACATTAAATGACAGAACTTTTGCGCATTGTATATAACTGTCTATATAATGATAGTTATATAGGAGTAAATGACGTTTATGCATACGTTTTGTCAGGAGACATAAATGCAATTTGTATATGATGTTGTAGAGACGGTAGTCGGTGCTGCAGTGATCAAAGTCATTGGTATCGGCGGCGGTGGCTGTAATGCAATTAACAATATGGTTGAAAATGCGGTTGCCGGTATTGAGTTTATCAGTGCCAATACTGACGCACAATCTTTACAGAATAGTAAAGCTTCTAAACGTATTCAACTGGGCAACAATCTCACCCGTGGTCTCGGTGCAGGAGCTGATCCGGAAATTGGCCGGAATGCAGCCATGGAAGACCGCGAAGCACTGTCTGAAGCTATTCGCGGAGCGAATATGCTGTTTATCACAACCGGTATGGGTGGTGGTACAGGTACAGGTGCGGCGCCGGTAGTAGCTGAGCTGGCAAAAGAGATGGGAATTCTGACGGTTGCTGTTGTTACCCGTCCGTTTGAATATGAAGGTAAGCGCATTCACGTGGCTAATAACGGGATTGAAATTCTTAAAAATACCGTTGATTCACTCATTGTGATTCCAAATGACAAATTAATGTCGGCACTGGGCGAAGATGTGAGTATGCGTGAGGCTTTTCGTGCGGCAGACAACGTATTGCGTAATGCAGTAGCCGGCATTGCTGAAGTCATTACTAATCCGGGTATTATTAATCTGGATTTTGCTGATGTGAAAAATGTCATGAGTATTATGGGTATGGCAATGATGGGGTCAGGCAGTGCACATGGTGTTGACCGCGCCCGTATTGCTACAGAACAGGCTATTGCCAGCCCACTTCTTGATGACGTGACTTTGGATGGCGCACAAGGTGTATTGGTTAATATTACTACCGCACCGGGCTGCCTGAAAATGTCTGAATACAAAGAAATTATGTGTATGATTGATGAATATGCACATGATGATGCTGCTTTGAAATACGGCACTTCTGAAGATGCCAGTATGGAAGAAGGCGAAATCCGCGTAACCATTATTGCTACCGGTTTGCAGGAACAGAAAGTTTTACATCACCAGCAGCCGAGCAGTTTGCGTGTTTTGCAAACCGTACAGGCCACAGGTACTGAAGATGCCTATCCGGACATCGGAAGTGTGGTACGTTCAGGACGCAGTGCACGCGGGATGAATCTGGCTGCTGCTGATTTCTCAAATCAATCTGTGCTGGATGACTTCGAAATTCCGGCAGTCATTCGCCGACAAGCTGATTGATAGATTAAAATTATTAAAGCTGTCCGGGCTAAGCTCCGGACAGCTTTTTTATTTTAAAAATAAAATATAATTTAAATACGATATATTACTGGTGTGCGAAAATATTTTTAAAAATTAGACAAAAGAGTTATTTTTTAGAGAAAAGTGCAATTTCTGCAAAGTTTGTGTTGTATTAAAACCAACAATATTTTACTGAAATGATAATGGTTTTTATAACATGAATTTCTGTTTTGTTATTTCATCAAACCAAAAGCAGTAGTTTTGGGTATAAAAGCAAAATCCTTTACAATAGGTAGCTTAGATAATCTGTTTCACAGAAGAATTTAATTAAGTCAGAATAAGTATGAGTGAATCTATTCAACAATCAGGCCGCAGTGATGATCATCTGTTACTTGGTCAGTATGCAGAACGTGCTTACCTTGCCTATGCCATGAGTGTGGTAAAAGGGCGGGCATTACCGGATGTGGCTGACGGGCAGAAGCCGGTTCAGCGACGCATTTTGTATGCTATGAAAGATATGGGGTTGGCTCATAGTGCCAAACCGGTAAAATCTGCCCGCGTGGTTGGTGAGATACTAGGTAAATATCATCCGCATGGTGATTCATCAGCTTATGACGCTATGGTTCGGATGGCACAGGATTTTACCTTGCGTTACCCTCTGATTAACGGTATTGGTAATTTTGGTTCACGTGATGGTGACAGCGCAGCAGCTATGCGCTATACCGAAGCTCGTTTAGCACCAATTGCTGAATTGCTGTTATCGGAAATCGATATGGGTACTGTGGATTTTGTGCCCAATTATGATGCCAGCTTTGCTGAACCCTCTTTATTACCGGCACGCCTACCAATGATATTGCTTAATGGCGCCTCAGGTATTGCAGTAGGTCTGGCAACTGAAATTCCTTCGCATAACTTGCGCGAAGTCAGCGCAGCTGTTGTGGCTCTGTTAAAACAGCCTGCGCTGGATTCGGCAGCCTTAATGCAGTATTTACCCGGTCCTGATTTTGCTGGTGGTGGTCAGATTATTACTGCACCAGAGGATATTCAGGCAATTTATGCACAGGGTAAAGGCAGTATACGTGTACGTGCCCGTTATGAAATTGAAAAACTGGCACGCGGACACTGGCGAGCTATTGTCACGGAGTTACCTCCCGGTACTTCTGCGCAAAAAATTCTGGCTGAGATAGAAGAACAGACTAATCCCAAACCGAAAACCGGTAAAAAAAATCTCACTCAGGAACAGCAGAATACGCGCACATTAATGCTATCACTGCTTGAGCGGGTGCGTGATGAATCAGATAGTCAGGCACCGGTGCGTCTGGTGTTTGAACCGAAATCCAGTCGTCTTCAACCTGAAGAATTTATGAATACTTTGCTGGCACAAACTAGTCTGGAAGGGAATGTGCCTGTTAATCTGGTTATGATGGGGCGGGATAATAAGCCGGCACAAAAGAATTTATATCAGATTCTGCGTGAATGGCTGGATTTTCGAATACTGACTGTAACCCGGCGTTTGCAATACCGTCTGGAACAGGTGGAAAAACGTATTCATATTCTGCATGGGCGGCAAACGGTATTTCTTCATATTGATGAAGTCATCAGGATTATCCGTGAATCAGATGAACCCAAAAATGAATTGATGTCTGCATTCGGTTTAAGTGAGATACAGGCGGATGATATTCTTGAAATCCGTTTACGCCAGCTGGCCAGACTGGAGTGGATTAAACTAGAAACAGAACTGAATAAACTACAGCAGGAACGTGATCAGTTAACAACCCTTCTGGAAGATGATAAAGCTAAAAAACGACTGATTATTAAAGAAATTGAGTCTGATACCAAAATCTATGGAGATGACCGGCGTACATTGATACAGCCGGCAGAGCGGGCTACGCTTACCCGAACGACTGCAGATGAACCAGTTACACTGGTATTGTCACAGAAGGGCTGGCTGAAAACGCGTGTCGGACACAATCTTGATTTAAGTCAGACTACTTTTAAGGAAGGTGACGGTCTGCTTCAGGCAGTAGAGGGACGTACAGTCTGGCCGGTAATTTTACTTGATTCGCGCGGGCGAGCCTATAGTGTGGATGCTGCCAGTATTCCGGGCGGACGTGGTGATGGTGTACCTGCAGGTTCTCTGGTTGATCTGGATAAAGGTGCCAGAATTGTGGCTATGCTCAGTGCCTTACCGCAACAGCATTATGTACTGAGCAACAGTGGCGGTTATGGTTTTGTGGTTGCATTCAAAGATATGGTCAGCCGTACTAAAAACGGTAAAGTTATTATGACGGTTAATAGTGATGAGACATTGCTGCCGCCGCTTCCTGTACCGTCTGCCTGTCTGTCTGTTAACGGGCAGACTCAGCTTATAGCCATCTCCAGTGCCAATCGCCTGCTGGCTTTTCCATTACATGAATTGAAAGTGATGGCTAAAGGCCGTGGTCTGCAAATTATGAGTTTACCGACTAATGAGAAACTGCTTTATCTTACTCTGACAAATAAATCGGAATTTAAACTGGAGACTCAGGGTAAACGTGGCGGACGCTATCAGGAAATTTTACGCGTTCAGGATATTCTTAATAAACGCGGACATAAAGGTAAGGAATTAAGCGTTTCGGGTGAAATCGTTGCCATCTATGGTGATCTGGATAACGGAAACTAAACCTGTATGAAAACACGCACAAATAGCTGGCCGCAATATCTGGACAGGCTTTCTGCTTTGCTCAATATTGCGCGAATGAGTTTGCTGTTTTCAATTATGACCTTCTATGTACTGACCCGCAGCGTGGATGAACCCGGTCTGGCTGTACCCATATTCAATAAAATTGAACTGTATAGCTGGGCGACGCTTTATGGGGTTTTGATTGTCTTTTCCATGCTGGTACCACGCTGGCAGAATCAGCCGGATGCATTGCCTAATGTCAACTCTGTTGTAGATATCACCATGATAGCCTGGCTGATGAGCATGGGGGGGGGGATAGATAGTGGCTTTGGTATTTTGTTGCTGCCATTTGTCGGCTCGGCTTGTCTGTTCAGCCGTGGCCGGTATCCGATGCTTTATGCCGGCTATGTAACTTTACTGATTGCCATCATCACCTGGACGCAGCTAAGCCGTAATGGTTTTGAAAATATCAGTATGCGAGTATGCACTGTTGCCATCATACTGATTGCTGCTGTCTATCTTGTGGCCGGGCTGACTGCCTATGCTGCAACCTTGCTGGTACGCTCACAAAATTTGCAATATCAGCAGTCAAAAATGCTCGACAGTTACCGGCATTTACTTGATCGTGCCTTTAATTATGTGCAGGAAGGTGTGGTTGTACTGGATGAAAGTGGTCTGGTATGGCTGATTAACCGTAAGGCACAGAATTATTTTCCGATGTTAGTGGTTGATACCCAGACTACTTTATTTCGTCAGGTTATGCATTACTGGCATACTGAGCAGAAAAATATTTTTGAAATGAATTGTACGCTGGATGGTTGGCCGATGCGGATACATGCACGCTTGTTACAGGAAGCAAATACGCCTTTACTAATGTTATCAATGCGTTCGCGTACTGAAATTGATAAGGAGGCTATGGCTATTAAACTGGCCTCATTAGGCCAGTTAACAGCTAATCTGGCTCATGAAATTCGTAATCCGATGTCTGCAGTAAGACAGGCCAATGAATTGTTACAGGAAGAAGAACAAGACCCGATGCGGCGGCACCTGTTTAATATTATTGAAAACAATATCAGTCGTATTGATAAAATGCTTGAAGACATCAGTATGCTGAATAAGCGCGACAAAAAAAATAAACAGGCAATTGATTTGCAGGTATTCTGGACAGCCTTTTTGCAGGAATTTGTACTGATTAAACAAAAAGCTAAGGATTGTATACAGCTACAAGCCGATAAGGGAGACTTAGTCGTCTGGTGTGATTCCGTCCACTTACAACAAATTATATGGAATCTGATGAATAACGCCTGGCGTCATAGTTTGCAGAATAAAAATGCTATTCGTATTATCTTTTACAAAAAAGAACAGAATGAAATTTCCATTACCGTAATTGATAATGGTGCTGGAGTCAATGCGGAAAATCAGTTGCATTTGTTTGAACCGTTTTTCACGACTGAATCCAGCGGTACCGGTCTTGGATTATATGTGGCGCGCGAACTGGCTCAGGCTAATCATGGTCAGTTAATATATCGCCCTGAAGTGAATGGATTTGAATTAACATTGCCAAGGATGGTTGATGAATAATAATAATCAAATAGATTTAAAGAAGCCGGTACTGGTGATAGATGATGAAGCCGATATACGTGATTTAATGGAGTTAACCCTGATTAAAATGGGTTTATCTGTAAAAACTGCTTCAGGCGTGACTGAGGCAAAAAAAGCTTTACGTACGCATGCTTTCTCACTGGTGCTGACGGATATGCGTATGCCAGATGGTTCCGGTCTGGAGATTGTTGATTATATCACTGCCCATAATCTGGATATTCCGATTGCAGTTATTACTGCTTACGGAAATGCAGCACAGGCTGTACAGGCACTGAAAAACGGTGCTTTTGATTATTTACAAAAACCCATTACTCTGGCACAACTGCGTACCCTGGTTAAATCTGTTATTACAATCAATAATACTGTTGAAACCGAAATAGATAATAAAATGGTAACCGCATTTAAACAGTCTGAAAATAAACAAAAAAATGAAGATACTTCCGCAACGGTTAATGAACAGCCAGTACGTGAGCGTCTACTGGGTAATTCTCCATTAATAACTGAAGTACGTCAGCTGATCAGCAGACTGGCTAAAAGTAATGTACCGGTATACATTGCCGGAGAATCAGGCAGTGGTAAAGAGCAGGCAGCACGCAGTATTCATGAACAGTCAGAACGCAGAGACAAGGCATTTGTTGCTGTAAATTGTGGTGCCATACCTGAGGCATTGATGGAAAGTGAGTTTTTTGGTTATAAAAAAGGCAGTTTTACCGGAGCTGAAACAGATAGGGCCGGTTTTTTCCAGCATGCGGACGGTGGAACATTATTTCTAGATGAGGTAGCTGATTTACCACTATCAATGCAGGTTAAATTATTGCGAGCCATTCAGGAACGTGCTGTACGCCGGATTGGCGAAATGGAAGAAAAACAGGTTGATGTCCGTATTATCTGTGCAACCCATAAAGATTTAAATGCTCTGGTTGAAGCAGGTCAGTTTCGTCAGGACTTGTTTTATCGTTTGAATGTTGTATCTATTACCATGCCGCCATTACGTGAATTACGTGATGATTTGCCTCAGTTAATTCGGGTTTTACTGCAACGAATTTTGCATGATGAAACCATGACATTAACACCAGAAGCAAAAAAAGCACTGTTGCAATATAGTTATCCCGGTAATTTCCGTGAATTGGAGAATATTCTGGAACGTGCTATTGCACTGTCAAAAAATCATATTATTGATATAGATGATTTACAGATTCATAGCTATCAGCTGGATAATCCACGTACTGAATCTGCAGAGAATGCCGGCAGTAATCTATCCGCAGATAGTAATGAGGAAATTAAGGATTACCAGTTCGGAAAAACTCAGATACAAGATTATCTGGATGAAATAGAGAGAAAAATCCTGGAACAGGCTTTGGCGCAAACCCGATATAACCGAACACAGGCCGCCAAGTTACTGGGTATCAGTTTTCGTTCTATGCGTTACCGGATGGAACGGTTAGGGATTGTCTGATGATAAAGCCTCTGATTTTAACCGGTCAGATAGCAGATAAAACTGATTTGATCACTCCTTTACAGAAATTGCTAGCTAGTAAAAAACTCTGTTATCAGCAACAACCACCAGAACAGGGATTATATCTGATATACGAAAATGACAGTCTTGCTTTAGCTAAAGCCGGGCAAAAAGGGGTCGTGCGGGTTGATTTTGTAGAAGGTACTGCACGACACCGGCGGCTTTTTGGTGGGGGAGAATTACTGGCACGTGCTATTCAGGCCAAAAACCGGCCGCTTGTCTGGGATGCTACCGGAGGTTTAGGTCGGGACGCTTTTGTAATGGCATCATTGGGACTGGAAGTTGTGGTATTTGAACAGAATCCTTATGTATATGTCTTATTTGCGGATGGGCTGAAACGTGCGATGGTTGATGAACAGACTGCGCATATAGCACAGCAGATTCATCTGCATTATGGCAGTATTACTTTACCGGACGCGGAACCAAAAAAGATACCATTGCCTGATGTGGTCTATCTGGATCCGATGTATCCGCAAAAGCAAAAAGTGGCGGCAGTAAAAAAAGAAATGGCTTATTTTCATGAATTACTGGGTAATGCGGATATAGATAATGATCAGGCTTTATTACTCGCAGCACAGAAATTAGCCCGAAAACGGGTTGTGGTAAAAAGACCGGCTAATGGGGCAGTTTTAGCAGGAAAGACGCCGGCATTTCAGTATTTTGGTAAAACGACTCGATTTGACGGGTATATGCCTTTGTAGCTTTAAAAAGAAGTCAATTTTGTGAATCTGAATTATTTTGTTTAAATTTAATACAGGGGAGAATAACAAATGGCTAGAAAAGTCTGGGCATATGCTAAAGATAAAAATCAATGTTTTATTTGCGAAAATCAATCTTTGCAGCCAAAAATTTTTTATATCTGGGATGTTCTGAGATTAAAAGAACAAAATTTTAAAAAATATCAGGAATTAACGTTTTACTCAACGGAATACGATGAAATTAATCGTCTGGAGTTAATTCCAACTGAACATGGCTTTTTTCGGTATAAATCCGACGAAATTGATGAAAGAAATAAAGAATCTATTTATCATTCTGCAGCGACAGTGATATTGCTGGAAATGCCTGTAATTAAATTTACTATTGATAAAAATAAATATATTTTAAATTTTTCAAAATTTTTAGTTGAGCCGTGTCTTCGATTTAAGCATTTTGATCAAGATGAGGAAAAATATTATCCCGACCTTGTTGGCTATTTTTCTTCTGAGTGTGAATTACAGGAAAAATGGAAAGGATGTCTGGCTATAGAGGTTGTTTATACTAATGCTTGTTATTCTAAAAAAATACACTCTTTTGAAAAGAATCATATACCGATCATTGAAGTGAGTATTTCAAAAAAATTAAAACTAGAGACAGAGTTTGGCGGTGAAATAAAATTTACAGTTGCAGATGTTGAAAACTATTATTTCTCACTAAAGAAGATTTTTGAGAAAAACGTATATGGCAAAATACGTTCAGATCCGGTGAATCATAAATTTTATACGGATAAGATTATTTCTCTTGAAGACGCATATAAGTGTGAATTAGAAAATAAGCAGCTATTAAATGATAATGAACAAGCAAATTTAAAAAGAGAGCTTAATTATATAAATCTAAAGTATGAAGAAATGAAATCTGAAGTATCACATTTACACAATTTACTTGAACAAATGAAACAACAGGAATGGCACTTAAATAACCGGTTAAATAATTATGCAGTAATGGGATTTTGGCAGAAACTAAAATTTTTATTTAATATTTCTGCAGATTAAATAATAAAGCTGCTTAGAAATTAAGGCAGCTTTATTATTTCCTGGCAGATATTTAATCATTTTGATTTATTTAGAAGGTATAACCTGTCTGCACTTCTTCTGAGCCAATTAATTCAGTAATTAATTGCAGTAGTGGACGCAATTCACCATAACGGCGGCTGGTTTTTCGTAAATATTTCAGGAAGCGATGAATTTCACCGCGATATTTATCTTTACCATCGCGGTAATATAAGCGGGCAAAGATACCAGCAACTTTCAGATGGCGCTGTACACCCATCCATTCAAAATCACGATAAAACTGATCAAAATCGGTACGTACCGGTAATCCGGCAGCTCTTGCTTTTTCCCAGTAACGAATGACAATATCAAGTATAAATTCTTCGTCCCATTCGATAAATGCATCACGTAATAGTGATACTAAATCATAAGTAATGGGACCATACAATGCATCCTGAAAATCGAGAATGCCCGGACGGCTGCGGGTCAGCATGATGTTTCGAACGATATAATCGCGATGCACATAGACCTGCGGTTGTGACAATATTACCGACAATATAGTAGTAACTGTCTGCTGCCACAACTGTTGCTGTTGTTCAGTTAAAGATAAACCAAGTTCTTTCTGAATATACCATTCAGGAAAAAGTTGCATTTCCTGCTCTAACACAACATCATCATATAATGGTAGCTGGTCCGGCTGGCTTGAAAGTTGCAGTTTGATGAGTTCATCAATGGCTTCAAGCAGTAATACTTTGTGTACTTCAGTACGTCTATCCTGTTGCAGTGCAGCCAGATAAGGAGTACTGCCGAAATCTTCCAGAGCCATAAATCCCTGCTGTATATCCAGATGATAAATTTCGGGAACCTTAATAGCCTGAAAAAGTTTTTGTACTTTAATATATGGCAGGATACTCATTTTATCCGGTGGCGCATCCATACAGATTACAGTGTTGTCATCTGTGAAAGTGGCGCGGAAATAGCGTCTGAAATCAGCATCAGCGGCGGCAAAGCTAAGAATAAATTCCTGTTGCGGGTAGCAGCTATGAAGCCATTTTTTTAGTTCAGTTTCTCGTTGCATGACATTTTTCAGGGTAAAATAAACACTATTTTAACTGTCAAAGCCGTTTAGGTGATACTTTGTCTTACTTATTCTCTCCAAAACCATTAGTTCTGGCTTTAACAACAGTTTTTTATACCTTGCCCGGGCTTGTTCTTGCTGCTTCTCCTTTATCTATGGGTGAAGGAAACGTTTGTACAGCACCACATCGTCCGAAAAACTTTGTCAAACCTGTTAAAAGCAGCGGTGAAACTAATCCGGGTAATGATGTTACCCGGGTAGTGGCTGATGATGTCAATGGGCAGTCACAGGTTCAGGTACATGCAAAAGGGAACGTTATTATTGAGCGTAATGATGTTACTCTGAATTCAGACTGGGCTGATTATGATCAGCAAAATCAGATTGTGAAGGCGGGTGACCATTTTACTTTAGATAATGGTCAGGGACGTGTTACCGGTGAGCATGTTACTTACGACATGGCTAAAAATACAGGTATTGGTGATGCAGGTCGTTTTGAAATGGAAAAAGATAACCGGCGTCTGCAAGGTGTTGGTGATGAGATACAGATGGGTGGTAAAAATCGCTATCGTCTGCAAAGTGCCAAATTTAATACTTGTAATCCGGGCGATGATAGCTGGTATATCCGTTCAGGCAGTATTGATCTAGATTATGATAAAAATGTTGGTGTAGCCCGTAATGCAACGCTGGTCTTTGGCGGTGTTCCGTTGCTGTATACACCATGGATTGATTTTCCGTTGAACGGTAGTCGTAAAAGTGGTTTTCTGGCACCTACGCTTAAGGGAGGATCTGACGGTTTTGAGCTGACGGCTCCTTATTATCTTAATCTGGCACCCAATTATGATGCAACTATCCGGCCGCATTTTATTAGCAGCCGTGGTATACAGCTGGGCGGCGATTTTCGTTACCTGCAGCCGAATTATCAGGGACAGCTTAGTGCTGACTGGGTACCGAATGATCAGAAAAGCAGTCACAAAAATCGTGCTGAAATTGATTTTACTCATTCCCAGAGACTGGCAAAGGGATTAACCGGCGGTATTGACTATCATCAGGTATCGGATGATGATTACCGGCGTGATTTCTGGAACGGAGATAATGGCAGTTCTAATCTGAACCGGCAGGCATGGCTGAATTATCAGCGGGATTTATGGGGCGGGACATTTGATGGCAGTTTAATGGTGCAGAAATATCAGACTCTGGCCTCAACCAGTGGTTATAAGGATCAGCCTTATTCACGTTTACCGCGTTTATCTGCTACGTGGAACCGCTATTTTGGCAACCATTACACTGTTAATATATATGCAGAAGCAACTCGTTTTGAAGGCAGGGAAATAGGCCATAAAAATTCGATGTATAAATACCCCAATGGTACCCGTCTGGTATTATTGCCAGCGTTTACTGCTGACTATTCCAATAACTGGGGTTATATCCGGCCAAAACTGAGTTTTCATGCCACTCATTATGATATCAACCGGCAGGATAATCAGGATAGCCGCAGTATGAATCGGGCCGTACCTTTACTGAGCGTGGATTCAGGCATGACGTTTGAGCGTTTATGGAAAAACAATCAATTACACAAAGGATATATTCAGACACTGGAACCTCGCCTGTTTTATACCTATATACCGCGACGTAATCAGAATGATATGCCTTTGTTTGATACTGCTGAAAACAGTTTCACCTATGATCAGTTATTTCATGAAAACCGTTATTCAGGACAGGACAGAATCAATGCGGCTAATTTTATGACAACGGCGCTGCAGTCTCGCATATATGACAGTAGTAACGGTATTGAACGTTTTGCGGCCGGTATCGGTCAGCGCTTTTATTTCCGTGATGATAACGTTAAACTGAACGACAATACGCCTAAAAATAAAGAACGCAAACGCTCTGATATGGTGGCTTTTGGGCGTGCTGCTCTGAGTAAGCACATTACAGCTGAAACCAACTGGCATTACAATCAGGATTTAAAAACATCTGAAAGTTATAATTTTGGCATCCGCTATACCCCAAATCCGGGTAAAACTGTAAGTGTTCGCTATAAATATGGCCGTTATGAAAATTTATACGATGATGTTTATGGCAAAATGCGTACAATAGATGTTGGCGTTCAGTGGCCGATAACCCGTAATTACTATCTGGTTGCACGGCAGGATTATGATTTTAACAGTAGTACATCTCTGAATCAGACAGTAGGCATAGAGTACCAGAGTCCGTGTCATTGCTGGAGCGCCGGACTGGTAGGCTCCCGTTATACAAATGATTATAAAAAGCATAAAACCGCCGTATTATTTCAATTACAGCTGCGCGATCTGGCAGGTATGGGGAATGGAACCCTCAATCAGCTCAGTTCGCAAATTCCCGGTTACAGCAATACTTATGAGGTAAAACATTAATGAAGCAGAGACATTCATGGCTGGCAGCGACTATGCTGACTGTATTATTACCCTCAGCAATGGCATTGGATATTAAGCCTGTTGATAATATTGTGGCTGTTGTTAATGATGATGTAATAACACGTCAGGAGCTGGATTTAGTGGCTGCTCAGCTGCATTCACAGTTACCCAAAGGACAAAATATTAATAAATCAGCTTTGTACCAGCAGGCACTGGATCAGCTGATACGTAAAGATCTGTTGGTGCAGGCTGCCAAACGTTCTAATATTAGTTTAAGTAATGCTGATGTAAATGATGCGATTGAACAATTTGCTTCACAACGCAATATGACAGTTAAAGAACTGATGCAGCGTATTGCCAAAGAAGGTGTGAATGAAAACCAGTTGCGTCGTACCATTACTGAAAACTTACTGGCACAGAAGATTGAACAAAGTGAAGTAATGGGCAAAAGTCAGGTCAGTGATGCAGAGATAGATGATGCTATTGCACGCGCACAGCAGGAAGGGCGACCTCTGCCGCCACCGGTTACAGCCTATTCCTACCATGTGCAGCATATTCTGTTGAAAAATGACAACGATATCACACGAAAACTGATCGAGCAGATTGCCCACCAGGCTCGTTCCGGTGCCTCATTCGATCAATTGGCACGGCAGTATTCTCAGGATGGCAGTGCACAAAATGGCGGGGATCTGGGCTGGATTATCGATGGTGAGACTGTCCCGCCATTTGAGGCAGCGGTGAAATCATTGCAGTCCGGTCAGATATCCATGCCGGTGCGTACTCAGTTTGGCTGGCATGTAATTCGTCTGGTGGCTGTCAGAAGCAATGACAGCCCGCAAGAGCGTCAGCGTAACGGGATGCGTGCAGTACTGGTGCAGGAAAAACGCGAAATTTTGCTGCAGAATTTCCTGAAACAGTTACATGATCAGGCCTTTATCCGAGTTCGTCCTCTGGATTAATTGTCTTGATACAAATTTTTTCACAATTTGTGCAGCCAGTATCATGATCAGGTCTGTATATTCTAGCAACAAACCATTTTACTGTTGGTTGTTCCGTGGAAATACAAGATAAAATTCTGGTTTAAATTTATGAATACTCAGTTGATTATTGCCATTACAAGTGGAGAACCGGCAGGTATTGGTCCTGATATCTGTCTGGATCTGGTCAGCTGCGACTGGCCGCAACGCGTTGTGGTATTGGGAGATATGTATTTATTGCAGCAGCGTGCGGCACAACTGAATAAAAAAATTACCATACAGGCTTATCAGCCTGATAGTAATAAACCTGTATCCGGCATACTGGAAGTTTGTCATATTCCGGTTCAGGTATCTGTTCAGGCTGGAAAGTTAAACGTACAAAATGCGGCTTATGTATTGCAATTGCTGGACAGAGCATATACTGGCATAGAGCAGGGTGAGTTTGCTGCAATGGTAACCGCTCCGGTGCATAAAGGTATTATTAATGATAGCGGTATTGCTTTTAGCGGCCATACTGAATATCTGGCTGCCAAAAGTGCTACTTCTCAAGTAGTAATGATGCTTGCCGGTGGTGGTCTGAGAGTGGCTTTAGCCACTACACACTTACCATTGCGGTCTGTAGCAGATACCCTGACAATTGAATTATTAACCGAAGTACTAACTATTCTGCATCACGATTTACAGACAAAATTCGGGCTGATGCGGCCACGTATTCTGGTTGCCGGCCTCAATCCGCACGCTGGTGAAGGCGGTCATCTGGGTAATGAGGAAAATGATATTATTATTCCGGTAATCAGACAGTTACAGAAACAGGATATGCAAATAACCGGACCATTTCCGGCAGATACACTGTTTCAGCCTTTTATGCTCGAACAAGCAGATGCTGTACTGGCTATGTATCATGATCAGGGATTGCCGGTATTAAAATATGCAAGTTTTGGTGAAGGCGTTAATATCACTCTGGGTCTGCCTTTTATTCGTACATCAGTGGATCATGGTACCGCGCTGGATCTTGCCGGATCCGGCAAAGCAACCAGCAGCAGCCTGTTTGCCGCAATTCATGCTGCAGTGGATATGAGCGGGCACTGGAAAGCGGATAAGTGTCCATCTGTATTTGATAAATATCTTCAGACATCATAAAATCTAAGTTGCTATACGGCATGGGAATTCTCAATATGGTTACGCCGTTTATTGAAATGAAAGATGTGGTTTTCGCTTATGGCGACCGGCCCATTTTAAAAAATATTAATTTTAAACTGGAGCAGGGCAGTTTTACCGCTATTATGGGTAGTTCCGGAAGTGGTAAAACAACCCTGCTGCGTCTGATTACCGGCCAGATCAGTGCACAACAGGGGCAGGTTTTGATCAATGGTCGTGATATTGCCGAATTCAGCCGAGAAGAACTGTATAACCATCGGCGTAATATGGGTGTACTTTTCCAGTTTGGTGCTTTGTTTACGGATTTATCGGTATTCGATAACGTTGCTTTTCCAATGCGGGAACATACTGATTTGCCGGAAAGCATGATACATGATCTGGTGGTCATGAAACTGAATGCAGTTGGTTTACGCGGGGTAGAGCAATTAATGCCATCCGAGCTTTCCGGTGGTATGGCAAGACGGGTGGCATTGGCTCGTACAATTGCACTTGATCCGGGATTATTGCTATATGATGAACCATTTACCGGCCTGGATCCGATTTCACTCGGGGTAATAGCCAGTCTGGTAAGTAAGATCAATAAAGCCTTACATGCTACCAGCGTAATGGTGACACATGATATCCAGCAATCTTTGGATATTGCCAGCCATGTGGTTTTTCTGGCACACGGCGAAATTATTTTTTCCGGTTCACCGCAACAAATGGGTGAACTGGATTCACCATGGATAAATCAGTTTATTCATGGTCAGGCAGACGGGCCGGTAGCATTTCGTTATCCGGCTACCACCACCTTACAACAGGATTTAGACATCGCGTGATGAAAGCAATCGAACAACTGGGTGCAAAAACCCTGAGTTTTGTCCGGCATCTGGGGCGGGCGGCATTATTTCTGTTTGCCGCCCTGTTGCGCAGCGGAACAGTTTTACGCCGTCCGCGCCTGATGATCCGGCAAATGTATTTTTCCGGCGTTCTTTCTATTGTCATTATTGCTGTATCAGGACTGTTTGTCGGAATGGTACTGGGGTTACAGGCCTATACACAGCTGGCTAAATTCAAATCTGCTGATATTCTTGGTTATATGGTGGCCGCAGCTATGCTGCGTGAGCTTGGTCCGGTACTGGCAGCGATACTGTTTGCCAGCAGTGCCGGTGGCGCAATGACCAGTGAAATAGGTTTGATGAAAACCACTGAACAACTGGAAGCCATGAATGTCATGGCTATTGATCCGGTGGCAAGAGTTATCGCTCCCCGTTTCTGGGCCGGTGTACTTTCCATGCCTTTACTGGCTTCAATATTCAATGTGGCCGGTGTATATGGTGCTTATCTGATTGGCGTAAAATACTTTGGCATGGATAACGGCGTATTCTGGGGTCAAATGCAGAATAATCTTGATTTTTATTATGATGTTGTGAATGGATTAATTAAATCATTGGTATTTGGCGTAGTTGTTACTCTGATAGCCGTTTATCAGGGTTTTTATGCAAAACCGACATCAGAAGGTATTTTGCGTGCCAATACACGTACGGTTGTATCCAGCTCACTAACTATTTTGGCAGTGGATTTTATGCTGACCGCTCTGATGTTTACTAAGTAGGGTGCAGATTAACAAGGTAATGATATGAAAAAAAACAGTCTGGAAATGCTGGTTGGTCTATTCGTTTTAATAGGTGTAGTGGCAATTCTATTTTTATCTTTTCGCGTTGCAGGCGGTAATGGGATCGGTTCTTCACAGCCTACATATACTTTGTCGGCATCGTTCAGCGACATTGGCGGTTTGAAAACACAGGCACCTGTCAAAGCAGCTGGTGTTGTGGTTGGCCGGGTAGACAGAATTGTGCTTGATCCGAAAACTTACTGGGCTAAAGTGACTTTAAAAATTGATAAACAGTACCAGTTTAGTACAGATACCTCAGCGCAGATTCTGACTTCAGGTTTGCTTGGCGACCAGTATATCGGACTGGCGCAAGGCGGCGATCCGGATAATCTGGCCGATGGGGATAATATTACTATTACCAGTTCAGCTTTGGTGCTGGAACAGTTAATTGGCAAATTTATGACCAGTTTTGCTGAGGGTAATGCCAAAAGCGATAATAAAAAAACAGATACTGCTGCTTCTGCAAGTGAATAAGTAAAAGTAACAGTAGATAAACAAATTTAATTTAATTAAAGGAATATTTAAATGAAACTGAATAAATCTTCATTTATAGGGGCGGTAAGTATTGCCATTATGAGCATTAGTATGGCATTTGCCTCACCACAGCAGGCAGTTAGTCAGCTTAAAGACAATGCTACTCAGGTATTGAATATTTTAAGTTCTGCCAATGGTAAAAATGATAATCAGGTACGTCGTCAGGCTGAAAACTATGCAATTCCGTATTTTGATTTTGAGCGCATGACTGCACTGGCAGTAGGTGCTCCGTGGCGTACAGCCAGTACTGCACAGCAGCAGGCATTAACTCAGGAGTTTAAAACCCTGTTAATCCGTACTTATTCCGGCACTATGCTGAAATTTAAAAATGCTCAGGCAAATGTATACAATAATCCTGTCGTTAATAAGGGCGGACGCGAAATCATTGTGCGTGTAGATGTTACTACACCTAACAGTAAACCAGTACGTATGGATTACACACTGTATCAGGCAGGCAATATATACCGTATTTATAATGTAGCTGTAGAAGGTGCCAGTCTGGTGACTGTATACCGCAACCAGTTTAACCAGACTATCAGTCAGAAAGGCATAGATGGTTTAGTAGCGGATTTACGTGCCAAAAACGGTAAATAATCATGCAAACCAAAGTGCAGGGTAAAACCCTGATGATTCATGACAAGGTAACTATGGGTACAGTAGGAGAAAACGATTTCAAACGTTTCTGTGACTGTATCCAAACTGGACAAATAGAAAAAGTGGACGTCAGTGGTGTAACCGAAGCCGATTCTGCCTGCGTGGCATTACTCGTGGCAGCTAAACGGCTGGCGCACAAACAGAAATTTATGTTGCATATCGCCGGTGTGCCAGCGGGACTCATTACCCTGATGGCACTTTACGGTGTAGAGGAATCATTACAATGAGTAGTAAGAAAAAGTTGCTGGCAGGTTGTGTACTGCTTGTGCTCAGTCAGGCTGGCTGGGCAGCAGCAGAGCAGACCTATAAAGATCCGTATGAAGGATATAACCGGGTGATGTTCAATATTAATGATCATCTTGATCGTTACATCATGACCCCGGTTGCCCGCGGTTACCGGAAAGTAACTCCTTCACCTGTACGTACAGGCGTCAACAACTTTTTCAATAATCTGCGCGATGTGGTTAGTTTTGGCAGTAATCTGCTACGACTAGATATTGAAAAAGCCAGTACAGATTTCGTACGCGTGGGCATTAATACAACTTTTGGCCTGGGTGGTTTACTGGACATCGCTGATTTAGGTCAGATTCCGAATAATAAAAATACCCTTGGTGATACTTTTGCCTCATGGGGCTGGAAAAACAGTAATTACTTTGTTTATCCTCTTCTGGGTCCGTCGACAGTACGCGACAGTATCGGAAGTACCATTACTGATGTATTCCCGATAGAAAATGCCATTTTCAAAGATGATCCAGTTCGCTGGAGTCTTACCGGTCTGAATGGTGTCGCTTCGCGTGAAGCATTGCTGGATGTAACTGATAGCTTGAATGATGCTGCACTGGATCGCTATACATACATGCGTGATGTATATATGAAATTGCGTAACAATCAGGTAGGCGGTTCACTGTTTCCGGCAGATGATGAAGATGATGACGATATTGATAATCTGGTAGATCCGGGTAGTGAGACTACAGCTACACCGCCTGCAGCTTCAGTATCCTCAAATAAATCAACTGTAAATACAACTGATTCTGATGATAGAGTACCAGCTACAGCTGCTTCAGAAACAGATAAACAGACAGACAGTGCCACCATATCTGTGCCGGTTTCAGCAAGTCAGCCTTATTGGCAGCTGGATTAAACAATCAGCGTATAAAAGTTATTATTACTTGATGAAGCCTGAATTCAGATTCGTATAAAACAGGAATAAGATTATGTATGAAGTTAATCGCAGTGTATTTTTGCTTGTTCCGCTTGAACCATTCTGGGCTTGGTTACAAAGCCTGCCCGATATCGATCTGGAACAGTTGTCACTGGATATCTTGCAACAGGATGCCAATGCCTATCTGACTTCTGCCAGTGAAGATATAGATAATTTGTGGGTCGAGATTGAACAGCGTTATGAGGATATCTTTGCTGCAGAACTGGCTGACTGGTGTGAGGATGAAAGTTTATGGCCTGATTTAAGTTTTGATAATTTCAGAAGCTGGTTCGGAGTACAATTTTCCACAGTAGTAACAGATCTGGCACAGGAAGATTTGGTGCGTGAAGCTTTTGTACCTATCGCTCTGAGTTAAGAAGTTCAGCTGTTATATCATGAAAAAGCCAATATTGATATTGGCTTTTTTCTTTAACACAGTTGTCTGGTATGGATTCTGTGAAGTGAAAAATTCATTTTGTCATAAAAAATACTGTATAAACTTTAAAACATCTAACTATATTTAATATAATCAATTAAAATTACCTATCGTAATCTTGCAATCAGTTTGTATACAATACACAAACGGAATTAAATTATATGCCGTACAGAAATAAATCTGTCTCGCGACGCCGGCTGTTACAGGCAGGCAGTGCTACCTTACTGGGGATGGCTATACCGCGTATGGTGCTGGCAGGTGCACAGCGTGAAGAAACGCTTTCCGATGATGTCGCTTCGATTATGCGCAATGCTGTTAATAATGCCAATCCTCCGCGTCTGATTTTCTCTTCACCGGCAGAGGCCAGTCGCTGGTTAAATGCTATGTCGAGCCGTTTGGCCTCGCATATTCCGGATGATTATGCACGAAAACGTTTATTAACCAATATTCAGTATGAATCAATGCGTGCCGGTCTGGATACACAGGTTATACTTGGTCTGATCGAAGTAGAAAGCCGTTTTCGTCAATATGCTATCTCCGGAGTAGGCGCCCGCGGTTTAATGCAGGTAATGCCTTTCTGGGTAAAACAAATTGGTCGTCCGGAACATAACTTATTCGATATTCGCACTAACTTACGTTACGGATGTACTATCCTGCGTTATTATCGAAATCGTGAGAATGGTAATATGGTAAGAGCGCTGGCGCGTTATAATGGTAGCTTAGGACGTAGTACTTACTCGAATGCTGTTATCAATGCCTGGCAACGGCACTGGCAATGGGCCTGAATTCCCGGCATTCTGCTATATTTGTAATCTTTTAATTATGGGTTGTCATCTTGGACAGCCTGTATTCATTATTAGGAAACCACCATGTCTGTTAATAAAGTCATCCTGGTTGGCCGTCTGGGTCGTGATCCGGAAACACGATATATGCCCAGCGGAGATGCAATAACCAATTTTTCCATAGCTACTGATGAACAGTGGCGTGACCGTAATGGTGAACGCCAGACTCGTACTGAATGGCATAATATTACTCTGTTCGGTAAATTGGGTGAGATAGCCAGCCAGTATTTGCGTAAAGGCAGCCAGGTATTTATTGAGGGCAGGATTCAAAGCCGTAAATATACCGGTAAAGATGGTATCGAACGCACCGCATACGATATTATCGGCAGTGAAATGAAAATGCTGGGTAGCCGCAATGACGGGGCTTCCGGCTCAGGTAATAGCTATGATCAGATGAATGGCGGAAATAACTATGCACAGGGAGGTAACTATAATCAGGATGGTTATGATGCTGCACCTGCTGCTTCCAGTCCGCCACCGGCAGCTCCGCGCCGTCAGGCACCACGGCCGGCACCTACTCCTGCTCCGGTAGATGATATTGATGACGATATTCCGTTCTAATAACAAAGAATAGCATTGAATCTACTTTAAGCTGATAAAAACCTGATGATTTTTATTAATCAATTTTATACCTTTCAGAGAAATATCTTTGAAAGGTATTTTATTTAATGAAATATTAATACTTAGATTGGATAGTATATATTTTTATGTTGATTGGATACCGATCAGATGAAATAATTAAATTTAGCTCTTAAGATATAGTCTGGACTATTATTTATATAATAAATTAATATTTAATGATTAAGTAAATGTTTAAAATAAAGCATCTTTATGCCAGATGAAATGGTCTACCAGAACCCATTGATGCTGTTTTTTCTCATACCAGATAGTTAAATTTTCATCTTTATTGCTAGACCATGTAACTTCTCTGATTAGAATGTCTCTGTTTTCAATTTCTTTTTCTGTAAATGTGTTTCTTAAACCAATTCTGAATTCTGAAATCACACCATCTCCTTTGCCTAAAATAAAAGTACTATCTGTTAATGGCGGGTATTTTGATACTAAAGTATTAACTGGTATCTGTTGTATTTGATTTAAATTTATATTTTTTTCAGTAATAAATTCTGTATTTACATTCAGAGTATCTGTTTTATAGCTTTCTTCTAATGATTTGGTTTTATTACAGGCAGATAACAATATTACTAATAGCATAGCTACAAAATTTTTATTTGTTTTAAATAGATTCATATTGAAATAATTTTGGATTTTTAAACGGGATTATTTGATTAGATATAAAACAAGAGCGAAAGGATATACTAATAGCCTAATTTAAATCTAATTAGCGTAGTGATGTTGAGTATTTTATCAAAAACCAATTAATGTATATATTTTTTAAATAGTTAGTAGCATTATTCTTTATGATAATTTTGTTCTGATAAATTTCAGCAAAAAATTTATATCTGGTTAATTCTCCTTCTCAGGCCAAACTGAATTTTTTAAACTTCATAAAAGAAAGCTGAATTGATTTACTATATATTATGAAATAAGTAAAAGATTAGATAACTGAGGCATAAATTAATAAAAGAATTAAAATATGTATACATTTGTTGAATATATTTAAATAAAGTTTGGGATTTAGATAAATCTGGCGATGATTGGTTCGATTAATCAGATTAATGAACATACAAAGCCACAGTATTGATGATGAATATTATGGCAAATTAAATTAGCTGATTATTCTATGAAATAGTCGTTTTAAACGTTGCTATTTTATACCGGTCTGCTAAAATAGCACCTATGGAACAGCGCAAGCCGCCAAATTCGGGCGGCTTGCTTTTTGTTATTAATACGAAATACCGTTGATGCACTCTGCAGCGGTATCTTGGAGAAATATGATGCAAAAAATTCCGTTGACCGTAATTGGTGCTAATTTGCTGAAACAAGAGCTACAAGAGCTTAAAAGTGTAGCTCGGCCGGCTGTAATTGAAGCAATTGCTGAAGCACGTTCGCATGGCGATCTGTCGGAAAATGCAGAATATGAAGCTGCTAAAGAAAAACAGGGCTTTATTGAAGGCAGGATTGCTGAAATTGAACACAAGCTTTCCCTGGCGCATATTATTGATCCAAAAGAAACCAACGCTGATGGTAAGGTGGTTTTTGGTGCTACAGTGAAAATGCAGGATCTGGAAACCGAAGAAGTAGTGAGTTACCAGATTGTGGGTGAAGATGAGGCAGATATTAAACAGGCTAAAATTTATGTCGGTTCACCTATAGCACGTGCTCTGATTGGTAAAGAAGAGGGTGATGTGGCAGAAGTTCAGGCACCGGGCGGTATCCGTGAATATGAAATTCTTGAAGTGTTTTATATTTAATTTATCTGCATTTAAAAAATTGTTTACTGCTTTACAGTAACTAGCCGGATAAAATAAAAGCGATTCATTACATGAATCGCTTTTATTTATTCTGCCGGATTCTCTTTGCGGCGGAATAATATTAGTTGTTTGCCAATATGCTGAATTAATTCGGCATGAGTAGCTTTACATAGTTCTTCTGCAATGGCTATACGCGCTGCACGATCGTCACCTGCTACCTGTACTTTAATCAGTTCATGTGCATCAAGATTACGATTGGTTTCGGTGATTACTTTAGTAGTCAGTCCGTGCTGACCAATCAGTACTACTGCATGTAATTGATGTGCACGAGCTTTTAATGCCATTTTTTCTTTACTGTTTAATTTATCTGTTGCCATTTTACTTTCCGGATTAATTACGATCTGATTAGCCTGTTATTCAAGTTAGATTCAGAGTTGAGCTATTTTAAATGAGACAGACGATTTTTTATAGTTGAGAGGTCTTGTATATTTGTATTGAAAATAAAAATTCAAAATCAGTATATTAATAATGTATTTCTTATTTTAATTAAAATAGTAATTTATAAAACATTCAGGTATATTTAATTTCTGTGATATTTGTTTATTGTTGGTAATATTTATTTTATTCCGATTAGTTAGAGAAATTTAGTATTTTTCCATTAGATCATAATAATTATGAAATTTTCGCAGATTTTGTGTCTCGGCATACTGAGAGTTCTGGATACCTTTATTTTCAGATTAGCTGTAGGGTTTGGGTTGTGCATGGTTTGTCTGCCTTTAGTGTCGCATCTGTACGCTAAGAGCAGCATCAAAAACCAATCTCATTTTCCTTTTGAAGTTGCGGTATTTAGGCCTGATGGCACTTTTACTCAGGTAAATTATAGTACTAATAAAGATTTTAAACCGGAAAATACGTCATTTCTGGCCAAATTTCCCAGTGGGCAGGATAAATCATCAGATGGTAATTATTCCTTCAGTTATAAGGTACTTAAAGAGGAGCCACATCTTCAATTGATTGAGATTGAAACTATTGACCTGGATGATGATAGAAATACATGGGCAACATATGTTGCTACGTCCGATACTATTATGCCATTGAGTACCAGAATTGAAATCCCCGGTTATCTGCTGCTGAGCGCTCTTATGGCTTTTATTCTGGTGCAGCTAATGAAACAATTTATCAGATATGTGCGCTGGTGTTTCACTATGTCAATCTATTCAGATGAGTAATTTACACTACAAAAAAAGATTTGGAATAAAACCTGAGGAACAGGTCTGATTAATTGCTGAGTATAGCCGGTGGATAAAATTATTTATGCTGATGAATTTATCTTTTATATAAGGGGAAATGCTGTATTCTGCATCAATTTCACGATACAATGTGGTGATTTTTTCAAGAATTTGCATCATGGGTGTTCGCTCTAAATCTTCCAGTGCATGGCTCAACGAGCATGTTAACGATCATTATGTTCATCTGGCTCAGAAAGAAGGCTACCGTGCACGCGCAGCCTATAAGTTGCTGGAAATCAATGATAAGGATCATCTGATACGACCGGGTGCGGTAGTGGCTGACCTTGGCAGTGCTCCGGGTAGCTGGTCGCAGGTTGCGGCCAGGCTAGCTGGTGCGGCAGGACAGGTATTTGCACTGGATATTCTGCCTATGGAACCAGTGACGGGTGTACGTTTTATTCAGGGTGATTTTCGCGAGAATGACGTGCTGGCAAAGTTTGAAACTTTGCTGGATGGTTGTGAACTGGATCTTGTAATTTGTGATATGGCACCCAATATGTCTGGCAATAACATTACTGATCAGGCACGCAGTTTTTATCTGGCAGAATTGGGTCTGGAGTTTGCTCAGGCACATCTCAAACCGGGTGGTGATTTTCTGGTGAAGGTGTTTCAGGGAGCAGGTCTGCAAGAGTTTCAGCAGGCTATGAAGGATTGTTTTGCTCAGGTAATGGTTCGCAAGCCGAAAGCATCCCGTGACCGCTCGAGCGAAATTTATTTGCTTGGTCGCGGTAAAAAATAGTAGTTATAGCCAATGCCATGTGAAGATATTGGCTATATTAACTATTCTGAACAACAATTAATTAACCTCCTTAGGAGTTTCTGACAGTGCGGAATACCGTAAAGAATCTTTTGGTCTGGCTGGTGCTGGCGTTAGTATTAATGGCCGCATTCAATGCCATTACTGAGAAAAAAGAGAGTAAACAGCAAATTGAATACTCTCAGTTTATTCAGCAGGTTAACAAGGGTGAGATTGCCAGTGTAAATATTGAAGGTTCGGTGATTAATGGTCTGCAGCTGAAGGGCCAGCGTCATGATAAATCTTCTTTCATTACCAATGCACCGACACCGCTGGAAAATAATTTTGTTAGTAATCTGATAGCGAAAAATATTCGGGTTAATGTGATTCCGGAAGAAAAACCGGGTATTTTGACTAATATGTTTATCAGCATATTACCTATACTGTTGCTGATTGGTGTATTTTTTTATTTCATGCGCTCCACACAAGGCGGCGGAGGCAAGGGTGGTGCCTTTTCTTTTGGTAAAAGCCGTGCCCGATTACTGGATAAAGAGTCTAATAAAACAACCTTTGCTGATGTAGCTGGTTGTGATGAGGCTAAGGAAGAAGTGCAGGAAATTGTGGATTATCTGCGGGCACCACAGCGTTATCAGACGCTTGGCGGACGCGTACCGCACGGTATTCTAATGTGTGGCAGACCGGGTACAGGTAAAACATTACTGGCAAAAGCGATTGCCGGCGAAGCTCAGGTGCCGTTTTTCAGTATTTCCGGTTCCGATTTTGTAGAGATGTTTGTTGGTGTGGGTGCATCGCGTGTTCGCGATATGTTTGAGCAGGCAAAAAAGAATGCTCCCTGTCTGATTTTTATCGATGAAATTGATGCGGTAGGCCGTCAGCGTGGTGCCGGTTTAGGTGGCGGTAATGATGAACGTGAGCAAACGCTGAATCAGCTGCTTGTGGAGATGGATGGTTTTGAAAGCAATACAACAGTTATTGTGATTGCGGCAACTAACCGTCCGGATGTGCTTGATCCTGCTCTGATGCGACCAGGCCGTTTTGACCGTCAAGTAGTGGTACCGTTACCGGATATCCGCGGACGTGAACAGATTCTGAAAGTACATGCTGCCAAAGTGCCTCTGGATAAATCAGTGGATTTACCTGTGCTGGCACGTGGTACACCGGGTTTTTCAGGCGCTGATTTAGCCAATCTGGTAAATGAGGCTGCTCTGTTTGCAGGTCGTCGGAATAAGACCAAAGTAGACATGAGTGACTTTGAAGATGCTAAAGATAAGATTTACATGGGTCCTGAACGTCGCTCCATGGTTATGCATGAGGATGAGAAAAAAGCCACTGCTTATCATGAATCAGGTCACGCTGTTGTTGCTGAGACACTGGATTTTACAGATCCGGTACATAAAGTAACGATTATGCCCCGTGGGCGTGCACTTGGTCTGACCTGGCAGCTGCCGGAACGTGACCGCATCAGTATGTATGAAGATCAGATGCTTAATCAGATTTCAATTCTGTTTGGTGGTCGTATAGCTGAACAGTTGTTTATTGGTCGTGTGTCTACTGGTGCTTCTAATGACTTTGAACGTGCTACTCAGATTGCGCGTGATATGGTAACCCGTTATGGTATGTCAAAAAAAATGGGACCAGTAGTATATGGTGAAAATGAAAATGAAGTGTTTCTCGGGCGCTCTGTAACGCAATCGAAAAATATTTCTGAAAAAACCATGCAGGAAGTAGATGCTGAAGTACGTCGCATCCTTGATGAGCAGTATGAAATTGCTTATAAAATTCTGGATGAGAATCGCGATAAGATGCATACCATGGCTAAGGCTCTGATTGAATGGGAAACCATTGACCGTGATCAGGTGCTGGAAATTATGGCCGGTAAGCAGCCTAGTCCACCAAAAGATTTCAGTGAAAATATAGTTAAGGATGGCGATACTGAGCAGCCGTTAGCTGAGACTGAAGCTGAGACTGAAACTGAAGCTAAGACTGATGCGGTAGCTGAAACCGAAACAGGTGCTAAAGTGGATGGAGCAACTCAATCCGAAACTAAAGCTGATGCTGTGGCTGAGGATGCAGATAATACTGAATCTAAAGCATCTGCACCTGAACAGAAATCACAGGACTAATTAATGTAGTTATATGATTTTTAACGGCAGCAATAGCTGCCGTTTTTTCTATGTTTTATCTGAAAATAAGAGGCACAAAATATAATAGTAATACTGAAAATAGTTATTCTGGTATATAGGTATATGCTATTTTGGTTCATATGAATTGTTGAAAAGCATGGTAATTTAAGTCAGGAAGATTCTGTATTATGTAAATGATAAAATACTGGTAAAAGCTGGTGTGATAAATTCAGCCAAACGGTTCATTCATGAAAGTAGTAAATCAATATTTCCCATGAGGCAAATATTCTTTCATTAATTAATTTGGCTGGCTTTAAAATAGGTGAATTTATAAATTGAATATTTCTCCATTATTATCAGTTATAAATGTGAAATCAAAGCAATTATGATGGTTATATTGGAGTCTGGATTATTTATATAACTCAGATAATGACAGGATATTTAAATCTTGAGATTTATCAATTTATTTTACATCATGGTATTCTGTCTTAATTCTGATAGCAATTCTGGTTGCAGTTCAATATATATCTTTGTTAATTTTAATGTTCTTTAATTTACAATAATTTTTTATAGATTTTATATTTTTGTTATTTTCAGTGAGTCTGAATTTGTACTTTGAGGATAAAAAAAATCGAGATCTGAAGAGAAATATCTTTATCTGGCTGAGCAGAATTTATTGCTAGTATTATTGGTTTAACCACAAATACAGGCTGTATGGTTATTTGATAAATGTTAAGAGGTTATGATTGAGTATGAATAATTCTAGTCAAAATTACTGGCAGTGCGGGCGTTTTCAAATTGATTTGGCGCAGCCGAAAATTATGGGAATCGTCAATTTAACGCCGGATTCATTTTCAGATGGTGGTAGTTACAGTACTTCTCTGACTCTGGCATTAAAGCATGCGGAACAGTTATTAAAGGATGGGGCGGATATTCTGGATATTGGCGGAGAGAGCTCCCGTCCCGGATCTGATTTTGTTTCACCTCAGGATGAGTGGAAGCGTATTGAGCCGGTATTAAGAGAGTTAGTTACCTGGAATGTACCATTAACTGTAGATACACGCCGCACTTGGGTAATGCGTCAGTTACTTGAGCAGCAGCTGGCTGACGGAATAAATGATATTCAGGCACTGGAAGATGCTGGTGCAGTAGATTTACTTGCACAGCAGCAGAATATTGGTGTGTGTCTGATGCATATGCAGGGACAGCCGGAAAATATGCAGCATAATCCTGAATATCAGGATGTGGTTACTGAAGTTGGTCAGTATTTGCAGCAACGTGTATCTGTGTGTGAACAGGCTGGGATTGAACGTTTGCGTCTGACAATAGATCCGGGTTTTGGTTTTGGTAAGAGTCTTCAGCATAATATTGCATTAATGCAGCACTTTGCAGACTGGCATGCGGCTGCTGGTTGTCCGGTACTGATTGGAGTATCACGCAAAACGATGATTGGTTTACTGACTGATGAAACTGAACCAAGACAACGGGTTGTTGGAAGTGTGGTGGCGGCAGTAGCAGCCGTGGCACGTGGTGCAGCAATTATACGGGTACATGATGTACGTGAAACACGTCAGGGTTTACAGGTATGGGCGGCCTTGGGCGGAAGTATTTAATAAGATAGGTTGCAGATTGTCAGCAGGCGTGGGCTGCGGTTTTTATTATGTAATCTGAGTGAAATTTAATCGGATTCAGATTTATTGTGAACCGGATAGTTTTCAAATAACATTTTATTTACTGACTGAACAGCTATGCCTGTTCTACAATAATAGTCTTGAATTAATCGGTCGGAGCAGGTGATGGCAAAAAAATATTTTGGTACAGACGGGGTGCGTGGTGAAGTTGGTAAGTTTCCGGTAACCCCCGAATTTGTACTGAAATTAGCGTATGCTGCCGGACATGTACTGGTACAACATGGAACTGATCATCAGCCTACTGTGCTGATTGGTAAAGATACAAGAATTTCCGGTTATATGCTGGAAGCAGCAATGGAAGCCGGCTTTACAGCAGCAGGGGTAAATGTACTGCTTACAGGACCATTACCTACACCGGGTGTGGCTTATTTAACCCGTGCACTGCGTTTGGATTGCGGGGTGATGATATCTGCTTCACATAATGCTTATCATGATAATGGTATTAAATTTTTTGCAGAAGGCGGAGTCAAGTTAAGTGATATTCTGGAGCTGGAAATTGAAGCGGAGCTGGAAAAGCCGGTAAAAACTGTCCCCTCCAGCGAACTTGGCCGCGCACGGCGCATAAATGGTGCTGTTGACCGTTATATTGAGTTTTGTAAATCTACTTTTCCGAATCATTTGAATTTGCGCGGTTTGAAGCTGGTGGTAGATACGGCAAATGGTGCAGCCTATGCTGTGGCACCTAAGGTATTTCATGAACTGGGTGCAGATGTGGTCTGCATCGGCGATCAGCCGGATGGTTATAATATCAATCTGAAAATCGGTGCGACATATACTAAGTCACTACAGGCAGCAGTGTTACAGAATGAAGCCGATTATGGTATTGCACTGGATGGTGACGGCGACAGGCTGATGATGGTAGATAAATTCGGCAAAGTCTATGATGGGGATGCGCTGATTTATGTAATTGCCAAAGCTCGTGCTGCAGCAGGCTGTCTGGATGGCGGTGTAGTGGGGACGGTTATGACCAATCTTGCTATGGAGCTGGCGTTTAAGCGGCTGGACATTGACTTTGTCCGCGCTAAAGTAGGCGATCGTTATGTTCTGGAACAGCTGCATCAGCATCAGTGGTCACTGGGGGGAGAAGCTTCCGGTCATATAGTTTGTCTGGATAAGCATAATACCGGTGACGGAATTATTGCAGCTTTACAGGTCTTTGCAGCCTTACAGGTTTTACAGCAGGATTTAGCCAGTATACTTACTGACTGGCAGCCTTTTCCGCAAACTATGATTAATGTTCATATTGAGCCTGATCAGGACTGGCAGAGTATTGCGGCACCGGTAGCTGATGAGGTGATGAAACAGCTCGGAGATAACGGACGTGTGGTACTTCGCCCGTCAGGAACAGAACCGGTAGTGCGGGTTATGGTAGAAGCTCGTCAGACTGAAGTTGCGCGTCAGGCAGCTGAAAAAATTGCCAATGCAATTAAGTCGGGTTTGGCAGAATAAATCTGTCTGACAGGAATAAAAAAAGAACGGGCATTTTATGTTTGCATTGCTGGAAGCTTTTTTTACTGAGTATGGCTATGCAGCGGTATTTCTGGTATTGGTTGCCTGCGGCTTTGGTGTGCCGATACCGGAAGATGTAACGCTGGTTGCCGGTGGTGTTATAGCCGGCCTGGGACATGCGCATGTACATACCATGTTTATGGTAGGTATGGCTGGTGTTCTGGTAGGCGATGGTATGATGTTTAGTGCCGGACGCGTATTTGGTCATCGTATTCTGAAATTTCGTTTTGTTCAGCGGGTAATGACGCCCAGGCGCTATGCTCAGGTACAGGATAAATTTGATAAATATGGTAGCTGGGTATTATTTATTGCCCGTTTTCTGCCCGGTTTGCGTACCCCGATTTATATTACCGCCGGGATCAGCGGGAAAGTTTCTATACCGAAATTTTTGTTGATGGATGGTCTGGCAGCAATGATTTCTGTACCTGTGTGGGTATATCTGGGTGAATATGGTGCGGAAAATATTGACTGGCTGATGCATAAGGTGCATCAGTTCCAGGCAGTTGTGTATGTTGTGATTGGTGTTGGTGCACTGGCACTAGTCTATTACTGGTGGAAAAAGCGTCAGCGTATCCAGTTTTTTAAACGTAAAATTGCTGAAATTCGTCAGCGCAGGCGCAATCGTAAGCAGCAAAAACAAAATTTGAAGTAATATGCCTGAGATAAAGAAAAAGACAGTTGAGAAAACTGTCTTTTTTTATTTATGACCGCTATGTCAATTTATTATTTAGTTTCGCCAATTTTACCTTCACGACCGCTGAACAGATTTTTGATATTGCTTTTATGCCGGTAAAGAACCAGTATATCAATCACTATAACAGCAATTACCCAGCTTAACTGAGGCATAAACCACCAGGCAGCAAACGGGCTGATCAGAGTAGCTATTAATGCGGCCAGTGAAGATACTTTGAAACCAAAGGCCATAATCAGCCATACTGCTGCACAAATAAGTGCAGTAGGCCATGATAAAGCCAGGAGTACACCCAGTGCAGTAGCTACGCCTTTACCACCTTTAAATTTGAAAAATACCGGCCACATGTGGCCAATGAGAACCACTACGGCAATTATGGCAATGGTATTGCTGTCCAGTTGCCAGACCGTCTGATAATGTTTTGCCAGCCAGACGGCCAGCCAGCCTTTGAGTGCATCGCCTAGCAGTGTAAGAGCAGCGGCACTTTTTTTGCCTGTACGCAAGACATTGGTAGCACCGGGATTGCCGGAACCATAGCTGTGCGGGTCGGGCATACCCATACAGCGTGAAACAATAACGGCAAAAGACAGAGAGCCCAGTAAATAGGCACCGATAATTGCAAGGTAATTGACCATAAAGCGGTTTCTTTAGTCTACAATCTGAGGGTTTGCATTTTAGCTCAGTAGGTTGGACATGGATACTATCTTTTTACACGGTATGACTGCGCAGACGCTGATTGGGGTATATCAGTGGGAGCGGCAACAACAGCAAACATTGTTGCTGGATGTGGATATTGGTACAGATTTTCAGCAGGCGGCGCAAAGCGATAATATTGACGATACGATTCACTATGCCAGAGTGGCCGATGATTTGCGTGAGACACTTGCTGAACAGGAATTTTTGTTACTGGAAGCACTGGCAGAGTATGTGGCTCAGTTTATATTGAACCGTTACGGGGCATTATGGGTGCGGGTGAAAGTGGTGAAGCCGGGTATTCTTGTTGGTATTAAGGAAGTGGGTGTACAGATTGAACGCCGGAATACCCAAGTATGATAATAATCTGTTTTTCCTGATAAAGGACACGATATGACTACGCCGGTCTGGACTGTGGCACAGATGAAAGCATGGGAAGATACACAGAACCGGGAAGGTTTGAGTTATGCCCGAATGATGGAACATGCAGGAAGTCGTGCAGCGAAGGATTTATTATGTCGGTTTCATTCCTCGCAGCATATACTGATATTGTGTGGCAAAGGGAATAATGCAGGTGACGGGCTGGTACTGGCCCGAGTATTGTCTTTACATGGCTGGCCGGTAACGATTATGTTTTTACAAGGACAGCAATTATCAGCTCTTGCAGAAGCCAACCGGAAATGTCTGCCGGTTACTGTAGATTGTATTGATACTTCGCAATTGCATACTGTGCTGCCGTCTGTGCATCTGGTTGTGGATGCTGTGTATGGTACTGGTTTCCATGGTGAGTTGCCTCAGACTATTGAACGTTGTTTTGCTGCAGTCTCTCAGGCAGATGTGTTTAAGGTGGCGCTGGATATGCCCAGTGGTGTGGCTGGCGATGGCGAAAAAATAGCTGCCGGAAGTTTTCAGGCACAGCTTACTTATGCTTTTCAAGCCCTGAAACCGGCACATTGTCTGGAGCAGGTAAGACAGTTATGCGGAGAAATAGTACGTATTGATTTACTGGATTAGTGTTGATTGATGGTTTTGCCTGTTCCATACCTGATAGCATTGAGCTAGGTGTAATAGCATGCATGCAGTAGCTCCCCAGATATGTCGGTTTTGATAATGTAAATGATATACCTTAAGCTTAAGTTGCTGATATTGAGTAATACTATCCTGGTATAGCTTGCTATCCAGAACAACAGGTAAGGGTACCGGGAATATTTCGCTGACTTCTGACGGGTTGAGCTGCCAGTATAGAGATGAATTACTCCAGGCCAGAACAGGAACAACTTTGAAACCGCTGGGCAGATAGCATTGAGGTAAGGTTCCGACCAGTTGCCACTGATTACGAATTAGTCCAGTTTCTTCTTCGCTTTCGCGAAATGCTGCATTGATACTGCTTTCATTATTTTCCAGTTTGCCACCGGGAAAAGCGATTTGCCCGCGGTGCTGGCGTAGTTGCTGACTGCGCTGAGTAAGCCAGATTTGCGCGTTACCATGATTCCAGTCAACAGGCATCAGTACCGCAGCGCAGCGAAAATTAACGGGTAGATGCTGTAATGTATCTTGGCGCTGATTAAGTATAGTAGGCAGTGTACTAGTGCATGCGTAATGTAAAAACTGTTTCAGCTTATCAGGTTTAGTAAACATTTCAATGATGCCAGACTGTTCTTTTTTCAGGATACTGAGTAATTTATATATCGTTCAGGCATAAATGACCAGAATAATTTTAAAGAGGATTAACCAGTAGTTACCAGAGATATAATGAAATTATGGGTAATTGAAGCACTGAAGTACTTAGGCGGATCTGGTTGGCCTAAAAATGTCAGTAAATATATCTGGGATAAATATGAGTAGGAGTTGAAAGCATCCGGAAGTATGCTTTATATCTGGCAATATAATTTACGCTGGGCTGCTCAGCAATTGCGTAATGAGAAAAAGTTAAAACCAGTTCATAAACGGTGTGATTTACCGTGGGAACTGGTTTAATTTTAAAATAGTAAAATTGGTTTTCAGTTAAGTAAATGGTGATGGTGGACAGTTGCAGTATTTATTAATTTTGGCAACGTTATTTATCTTGCTGATAAAACGATGGTAACTGTTGCGGTTTGATTATTATAATGTACGTGAATACTGGGCTTCGGTGCGCTTCTGACGCAAATAGTAGTCAAATACCATGGCGATATTGCGAATCAGCAGCCTCCCTTTGGGTGTTACCTGTAAATTCTGATCACTAAGATTGAGCAAGCCAAGCTGTTTCAGGTGCTGTAAATCGGCCTGCTCAGCAGCAAAGTAAGTTTGAAAAGGCTGCTGCATGGCATGGCTATAATCAGTGTAATTAAGCTGGAAGCGGCACATTAAATCCTGAATTACACACCGGCGCAGTAAATCGTCCGCATTAAGCTGGTAGCCGCGCATAACCGGCAGGCGGTTTTCATCCAGAGCCTGATAGTAGGCAGACAGGTCTTTTTCATTCTGGCTGTAGATATTGCTGATTTTGCCGATGCTGGATACGCCGATAGCGATTAAGTCACAGTCTGCATGGGTTGAATAACCCTGAAAATTGCGTTGCAGACGGCCTTCAGATAAGGCAATGGCCAGTTCGTCATCAGGTTTGGCAAAATGATCCATGCCGATGAAGATATAGCCCTGCTGTAATAGATATTGAACGGTATTTTGCAGAATATCCAGTTTAACACTGCTGTCGGGTACGGCTGATGTGTCAATACGCCGCTGGGGTTTGAACAGATGTGGCAGGTGCGCATAGTGATACATGGCAATGCGATCCGGCTGCAGAGTCAGTACATGATCCAGTGTGCAGCGCATAGAGGCTTCAGTCTGGTGCGGTAAACCATAGATTAAATCAACACTGACAGAATTAAAACCATTAGCTCTGGCCGCCTCAATGACTGCCCGGGTTTCAGCTTCGCTCTGTATACGGTTGACAGCCTGCTGTACCGCCGGATTGAAATCCTGAATACCGACGCTCATCCGGTTAAAACCGAGTCTGCCCAGATGAGCCACTGTATCAGCTGTTACTTTACGCGGATCGATTTCAATCGAATATTCACCCTGTGCTGACAGAGTGAAGTAACGGTTGATGCTGGCAAAGATATGACTGAGCTGATCGTCATTCAGAAAGGTTGGTGTACCGCCACCAAAATGTAATTGTGCCAGCAGCGGTTTGCTTTGCCAGTTTTGAGCCAGGAGTGCCAGTTCTTTGTCCAGATATTTTATATAAAGGTCAGCACGGCTGGTATCTTTGGTGATAACTTTATTACATCCGCAGTAGTAACAGATGGTATTACAGAAGGGAATGTGTACATACAGAGAAACTGGCTGACCACCGATATTTTGCTGTAAAGCAGTTTGTAACCTGGCTGCAGTGAATGAAGTATTGAAACGGTCTGCAGTAGGATAGGAGGTATAACGCGGACCGGAAGACGGTAAGGAAGCAATCAGGGTACGGTCGAATTCTATATTGATGCGAGGTGTGTTCATTGGGTAGTAGTGATTATTCTTGTGGGGGGGCTGGTGAAATAGATAGGAGTGATAACTATTTATGGTAGAATACATCCGACAGTAAAGTAAAGCAGTGAAAACATAATAAATCTATTTTGTATTAAATCAGGGTCTGAAGGAAAATTCAATTCACTTTGTCAATAATATGTAGAGTTGTTTCAAAAAAATTATTTGTATCAATCTGTTTGTTTATGATGTTTTGGGCAAAGTGTAATCGGTAATAAATATATTATGATTAAATTGTATAAACAGGGTGAAATATTACAGAAATTATGCGAGAAATGTTCTTTGCATATTCTCTGTATGCCGGTATTACTCAAAGAACGAGAACTAACCGATTTAGGAGCGATTATTCGTCAGAGTCGTCGTTTAAAAAAAGGGGAGTATCTGTTTCGTGCCGGTGAACCGTTTGATGCAATATTTGCCATACGAACCGGTTTTTTTAAAACTATGGTTAATAGCCGAGACGGACGAGATCAGGTAACTGGTTTTTTTATGTCAGGTGAATTATTGGGGCTGGATGGTATTTGTCATAATATTCATGGTTGTGACGCAGTAGCTCTGGAAGACAGTGAAGTATGCGAGCTACCGTTTACTAATATGGAAGATGCCGGTAATATTTTGCCTTCATTACAAATACATTTTTATCGTCTGATGAGTCAGGAAATTCTGCGCACACAAGAATTAATGCTGATGCTGGGTAATATGCGTGCGGAAGAGCGTCTGGCTGCGTTTCTGGTGAATTTGTCACATCGTCTGAGTTTTCGGGGTTTTGCCGCAAATGATTTTATTCTGCGCATGTCACGTGAAGAAATTGGCAGCTATCTGGGATTAAAACTGGAAACAGTAAGCCGTACTTTGTCTAAATTTCAGCAAGAAGGCTGGATTAAAGTTGAGCACAAGCATATTCAGTTAATAGAACCATGGATGTTGCAGCAAATGGTGATGCATTGTCAGCGGGCAGCAAGCTGAATTCAGTTAATTCTTAAAAAAGCTGTAGCATTTTATTGTTGCTACAGCTTTTTTACTTAATGAGAAAAATTATTTTCTATATCTGAGTTTGCAATATCAATCATGATTGTGCGTTAGCCGGGCTGTTTCAGGCATATCCCGCCATCGCGGCAAGCTTAAGCGTATCTTTACCATAAAATTTAGCTTTTAGATGACGCATCCAGCGGATTTTATGTAAGCTTTTGTTGACAATACTGCTTACTTCATCCGGTTGATTATGCAGTACGCTATGCCATAATTCTTTAGCCTGAACAGTTACGCCGAATTCCTGCATTAAACGTGCACCTGAGTGCAGATAGCATAGCCAGTCGCGGGAATGGCATTGCGTTAATGTCATCGCGGATAAAGGATCATCTTCGAAATCGATAAAGCCTATGCTGTTCTGATTTATGTAAATCATATTGCGTGCAAAGGTTTCACTCAGGTATTGCTTGCGTTTATGTACATCTTCGATGGCGTTAAGACCAAGCTGCCAGCGTTGCAACAGAAGTTCAGGCTGATGTCTGCACTGATTCCATTCGTTTTCCAGATTATGATCACCAATATCGCTAATCATCAATGCATTTGTTTGCTGAGCCAGAATGGCCGGAACCTGTACCCCTGCTTTAGCTAGATCCTGCAGGCGAACTTTCTCAGTTTGCAGGGAAGAAATACCACCCAGATTGGGTACAGGTTGCAGCATGTGAATGCCACTTATTTTCTGAGCAATTTTTAATAAATGATAGCGCCAGGCACTATTACGTGCACCAGCTTGCCGCACCCATACCTTTTCGCCATTAGCCAGTGTGTGGCTTTGCATCAGGTCGGTTTGTTTGAGCAGGCATTGTTGTAATGCCTGTTGATAAAAAGCAGAAAAGTCGGAAGCGGTCATGAAGCCTGTTACTTGAATTCAAAAACGGGTATTGATTGTACTATAGTTAAATTTATAACTCTTAAAATTAAGGTAATAAATCTTTTAGACGGTAATAACCTGTACCTAACCATTGTATAGGCAGACGCAGTAATCTTCCACCGGGAAAGTTGTGATGAATAATTTTTTCAAACATGTTCAGACGGCTGTCATCACCGCTGATTGCCTCAGCAATAATCTGTCCGCCCATACCGGCAGCAGCCACGCCATGTCCTGAAAATCCTTGTAAAAAATAGAGTCGCGGGTTAAGACGCCCGAAATGGGGCAGGCGGTTCATGCTGATATCAATCTGACCACCCCAGGCATAATCAATTTCTGCATCAGCCAGTTGTGGAAATACTTTAAGCATATCACGGCGCATACTCTGAATGAGTTGCTGCCGGCCGGGTTCTCGACCGGAATAATTGACTTTACCGCCGAATAACAAGCGTTTGTCTGCACTCAGACGATAATAATCAAGTACAAAACGGGTATCACATACTGCCATGTTATTTTTGATGAGTTGCTGAGCACGTTCCCCAAGCGGCTGGGTTGCAATCATGTATGTACTTACCGGCAGGATTTTGGCTTCGAGCGCCTTTATAGGTGCCTGCCGGAGACTGCGGGTAAAGGCATTGACAGCAATCACGAGATTTTTGGCAATGATATTCCCGTTTGGTGTGGTAATCCGGTATCCATGCTGCCATGTTTCCAGCGAAAGCATAGGGGAATGTTCAAACAACAATGTTCCGGCACGGGCAGCTTCACGAGCCAGTCCAAGTAAGTAGTTTAGTGGATGTAAATGTCCGGCCTGATGGTCAAAAATCGCGCCGGTATAACGTTCGCTGGCCAGTTGCTGTTGCAGCTGGTTTGAATTCCATACTTCATAATCATGAAAATGGTAGTGTTCGGCAGCTTCTTTCACCCATTCAGTTAAGACACGCAGCTGGTGCGGCCGGATGGCTGCATGAGCGTAACCACGTTGCCAGTCACAGCTGATTTGATAGGTTTGAATCTGTTGTTCAATCAGAGTGACAGCTTCACGGCTCCACTGCCAGAGTGTTTGCGCATTTTTTAGTCCGATCATGCCGGCCAGATTACTCATTTCAGCAGCGTAACCATAAATGACCTGACCGCCGTTACGGCCGGAGGCACCATAACCGATTCGGGCGGCTTCGATAAGTGCTACGCTATGCTGTTGTTGTGCCAATGGCAATGCAGTACCGATTCCGCTCAGTCCGCCACCAATGATGCAGGTTTCCACTTCAACAGTACCTTCTAAACTTGGATAGTGGCTGTGGTCATTACAGCTGGCTGTATAGTAGCTGTTAATGCGTTCTGTATCAGGCGGTTTGTGGGTAGACATAGTTACATGATTAAACTGATTAGGAAGATGAAACACTGGCAGCTAACCGAAATCAGATAGCTGCCATGTATGCAATTTTTATTTGTTAGCTTCAAGTAACTGGCTCTGTCGATAGGCTTCTGCCATTTCCCGTTCACGTCTGGTATTTTGCCGCATCATAAAGTAATTAATACCAATAACCAGTGTGCCTACCAGTGCAATGATGATGGTGGCCAGTACATTCATTTGCGGATCCAGACCCAGTTTGATTTTTGAAAATATAATCATTGGCAAAGTAGAAGAACCCGGACCAGACAGAAATGATGTAATGACCAGATCATCCAGCGACAGAGTAATGGACAGCAGAAAGCCGGATGCAATAGCCGGAGCAATTGACGGCAGTGTAATCAGAAAAAATACCTTTAATGGCCTTGCGCCAAGATCCTTAGCTGCTTCTTCCAGTGACTGATTAAGTTCAGACAAACGTGAGCGGATAATAACAGTTACATAAGACATGCACAGTGTGGTATGACCAAGCCAGATGGTAAAAAAGCCACGCTCAAAATACAGAAAACTAAAAGCACTGTTTTGCAGCAGCATCTGTACCTGAATAATTAACAGCAGCATGGACAGACCGGTGATGATGTCCGGCATAACCATTGGTGCAGAAACCATACCAGCAAATAAGGTGTTACCACGGAAACGTTTGATACGGGCCAGTGCGTAGCCGGCAAGTGTCCCCAGAATGACTGCGGCTGCTGCCGAACACAGAGCAATGCGTATTGAAAGCCACGCGGCATCGAGTATCAGCTCATTATGTAGTAATTGACTGTACCACTGAGTGGAAAAACCTCCCCATACAGTAACCAGACGCGAATTATTAAATGAATAAATAATTAGGACGACCAATGGCATGTACAGAAAGACCAGCCCCAGAGTCAGCATTGTTTTGAGAAACCAGGATGATGTGTTTTTATGCATGACTGGCTCCTTCTTTAATTTCCCGGGTTTCATAGCGATGGAACAGGGTAATCGGAATCACCAGTAACAGCACCATAATGACAGCTACTGCTGACGCCAGCGGCCAGTTATTCTGGTTAAAGAACGACATCCACAATACTTTACCAATCAGCATATTGTTTGGTCCGCCTATCAGTTCGGGTATCACAAATTCACCGACTGCCGGAATAAAGACCAGCATCGAGCCGGAGATAATACCGGCTTTGGATAGTGGCAGAGTAATGGAAACAAACGCTTTAATGGGACCAGCACCGAGATCGGCAGCGGCTTCCAGCAGGCGATTGTCCAGTTTTACCAGCTGAGTGTACAGTGGCAGAATCATAAAGGGCAAATAGGTATATACCATAACCAGATTCAGTGAGAATGAGTTGTATAGCATATTCATTGGGTTGTTGATGAGTCCCCATTTGATCAGATAAGTATTAATAATACCGTTATGGCCGAGCAGGCTCATCCATGCATATACACGCAGCAGAAATGATGTCCAGAAAGGCAGCATAATGGTAAGCAGCAGACCATTACGGATTTTTTCCGGAGCCCGGGCGATAGCATAGGCTATCGGATAACCTGCCAGCAAACAGATAAGTGTCGTAGTGAAGGCTGTTTTAATTGATAACCAGTAAGTCAGCAGGTAAATATTATCGCCAAGGTTGCCAATAAACATTTGTCCGAGAGACTGCCAGAAATCATTAAAAATATCAGCATAATTCTGGTAGCTAACTAAAATATTTACCCGTCCCATTTCTGCATCTACATGATACAGCGGGGTATAGGGCGGGATGGCAATATCCTGTTCGGCAAAGCTGATTTTAAGTACGATAAAAAACGGGATAAGGAAAAGTACCAGCAGCCAGATATAAGGAATGCCGACAACCAGTCCCTGTGTCGGGCGTAAGCCTTTAAGGCGGTTAAACCAGTTCATGTTTAAGCTCCCGCGGCTATTAATGAGTCAGAGGACTGACCTGATTATCCGGCCAGCTGATGTAAACTTTTTCTTCCCAGGTGGGCATAGGAATGCTGTATTGTTCCCAGTATGAGGATAACACCTGACTTTTGATAATTTTGCCGGAAGGCAGCTGGATATGAAAAATACCGAAGCTGCCCAGATAGGCAATTTCTTTGACAATTCCGGCTGACCAGTTATATTCCTGCTGAGGTTGCTCGCGATAGATGTTGATATCTTCAGGACGAATAGACAGCCAGATTTTCTGATCTTCTGGTCCGCTAATACCGTGACCAAGATAAACCAGTTGCTGCATTTCGGGGCAGTGAATAATGGTATGGTCGGCACCGTCTTCAGTCACTTTGCCTTCCAGAATATTGGTTTCGCCCATGAATTCAGCTGTAAAGCGGCTATTTGGATAGTCGTAAATATCAGAAGGTGTGCCAACCTGTTGCAACTGACCGTCTGACATGATGGCAATACGTGAAGCCATTGTCATGGCTTCTTCCTGATCATGGGTAACCATAATACAGGTAGCGCCTACTTTTTCCAGAGTATTCACCAGTTCCAGCTGGGTTTGCTGACGCAGTTTTTTGTCTAAGGCACCCAGAGGTTCATCCAGTAACAGCAATTTAGGGCGTTTCGCCAAGCTGCGTGCCAGCGCAACGCGTTGCTGCTGACCTCCGGAAAGCTGGTGTGGTTTGCGTTTGGCGTATTTGCTCATTTGTACCAGACGCAGCATTTCTTCTACCCGTGCATTGATTTCATCTTTGGGTAGTTTGTCCTGCTTTAATCCGAAAGCGATGTTTTGTTCGACCGTCATATGCGGAAACAGGGCATAGCTCTGAAACATCATATTGATAGGGCGGTCGTAGGGTTGTAATTTAGTAATATCTTCACCATCAAGGATAATCTGTCCCTGAGTTGGTGTTTCCATACCGGCGAGCATGCGTAATAAAGTCGATTTACCGCTGCCGGAGCTGCCGAGCAAGGCGAATATTTCGTTTTTTTTGATGGTCAGATTAATATGGTCTACAGCGTAATTATCGCCATAGGTTTTGACGATGTCTTTAATCTGTAAGTAATGTGCTGGATCGGCACCGGGTCTGGTGGTTGCGTTTTCGCTCATAATTAAAGGTTACTCCAGAAAAATCGTTCCAGCCAATGCTCGGCATATGGATGTTTACTGTAATGTTTAAAGAACGGTGCAAAAACGATTCTGCTCCTGCTTTAGGGGACGCATTGTATGCAAGCATTTAGTATGGGGCAATGAAATTTAAGTGTTAATACGTTTAAATTCTCCACTTAGAGTATAACTTTGTATGTAAACAGGGATTTAGCGGTACTTTTTAAATTGAATAAAATTTTGTTAGGATTGAGCTAAAGTATGGTCAGACAGAGAACATGCTGTCTGGCAGGCTGAATATTGCCTAGTGTATCATGTAATTATTGGCTGCTATATTCATTTAAACCTGATCTACTGAGCGGTTGTATCTGATAATTAGATTGTACTGATTTTCAATTATAAAATGTGAATGTGAGTATAAATGGATTATGCAAAAAATTTTCCTTCTAATCAAATAGTTTGTTTTATTTTTTTCTGACTGGGTTAAATGAAAATTCGGTAGATATCTGTTAACGGCCGGTCAGGACGATGGATGTAAAAGTAATGAAGAAAAAGGTGTTGCTGGGTATTTGTGGTGGTATTGCTGCATATAAATGTTGTGAACTGGTGCGACTGCTTAAAAAAGCAGGACATCAGGTTAATGTTGTGATGACACAGGCAGCTACTAATTTTGTCAGTCCCACTACTTTTCAGGCACTGAGCGGAGAACCGGTATTACTGGATACTCATGATGCTGCCGGTGGCAACGGGATGGCTCATATCAATCTGAGTCGTCAGGCAGATGTGATGCTGATTGCACCGGCTTCTGCCAATACGCTGGCGAAAATTGCGCATGGCATGGCTGATAATCTGCTGACAACTCTGGTAGCAGCCCGTACCTGTCCGCTGGCTGTTGCGCCGGCAATGAATGTACAGATGTGGAATAATCCGGCTAATCAGCGCAATCTGGCTTTATTACGTCAGGATCAGATAAAAATAATCGGACCGGCAGTCGGTGAGCAGGCCTGTGGCGAAACTGGCAGCGGACGCATGCTGGAAGCGGCTGAGCTGGCGGAATTGCTGGCAGATGTCTGGACACTGCCGGTACTGGCTGGTAAACGGGTACTGATTACGACAGGGGCAACCTTTGAAGCCATTGATCCGGTACGCGGTATTACCAATATTTCCAGCGGACAAATGGGTATGGCTCTGGCACGTGCCTGCCGTGCGGCCGGAGCAAGTGTATCTTTGGTATACGGACAGATTAATACCTCAATGGCAGCAGGGCTGGCTTACACTGAACAGGCTGTCAGCGCAGATTCTATGCTGAATGCAGTCGAGCGTTTGTTGCCACAGCAAGATGTGTTTATTTCTGTAGCAGCAGTGGCTGATTACAAAGTAAAAAACCGCAGTGTACAAAAACTGAAAAAACAGCCGGGGCAGGCTATTCCTGTAATCGAACTAACTGAAAATGCCGATATACTGGCAACCGTAGCCAGCCGGCCGGATGCTCCTTTCTGTGTTGGCTTTGCAGCAGAAAGTGAGCATGTTCTGGAATATGCGCGTGCTAAACGGCTGAAAAAAGGTGTGCCGTTACTGGTAGCCAATGATGTGAGTCAGGCTATGGGTAAAACGACCAATCAGGTAATTTTACTTGATGACGAGCAGGAAACGGCTTTACCGCAGATGAGTAAAGCAGATACCGCTGCGGCTATTGTTGAACGGCTGGCACAATTATTGCCGTGACAGTAAAAGACTGTTACTGATGTGTTATAAGGGCTTGCTGTCCTGATATTTTTAATGATCTATTATTTAAAGACTGGTTTTTATGAGTGCTTCTGAGTTATCTGTACAAATTAAAATATTACATCCGTCAATGGCAGAACAATTACCTGAATATGCGACGATTGGTTCGGCCGGGCTGGATTTACGTGCCTGTATTGAAACACCGGTTACTTTGCAGCCGGGAGAAAGCTTTCTGTTACCAACCGGACTGGCCATACATCTGGCTGATCCGGGATACGCGGCTCTGATATTGCCGCGTTCAGGTCTGGGGCATAAACATGGGATTGTACTGGGTAATCTGGTCGGGTTAATTGATTCGGATTATCAGGGAGAATTAAAAGTATCGTTGTGGAATCGCAGTCAGGAAGCGTATGTCATTGAACCTCTGGCACGGATTGCTCAGATGATTATTGTGCCGGTTATGCAGGCAGCTTTTACTGTGGTTGATGAGTTTGCGCAAACCAGCCGCGGAGAAGGCGGTTTTGGTAGTACCGGACATCAGTAATTTTTATTTAATCAAGCGAAAAGCAAGGTATCCGGATGGATAACCTTGCTTTTTTTGCCATGGCACTGGCTAAAACTGCTTACCACACAATTAATTCAGCATTCTGACCGGCCATTCGGTAGTTTTAGGTTTAAAACCAGTATTATTACTGGCGATAACGCTCAATAAGCATATTCTGCATATTGGTTATAGACTCTTTCTCTGCTGGTTTAATGCGCTCATACTGACCATCCGGCTGCATCAGCCATGCACACTGATTATCAGTCAGCGCAAGCATCAGAGTTTCCTTGATTATACGTTGTTTTAGCTCAGGTGTTTCAATCGGTGTACAAATTTCTACACGACGGAACAGATTTCGTCCCATCCAGTCGGCGCTGGATATCCATAGTTTAGAATCACCGCCATTTTCAAAATAAAATACCCGCGCATGTTCCAGCAGCCGGCCGACTATTGAACGCACTCGGATATTTTCTGATAAGCCTTTAACACCCGGACGCAGCACACATATTCCGCGTACTATCAGCTCAATTTGTACGCCAGCCTGACTGGCCGCATACAAGGCATCGACAATAGTAGGTTCAACCAGTGCATTCATCTTGGCCATAATACGTGCTGTTTTACCGGCTTTTGCCTGCTCAATTTCGTTATTAATGCTGTTGAGAAGCATTTTGTGCAGAGTAAACGGGCTTTGCGCTATTTTATGCAGATTATTAGGTTGTCCCAGACCGGTGATTTCCATAAATACAGTATTAACATCCACGCTGATATCCTGATTGCAGGTCATTAAACCCAGATCGGTATAAATGCGGCTGGTACCCTGATGATAATTACCTGTACTGACATGAGTATAGCGTTTCAGTTTGCCGTCTTCACGACGGACAATCAATGCCATTTTGGCATGAACTTTATATCCGAAGACTCCGTATACGACATGAGCGCCGGCAGCTTCAAGCTGACTGGCCCAGTTCAGATTGGTTTCTTCATCAAAACGGGCCATCAGTTCAACCACTACGGTAACCTGTTTGCCTGTCAGTGCTGCTTTCATCAGTGCTTTTACTAGGTCAGAATTACTGCCAGTGCGGTAAATGGTCATTTTTATCGCAATAACTTGAGGGTCATCAGCTGCCTGCTGAATCAGACGAACTGTAGGTTCGAAAGACTGATAAGGATGATAGAGTAGAATATCGCGCTGACTGATGATACTGAACATATCGCGATTTTTATTCAGAATGGCCGGTGTGCCGGGAATAAATGGCGGAAACTTTAAATCATTGCGTTCAACCATATCTGGTACGGCCATCAGTCGTACCAGATTTACCGGACCGTTTACCCGGTACAATTCATCACGCCCCAGATGAAAATGGCTAAGCAGGAAATCGTAAACGCGCGCCGGACAATTATCGGCTACTTCCAGCCGAACACCATCTCCATACTGTCTTCCCTGTAATTCACCTGCAATTGCCGTGCGCAGATTTTCCAGATCTTCTTCATCAACACTTAGGTCACTATCGCGGGTAAGGCGAAACTGATAGCAGCCTTTAACGCTCATTCCGGTAAAGAGTGTATGCACATGAGCATGCAGGATTGACGATAGAAATACAAAACCATCATGTCCGTCACATAATTCCTTAGGCATTTTCAGTACTCTTGGCAAAATACGCGGAGCCTGAACGATGGCCATGCCACCAGTACGACCAAAAGCATCTTTACCTTCCAGTTCTACTGCAAAATTCAGCGATTTATTCAGTAAACGCGGGAATGGGTGAGAAGGATCCAGTCCGATAGGGGTCAGAATGGGTAACAGTTCATGCCGGAAGTAATCAGCCACCCACTGACGTTGTGCCTTACTCCATGAACTGCGCGGATAAAATGATATGCCTTCATTGCGTAAAGCCGGAATCAGCTCATCGTTAAACAGCCTGTATTGCTCGGCAATAATGGCATGAGCTTCTTCGGTTACATTGGCAATAACTGTATCCGGCAGTTCACCATTGGCCAGAGGAATATGCGGCGAGAGTTGACGGGTACGCCGCAGCCATGCCATTCGTACTTCAAAAAATTCATCCAGATTGGAAGAAACAATACATAAAAACCGTAAACGTTCGAGTAAGGGCACCTGTACATCCTGTGCCTGTGCCAGAACACGACGATTGAAAGCCAGCAGGCTTAGTTCACGGCAAAGCAGACGTGGCTGAATTTCGGACATTGGCTATACCTGTAACTGTCATTAAGAGTAAGAGTGTGTCTGTATGATGTTAATTTAATAACATTGGCACTGTTTTGTTGTCAGGTCAAGCCTCATCTGTGTTTTCTTGCGGCCAGCGGTTATGAATATACTGTCCCGGATTCTGATAATTCAGTACTTTAGCGTAATTGCCGGCAGCTGTGGCATTTGCCGGAATATTTTTAGTCACAACACTGCCGGCACCGATAGTGGCATTGTCACCAATCTGTACATTTTCAATCAGATTACAATTGGGTCCGATGTAGACGTTATTACCGATACAGGCTGCGGGTCCGTTGTTAGCACCAATTACTGTGTAGGGTGAAAGATTGACATTATTACCCAGTCGGGCACTGCTATTGATAATCAGCGGGCCGCCATGACCAATATACAAACCATAACCCACTGCTGTGCGCGGGCTGATAATGATGCCGCTGCGGCGTTTTTGCCATGCATACATGGGGTAGGCAAGTTTGCGCCATATTCCCGGTACGGAGGCCAGCCTGAGCCAGAAAGTAAAGCGGAATCCCCGGTTAAACAAATAATGACGAATAAAACTAGACCAGTCTGTACGGCCGCTATAACGAAACAAATCACTTTTAATAAGCTGGATAACCATAAAACAGTGCAAAGATGTCGGGAAAATAAAAGGCTGTTCGTTTCTGTGAAATCGAACAGCCATTAGTTTTTATTCCTGAGGAGGTGTATAACCACTGATGTGGTCGGCACCCTCGCCGAAGAAATAATTTTCCATTTGCTGAGTAATGTACTGACGGGCGCGGGGGTCGGCCAGACTAAGGCGGTTTTCATTAATAATCATGGTTTGATAACGTAACCAGCCATCCCAGGCTTCCTGTGATACATTATCGTATATGCGTTTACCCAGTTCATTGGGAAATGGCGGAAATTTCATTCCGGGCGCTTCTTTGCCCAGTTTAACGCAATGCACCATATGGCTCATGTGTTTTCCTTCGTGTCATTCAGGGAAAAATACAGATTGTAAAAGATTTTGCTGGAGTTGGTTTAGAGCTGGCGGCAAAATATTTTCGACTGGCGTTTGTTATTGGTGTACTGTTGCTGCCGCTCTGATGGTAACTGTTCCAGGCGAGCACTGATAAATCCGCGTTCGACAAACCAATCGCCGGTATGTGTGCTCAGAGCAAACAGTTCTTTTAGCTGTAATTGCTGTGCCTGTTTGATAACATGAGTCAGCAGCAGTTCTCCGTAGCCGCGGGCGCGGGCATTCGGTGAAACAATCAGACAAGCCAGCTCACCGACATTTGCTTCAGGATAAACATGTAAAGCAACACAGCCATAAACATAGCAATCCTGCTCCAACACAGAAAATTCATGAATATGGTTTTCCATGTACTCACTGTCGCGCGGTAATAAAATACCGGCTGCTTCCAGTGGCGCAATCAGCTGCAGGATATCGCCGATATCTTTATTGGCAGCCGGCCGGATACGCATAAAAGGCGCTTTAGCCATGGCTGTGCCGCTGCCTTCACGAGTAAATAATTCCTGTAACAGGCTGCCATCCTGTAGACCGGACAGTACATGCACCCGCTGAACACCGTGTTCAAGTACATGTGCTGCTGTCTGTAACAGCTCTGTCTGGCGTCTGCTTCCGGTGTTTTGTGCCAGCAGACTGGCAATTTCAACACAGTTCAGCTCACTGATGGTTTGTTGCTGTTCATCCAGTAAACCTTGCTGCGTGCCCAGAAAGATGAGTTTTTCTGCGCTGATGGCTTCTGCCACAGCTTGTGCAACTTCATTTACCTGCAAACGATATGACTGACCGCTAAGCGAATGGCCGATCGGGCTGATTAATACCAGCTGATTGTGAGCCAGACGCTCTTCGATAGCAGCCGAATCTACTTTACGAACACAGCCGCTGTAGCCCATATCTGTTCCGTTAATTACGCCCAGAGGCTTGGCGCGCAGGAAATTGCCGGCAGCAATACGCAGGTTGGGAGTGCTGTGATCCATAACCTGTGTAGGTATCATAGATAGTGCTGCTTCCAGATTGAAGCGTGCAATTCCGCTGGCCTGTTTGACTAACTCCAGAGCAGCATTATCCGTAACCGGATTTTCATCTATGCTGATTGCGGTATCGCTGCCGGCTATGGCCTGAATATACTGGCTGCAACCGTGAATAAGAACCAGCCTCATACCGAGGCTGGTTAATAAAAGGATATCGGCTGCCAGTGCTGCGAGTTTGTCGCTTACCAGAACATGGCTACTGATTGCTAAAACAAGCGTTTTACCATTCAGATGGTGGATATAGGGTGAGGCCTGACGAAAATCGTGAACAAACTGGTTACTCTTAAAAGTTTCTTGATTACCTGCATGAATGTTCATTTTACTGCCATTAAATAAAATAACTGCATCATCAGTACAGTTAACGCAACAATAGTTGCTAGAGTCCAGTTAAATTCTTTGGACAGTTTATCCTGCTGATGATGTAAAAATTCGGTTTTGGCATGGATGGCATCGGTTTTTTCGATCGCATCATTTAGCAGTAATGGTACATCTGCCTGATTTGTGTTGTCATTAGGCAGTAAGGTAAAAACAAGATTATTCAGGTTATTCACATTACTGTTCATGGAAATATTGGTAGTATTTTCTTCAGGCACATGGACTGGTGTGCTGACTATTGGCGGTGCATTTTTTACTGGCTCTGCTACTGGCAGCGGGTTAAGCAGTAATTCACTGCTGGCCAGCTGCGGCTGTGGCGCAGACGAGTGTTCCGGTTCCGGTTCGGTTGTTGTTGGCACGCGAATCTCCACTTTATTCGCTACCTGATTTAATAAAGTATTTAGATTCGGTCTTTTGTCGATAACCGCAGTATTTTTTGGTGTTGGTGCACTGGTGTAGATTTGATTCTGTGCGCGTTTATTATTCGTCTGATTCTGATTCAGAGCATTGTGCAGTAAATCCATTACTTCACTGGCACTGGGTATCTGCTGCCCGGAGGCAGCTGTATTTTTATTGCTTTCTGAAGCCGGCGGGGTGACATTTTTATTCGCACGGATTTTTGATACAACAGTAAATCTGTGCTGGCATTGTTGACATACAACACGTCCTCCGTCACGTGGCGGTGTTGCTACGATATTTTCTGCATGGCATTGAGGACAAATAACAGTAATTGTTTTAGACATGATTATTTCAGCAAACCAAAATAGTTAAAAAGGAGGCAATTAAGTACTGTCAGAAGCAGATAGCCGCTTTATCGCATTAGTATGTCATGCCAGAGTCTGCAGATAAATAGCAGAACCGGACAATTATGCTCTTTTACGGCCACTAATGCATACCCACCCGTCCAGTGTTTTAGGTGAATTTAAATCAAACCACTGACGATATATTTCACTGAGTTCTTCTGTTTGTTCTGCCAGAATACCTGAAAGGACAATTTCACCGCCGGTACGGGTACGTTCTGCCAGCATTTGAGCCAGCATGCGTAACGGATTTGCCAGAATATTTGCAACAACAATGTCAAATTTCTGACTAGCTGGCAAATTATCCGGAAGATAAAATTCAGCACTGACCTGATTTTGTGCAGCATTATCCTGACTGGCACGGATTGCCTGCGGATCAATGTCTACACCACAGGCACGGCCGACACCCAGTTTCAGTGCGGCAATTGTTAGAATACCCGAACCACAGCCATAATCCAGTAGAGTTTCACCACTGCGCACATGCTTATCCAGCCATTGCAGGCACAGCCGAGTAGTGGGGTGACTCCCGGTACCGAAAGCCAGCCCAGGATCCAATTGTAGATTAATGACACCCGGTTCAGTTGGCTGGTTATGCCACGATGGCGTAATCCATAAGCGCGAAGAAATCTGAATCGGGTCAAACTGAGACTGAGTCAGCCGTACCCAGTCCTGTTCAGGAATGGTTTCAAGATAGTATTGTGGTTTGGCAATAGCACATTCCTGTGCTGCTGCAGAAACAACGGAATCAATATCAGTATTTTCATTAAATAATGCCACAATGTTACTTTGCTGCCACACCTGTTCAGTGGGCATATCAGGTTCGCCGAAAATCGGCTGTTCATTGTCATTGCCGGCATTGGCATCTTCAATAGCTGTACTTAATGCGCCGTTTTCAATCAGAGCATCGGAGAGCTTATCCACCTGATCTTGTGTAACTGTAATAACAACTTGTTGGTAGTGCATGGCTTTTTTACCGTAATTGGATGTTTTATAAAACTTCAGGCAGCCACCGCGGCTGCCTGCAAACAAAAGCGCAATGTATGCTTATTGTAAATTATTTTTGTGATTCTTTGTGTTTTTGTAACCATTGCTCAAGATAATGAATACTTTCACCACCATGAATGAAACCCGGATCAGCAAAAATATCACGGTGCAGGTTGGTATTAGTTTTAATACCGGTGATGGCCAGCTCCTGCAGGGCAACACGCATTTTGGCGATAGCTTCATTACGATCACGCCCGTGGGTACAAACCTTACCAATCATGCTATCGTAATAAGGAGGTACGGTATAGCCCTGATATATATGGCTGTCAATGCGCACACCGTTACCACCGGGCTGGTGGCAGCTGGTAATCAGACCGGGGCTGGGAACAAAAGTATACGGGTCTTCGGCATTAATCCGGCATTCAAAAGCATGTCCTTGTAAACGGATATCCGCCTGAGTGTAGGATAAGGGCAGACCGGAAGCTACACGGATTTGCTCCTGTACAATATCCACACCGGTAATCAGCTCGGTAATAGCATGCTCAACCTGTACACGGGTATTCATTTCAATGAAGAAGAACTCACCATCTTCATACAGAAATTCAAATGTACCTGCACCACGGTAGCCGATGCGCTGACATGCGGCTACACACGCGCTACCAATACGTTCGCGTTCTTCCGCAGTGATAAATGGTGCCGGTGCTTCTTCAATGACTTTCTGATGGCGGCGCTGCATAGAGCAGTCACGCTCACCCAGATAAATGGCATTGCCATGTTCATCACACAGTACCTGAATTTCAATATGGCGCGGTTTCTGCAGATAGCGCTCCATATACACGGCAGGATTACCAAAAGCAGCACCGGCTTCAGTACGGGTCATTTCTACTGCGGCCAGTAAATCCTCAGCCTTTTCAACTACGCGCATACCTCGACCGCCGCCGCCGCCTGATGCTTTAATAATGACCGGATAGCCTACCGCAGCACCGATTTTTTCAATTTCCTGCGGATCTTCCGGTAATGCACCATCTGAACCGGGTACACAGGGGACACCGGCTGCCTGCATCGCCTTTTTCGCAGAAACTTTGTCACCCATCTGACGTATGGTTTCCGGACGCGGACCGATAAAAACAAAACCGGACTGCTCCACCTGTTCTGCAAAACCATCATTTTCTGCCAGAAATCCATAACCGGGGTGAATGGCATCAGCATCGGTAACTTCAGCAGCGGAAATCAGAGCAGGGATATTCAGGTAACTTTGGGCGGAACTGGCCGGACCAATACAAACAGATTCATCAGCCAGCTTGACGTGCAGAGCATCACTATCGGCTTCTGAATGCACAGCCACGGTTGCAATACCCATTTCATGGCAGGCGCGCAGAATGCGCAGCGCAATTTCGCCACGATTGGCAATAAGAACTTTTTTTAACATGAGGCAGTACCTTGTAAAAAAGGGGAGTTATGACTGATATTAAGATTACTCAATAATAAACAGCGGTTCACCAAACTCCACAGGCTGCCCGTTGGATACGAGAATTTCTTTGACTACGCCACTGTGATCAGCTTCAATTTCATTCATCAGTTTCATGGCTTCGATGATACACAGAGTATCGCCGGCATTAACGGTTTGCCCCACTTCAACAAACGGTGCAGAAGTCGGACTTGCTGCCCGGTAAAAAGTTCCGACCATCGGTGATTTCATCGCTTTGCTCAGATCAGGACCGGCTGCCGGTACGGCTGCTGCGGGAGCAGCTTCTGCCGGAACTGCTGCTGGTGCAGCCATAACAGCCGGCTGTTGTTGTACTGGTGCAGAATATACTGGCTGAGCAGCAGTAGTGCGGGTAATGCGTACCTTTTCCTCACCTTCGGTCACTTCGATTTCAGCAATGCCTGACTCTTCTACCAGATCAATGAGTTTTTTAAGTTTACGTAAATCCATATTATGAACCCTTGTGTGATTGGACTAGATCGCAATAGGTATTAGTGTTGGCGATCTGTCTCTTGAATGTATTCAATTGCACGGTGTAACGCTGCCTCGTAACCATATACGCCCAGACCACAGATTACCCCCATGGCAATATCGGACAGATAGGAATGGCGCCGGAAAGCTTCGCGTGCATGTACATTTGAAATGTGTATCTCAATAAATGGTTTGCCGGCAGCTGCAAAAGCATCACGAATGGCTACGCTGGTATGGGTAAACGCACCCGGGTTAATAATAATAAATCGGGTATCATCAGTTAATGCAGCCTGAATGCGTTCTGTCAGAACATGTTCGGCATTGCTTTGCAGTGTTTCCAGTGTTAGGCCTGCAGCTTGTGCCTGTACAAGCAGTTTCTGATTAATGTCTGCCAGTGTGGTATGACCATATATATGTGGCTCCCGTAACCCTAAAAGATTCAGATTGGGGCCGTTTAAAACCAGAATTGAGGCACTCATATATTGATTGTTTATCGCAAAATTGCGCCATTTTTGCCGAAAATGCGCGCAAATGTCCAGTATTTTCGTAAAAATTTCACTATACAAACTACAACTGTTTTCCTTATAACAGTCTGGCAGCCTTATTTTGCGTGCTTAATAAACTGATAAGCCGGATATTTAAACTGTGGCTGATAAGGGTAATATGCTACTGCTTCGCAGTCTGTGCAAGCCGGCTTATAATACGTCTTTTGCCTTTTTCGGGCACATATTACATGCATATTAATGATTTTGATTTTGATTTGCCACCGGAACTGATTGCTCAGCACCCTCCGGCTGTGCGCGGCAGTAGCCGTCTGCTGGTGGCTTTGCCCGGGCAGCCTCCGACAGACAGTGAATTTATCCGGCTGGCAGATTATGTGGCAGCCGGTGATGTTTTGGTATTTAACAATACCCGTGTAATGAAAGCCCGCCTTTTTGGCCGTAAAGCCAGTGGCGGTCAGATTGAAGCATTGATTGAACGAGTGCTGGATAACCATACTGCTCTGGCACATGTGCGTTCATCTAAATCGCCCAAACCGGGTACAGAACTGATTTTCGAAGGCGGATTGCATGCACAGATGCAGGCACGACAAGGTGAGTTATTTGTACTGCATTTTTCCGGCGACAAAACTGTATGGGAGCTACTGGAAGCGCACGGCCATTTGCCATTACCACCATACATTACCCGTTCGGCTGATCACGACGATGATGAACGCTATCAGACGATTTATGCTAAATATGAAGGAGCAGTAGCTGCCCCTACCGCCGGTTTGCACTTTACCGATACTATTTTGCAACAATTGCGAGATAAAGGCGTACACCTGACCGAAGTAACTTTACATGTAGGTGCAGGCACCTTTCAGCCAGTGCGGGTAGAAAATATTGCTGAACATCATATGCATAGTGAATGGTATGACGTGAGTGAGGAAGTTGTAGCAGAGATTGAAGCGGCACAGGCGCGAGGAAATAAAATCTGGGCGGTAGGCACAACAGCAGTTCGCGCACTGGAGTCTGCAGCACGCAGTGGAAAATTACAGGCAGGCCAGGGCGATACCAATATTTTTATTACGCCGGGCTATGAGTTTAAGGTAATTGACCGCATGATTACCAATTTTCACCTGCCTAAATCAACTTTACTCATGCTGGTAAGCGCATTTAGCGGTTATGATGAAATTCGTGCCATTTACCAGCATGCCATTGGCGCCGGATACCGCTTTTTCAGTTATGGCGATGCCATGCTGCTGGGTAATCTGGCAAAAACAAAAACAGAATAAGATATAAGGAACATAACATGAGAATGTTGCATACTATGCTGCGAGTAGGTGATTTGGATAAATCACTGGCGTTTTATCAGGATGTGCTCGGTATGAAACTGCTGCGGCGAGAAGATTTTCCCGGCGGACGTTTTACTCTGGCTTTTGTCGGCTATGGTGAAGAATCTGACAGTACCGTACTGGAATTAACCTATAACTGGGATACGCATACTTATGATCTAGGTACAGGATACGGACATATTGCTATTGAGGTAGATGATGCTTATGCTGCCTGTGATGCTGTGCGCGCTAAGGGCTGTCGTGTAACCCGTGAGGCCGGACCCATGCAGCATGGCACTACTGTCATCGCATTTGTGGAAGATCCTGATGGCTATAAAATTGAATTCATTCAGAAGAAGAAATAAGTTCGCAGCATTATATTGATTATAACTGTGTCAGACTGAACTATGATCAGTATCAATATCCTGACAGATGGTTTATAGCCATCTGTTTTCGTTCCAATGGAGTTTTGATTGCTTGACGCTGATTCAGGCTGCCTATTATGATGCCATTATTCATATGCTTATTTATGCATCCGTTCGGGACGACCCGACCGGTAGATTCTCACGCAGGACGGCCTGCATCAGCCTTAACAGGAATCATTATGGCCTGGGTGTCATTATTGCTGGCCGGCATACTTGAAATAGTCTGGGCAATTGGTCTTAAGTATTCACAGAATTTTACTAAATTCACCCCGAGTATCATTACATTAGCTGCTCTGGTTGGCAGCTTTCTTCTGCTGGCACAGTCCATGCGTTCATTGCCGGTAGGTACAGCTTATGCAGTCTGGACTGGTATTGGTGCTGTGGGGGCAACCATTGTTGGTATCATTGCTTTTAAAGAACCGGCTGGTGCCATGCGTCTGATTAGCCTGACACTGATTATTGCCGGTATTATTGGTCTGAAACTGGGCGCACACTAAATTCATACTGTCCGGCAAGTTATAACATCCGCTTATTAAATTTATATTAAGCTGGATTGTATTGCAAAGCTGGACATTTATATTAAATAATGATAATAATTATCATTATTTAATAATTTAAAATTCAAGGGGTAATTCAGTTATGAAAAAAATAATAACGCTGGCTGTGGCATCGGCTCTGATAATGGGGTTAAGTGCCTGTCAAAGCACTGCACCGTCAATTAACCTTACTCAGGCTGGCGAAGAAATTAAAATACCGGTACAACCGCAAAAAATTGTTGTGATGGATTTCGGTGCTTTAGATACACTGGATGCACTAGGTGCCGGCAACCGCGTTATTGCTGCGCCGGTAAGTAATATTCCGGCTTATCTGCAACAATATCATAATGCACAGGTACAGGATTCAGGCAAAATGAAGGAGCCGGATATTGCCGGTATTAAAGCTGCCAGTCCGGATCTGATTATCATGAGCGGAAGGCAGAATAATTTCTATAAAGATTTAAGTGCTATTGCACCTACACTCAATTACTCAGTTAATGCCGGTGAAAATTATTATTCTGCGGTTAAGAATCAGATCAGATTGCTGGGGAAAATTGCCGGCAAAGAAGTACTGGCGCAGGAGCAGTTGAATGCACTGGATTTAAAAATGGATGCAGCCCGTCAGCTCGCGCAGCAATCCGGTAAAAAAGCCATCGTGGTATTACATAATGACGGAAATGTGATGCTGATGAATCAGGGTAGCTATGCTGCGCTGATCTTCGATGAATTACATGTAAAACGGGCTGTAAATGCCAATGATCTGCCTGTACCGGATAAAGCTGAAAATGGCCGGCCGGCACGTATAATGGTTGATAATCAGTTTATTGCTCAATATCATCCGGATATTATTTACGTTGTTGACCGCAGTAAAGCAATAGGTAATACACCAATGCGCAGCGATTATTTTGATAATAAAGTTATGCAGAATGCAGGTACGCAAATCGTTAATCTTAGTGCTGACTTGTGGTATTTATCCGGCAACGGGCTGGAAAGTCTGAATCGTCAGATTGATGAAGTTATCCGGCCGCTGAACAGCATGAATTAAATTTTGTTTCTGTCACATCACAGCCAGCCGTTATTACTAATGGCTGGCTTTTTTGTTGAAAACAGATAATAGCCTATCCTGATAATAGACATTATTGATAAAGACATATTATATGTAAATGTAATTGTTAAATTTTTTAAATCAGACACAAATAATGACCTGAATAAAGGTTTTATTGCTGTGTTTTCGATAATATAGTGGTTGTAAACAACAGAAAATATTATCTTCTGATAGTTATGGGTTAGACAGGCAGTCTATGCTGATTAACTCAGACCAAATATATCAGAGCAGACAAGTATTTACAGTTAAAACTATTTACGGCACCTTCCTCGGAAAGGAATAAGAATGAAGATAGGTATTCCACGCGAATCTCTTGCCGGTGAAACCAGAGTAGCGGCTACGCCGAAAACCGTTACCCAGCTAATTAAATTGGGGCATGAAGTTGTTATTGAGCATGATGCCGGTAAGGCAGCCAGCTTATCTGACGGTTTGTATCAGGAAGCAGGCGCAACAGTGGCGGATGCAGACACTGTCTGGCAGTGTCCGCTAATATTTAAGGTAAATGCACCGAATAAAGAAGAAATTGCCGCCATGCAGTCCGATACGATACTGGTCAGCTTCATCATGCCGGCGCAGCAGTCAGAGCTGGTACAGCAGTTACAGGCGAAAAAAATTACCGTACTGGCAATGGACATGGTACCGCGGATTTCACGTGCACAGGCAATGGATGCATTGTCGTCAATGGCTAATATCAGTGGCTATCGGGCGGTAATTGAAGCTGCTGAAAACTTTGGCCGTTTCTTTACCGGCCAGATTACTGCTGCCGGTAAAGTTCCTCCGGCAGAAGTGCTGGTGATAGGTGCAGGGGTGGCTGGTCTGGCCGCTATTGGTACAGCCCGTCAGCTTGGTGCCGTGGTTAATGCATTCGATACCCGCCCTGAAGTTGCTGACCAGATTGAGTCCATGGGTGGTAACTTTCTGCAACTGGACTATCAGGAAGAAGAAAGCAGTAGTGGCGACGGCTATGCTAAAACCATGAGTGCTGCTTATATTGAAGCAGAAATGAAACTGTTTGCCGAACAGGCCAGACAAGTTGACATTATCATTACAACTGCTGCGATTCCGGGAAAACCTGCTCCCAAACTGATTACCCGGGAGATGGTAGACAGTATGCGTGAAGGTTCGGTAATCGTGGATCTGGCCGCTGCTACCGGCGGTAACTGCGAATATACCGAACCCGGTAAAATTATTACTACCGCCAATGGGGTGAAAATAATTGGTTATACCGATATGGCTAACCGTCTGGCAGGCCAGTCTTCACAGCTTTATGGCACAAATCTGGTTAATCTGGCACGCCTGCTTACACCGAATAAGGATGGTGAGCTGGCATTAAACTTCGAAGATGTGATTATCCGTAACATGACTGTTACTCATGAAGGCAACAGCATGTATCCACCACCACCGATTCAGGTATCCGCTGCGCCAAAAGCAGAACCGAAAGTTGCAGCTCCGGCTCCTGTTGCGACAGCACAGCCGGCATCAGCAAACAAAAAAATCATCTGGGCAGCAATTGCAGTCATACTGATGTTGTGGATAGGTGCGGTTGCTCCGGTGGCTTTTCTGAATCACTTCATGGTATTTGTACTTGCCTGTGTAGTGGGTTACTTTGTGGTATGGAACGTGAACCACGCCTTGCATACCCCGTTAATGTCAGTAACTAATGCCATATCGGGCATTATTGTAGTAGGTGCATTGCTGCAAATCGGGCAGGGACATGGTTTCGTATCGTTGCTGGCCTTTATTGCAGTAGCGATAGTCAGCGTTAATATCTTCGGTGGCTTTGCTGTTACCCGCCGTATGCTCAATATGTTTCGTAAATAAGGGGGAAACGGTATGTCTCAAGGTATCGTAACTGCTGCATACATCGTTGCTGCAGTATTGTTTATTCTGAGTCTGGCCGGACTCTCACAGCAGGAAAGTGCCAGACGTGGCTGTTATATGGGCATAGCAGGTATGGCTATTGCGCTGATTGCTACGGTTTTCAGTGAAAATGCGCACGGTCTGGGCTGGGTGATTATTGCCATGGTTATTGGTGGTGCAGTGGGTCTGCAACAGGCTAAGAAAGTAGAAATGACCCAGATGCCGGAGCTGATTGCTATGCTGCACAGCTTTGTCGGATTAGCTGCCGTACTGGTGGGTTTCAACAGCTACATCGACCCTCATGATGTAGACTCAGACATGTTCACCATCCATCTGGTTGAAGTATTTCTGGGGGTATTTATTGGTGCAGTAACCTTTAGTGGTTCATTAGTAGCATGGGGAAAACTGAATGGTAAGATTGCCAGCAGCCCCCTGCAACTGCCACACCGGCACCTGCTCAATCTGGGCGCACTGGTATTGTCATTTTTACTGATGCTGTGGTTCGTAGGTGTTGGCGGTTCCGGTTTTGCTCTGATTGTCATGACTCTGATTGCACTGGTATTCGGTTATCATCTGGTCGCTTCGATTGGCGGAGCTGATATGCCGGTAGTCATTTCCATGCTGAATTCTTATTCAGGCTGGGCTGCCGCCGCTGCCGGTTTTATGCTTGATAACGATCTACTGATTGTTATCGGTGCATTAGTCGGTTCGTCCGGTGCGATTTTGTCATATATCATGTGTCAGGCGATGAATCGCAAATTTCTGTCTGTAATTGGCGGTGGTTTCGGCTCAGCGCCGGTAGCCGCAAACAGTGACAATGTACCAGCCGGCGAAGTTCAGGAAATCAAACCGGAGCAGGTAGCAGATACACTGAAAAATGCACATAGCGTCATTATTACGCCGGGATACGGTATGGCGGTGGCTCATGCACAAAATGCAGTGGCCAGTATTACCGCCAAACTGCGCCAGCAAGGTATTAATGTCCGCTTCGGGATTCATCCGGTAGCCGGACGCCTGCCCGGACATATGAATGTATTACTGGCTGAAGCAAAAGTACCTTATGATATTGTACTGGAAATGGACGAAATCAATGATGATTTCAGCGATACTGATGTAGTACTGGTGATTGGTGCCAATGATACAGTCAATCCGGCAGCAGTAACTGACCCGAATAGTCCTATTGCCGGTATGCCGGTATTGCATGTCTGGGAAGCCAAAAATGTGATTGTATTTAAACGTTCAATGCAATCCGGTTATGCAGGCGTAGATAATCCACTGTTTTATGAAGAAAATGTCAGAATGTGTTTTGGTGATGCCAAAGCTACGCTGGATGAAGTGGATAAAAATATTTAACAATGAAAAAACAGTCTGGTCATTTACCAGACTGTTTTTTTATAAAGCTCAATAAATAAAAATTTTAAGAAATTCGATATAAATCTGGATATTACCCTATCTGCTAAAGATTACAGAATGTTATTTATTGAATAAAGAATCACACCTTCCCATTTTCCGCCAATCAAATCCATTGCCAAATTAATTGGTCAGTGAACATCAGGCATTATTCAATCAGCGCTTGGGTAATACTACCGGACAAAAATCAGAATCTGTACGGATAAGCGGGCCGCTAACGGCATCTACTGCAATAGGTATTGAAGCAAAAATACCCGGTATCAGGGTTTTTCCCTGTTCATCTTTCACGCCCCCCAGTGTTTCTGCAATTGCAGATGGTTTACCGGGTAAATTCAGAATAAGACTATTGCCACGCAGTACCCCTACCTGACGCGATAAAATAGCAGTAGGAGTGAAATGCAGACTAATTTGCCGCATTAATTCACCAAAGCCCGGAATTACCCGGTCGGCAACTGCCAGCGTTGCTTCCGGAGTTACATCGCGTAAATAAGGGCCAGTACCGCCGGTAGTCAGAATCAGAGGGCAGGCATCTTCATCGGCAAGCTGAGTCAGAATACTTTCAATAAGTGGCTGTTCATCCGGAATCAGGTGCTCAACAAATTCCAAAGGATTCAATACCGCACGCTGTAACCATTTTTTCAGTTCAGGCAAACCCTGATCCGTGTAGACGCCAGTAGAAGCCCGGTCACTGATAGAAACCAGACCAATTTTTAATAAAGACAATGTATCCATTTTCAGAGCTCATCCAGCATTACAAAGACAATTATTGTAATATAGACCCTTTAGCCTGTCAGTGAAGCAAGATGAATTCAGACGAGTTAACTCATTTCAATAATCGTGGCGAAGCTCATATGGTAGATGTGGGAGCCAAACCGCACAGTAAGCGCATTGCCATTGCAACCGGTATTATCAGTGTCAATGAAACTGCGTTTAATAAAATACGCAATGGTGACAGTAAAAAAGGGGATGTACTCGGTATTGCACGAATTGCCGCAATACAGGCATCCAAACAAACCAGTAATTTAATACCTTTATGCCATCCGATAGCACTTACCCGGGTTAATGTTGATTTCAGTCTTGATGATGAAAAACGCAGTATTACTATTTGTGTACAAACAGAAAATACGGGGCAGACCGGAGTTGAAATGGAAGCATTAACTGCTGCCAGTGTCGGACTGCTTACTATTTATGATATGCTCAAAGCAGTAGATCGCAGTATGATTATCAGCAATATCTGTCTGCAACACAAAGAGGGCGGCCAGTCCGGTGCCTGGTATCGCCAGCCCTGATTCAGTTAAGGTGAAAGCAAATTCGTAGTGATTTTTAGTTATTAAAAAATTATTAAATAAACAGGTATATCAGTGCCACGCTGGTAATGAGCAGCTCAGGCTGTGTATAGTTAATAAATAGCTCTGATGAAGTAAATAATCTTAGTGCCTTCAGTCAAAAAGGCTATATCTACTTTCTTCATCTGCAATATAAACTTTGAGGCGCCTGTTTATTTTATATATAGCAAAAAAGTATCTTAAAAATAGACAACGGACCCATATTAATAACTTAGTTAAGGTATACCAGTATCTTAAATTTTTTTTATAAAAAATTGATATTTATAATTATTTTTTAAATGTAATGAAAAAAATTAAATGTATTTTAAATGTAAGAACTAGAGAAATGATTATTTTAACTATACATTAAAAAATTAACATTAAAATTGCAATACTAAGTTTAAGTATAATTTTTTATAATAAAAATATTTAATAACTTAATTAAAATCGATAAAAAAATTAATGAATCTTCCAATGGTGTTTTCTCATAAATTTTAATATATAAATATATAATTATTAGTTATATATTTAGAATAAATAGTTATTTGAACGGTAATCATCAAAATTTTAAGTATAATAAATAAATAGCTTTTGCTTAAAAAATCTCTATATATATAAATTTATATATAAAATTCCAAATGTTTATTTAATAAAAAATTAATGTTAAAATTATAAAAAAATGCTACATCTTTAACAAAATTTCACATATAATGACAATGTAGCTGATACCTCGGAAAAAAGATACTATTACCAATAGATGCAATCCAATATTTTGTCGGTCAATTTTTTATATGCAAAAAAACATGCAAAGGTGCAAACCTAGCTGATTTCTGGCATTTTCTTGCGAATGACAAAATGGTATCATCTATCCGGTAGTTAAATACAGATAGTGAATTGCTAAATTAATGTATTTTTTAATACTAATGCTATGCTGTAAATTAATTATTATAGCTTAATATTAAAATTTTAATATAAACATTGTTTGCATTAATGTATTTAAGTGTTGTTCCTAATATATTCACATATTAGATTATATAGTAAAGATTACAATTTGCAAGTTTTAATTTAAATATTGTGCAAAAAATGTTGCTTTTTTTAAATTTATATTTGTAAATTCTTGTTTACAAATATGTTTTAAATTAGACCTTACATAGTTTTATTTGAAAGTAATTCCAAAATGGAAAATTTTAACGTCGGGTTTGCCTCTAGAATGCAGGAAGTAGTTACTATTCTGAAAAGTGTTTCTGAATTAGCCAGGAAGGTAGATGTTGCTTACCCTACTGCTTCTAAATGGGTGAAAGAAGGTGCAGAACCGAGTACTACTAATCTAATTAAAATAGCCGATGTTGCACAGGTAAATCTATTATGGCTGGCGACAGGTAAGGGGCCTAAATTTAATTATGATAGTGTAAATAACCACAAAGATTTTTATACTAAACTACCCGATCCATTATCCATGAATACCGGCACTGATCTTAGTGAAAGCAGTCCTGATTATGCCGGCCGTTCCAATGAAATATGTGCAGGAGATTATACATTCATTCCAGTCTGCTCTTTGCAAAATACCAATAAAACAGACGTCTCGGACAATAAAACTTTATGCACCATTGCTTTCAATCGTAGCTGGCTGGAAAATTATCTGAATGTTGATCCGCAGAAATTAAGTACATTTATCGTTAAAGATGACAGTATGGCTGGTGTTTTTAATGACGGAGATCATGTACTGGTTAATCATGGAAAAAAAGAAGGCGGTGACGGTCTGTATGTGTTGCGCATAGGAAAAAATATTCTGGTTAAGCGTACGCAGTTGAAACCGAATAATCAATTATTGGTTACTTCTGCTAACAAAGAATACGAAGCATTTACTGTTGATCTGGCACATATTGAAGAAGATTTTGAAATTATTGGTAAGGTTGAATGGTTTGGTCGCAAGATCTGATATCGATTGATAATTTCAGGTATAAATCAAATTGCTCTTAAATTAATGTGCATAGTGAAGCAAGTAAAATATATGAGAAATATGAAAATATAAATGCTGTTTTATTGTAATAGTATAAATTCCAGTTTGATTTGACATTGTTACCAATCAGCCATTAATTACCTGAGCTGGTGCATAGCAGTAGCGGTATAAAATTCAGAAATCCGTCAGTATCATCTCTGGTAGTGAATTAAAGCCGGCAATTTAGGTTGTCTGGCTTTTTTAAATAGATGGTCATGATTCATTCTGTTTGGTTAGGGTTAATATGCGCGAGATAAACATATATTTTTATTTGTTAATCAAGTGAACTTAACGTAACTGACTGTCTTTGCTGCCACGCCGGTTGTATAAACTGAATGTTTTCTGCATTTCCTTATCCCGTTCTGCCTGACAGTGAACACAAAAACGAACGCCCTGAATAGCCTGACGACGCCCGATAGGAATTGCTTCGCCACATTCTTCACAAAATTCTGCGCTTTCATCTGCAATATCCATTTGCTGACGGACATGATTGATGGCATCTGCTATCGTGCTTTCAATCTGCTGATTTACCGCATCATCTGATGCCCAGCCGCTGGCCATAATAAGCTCCTTCAAAATAATAGATTATTGATATGGAGTTATATTGTTTGATTTCAATAGATTGCTGATTAATATGGATATTTATTGATAATATAAAGAGGAAATAAATCCGGATTACTGAATTTTTATACTCAAAAATAAAGTAAATCATTGAAGCGGATTTAATATTTTACTTTGAAAGTAATCAATCTGCTTTATGAAAGGCTAATTTGAAAATCATAAAAATTTATATTTGGAAATTATTTTCTGTTATGTTTTGCAGACTTACGTGAATAAACAATTTTCACCTGTTAATTGGCATATGAAATACAGATTCGGGTGAAACTTAAATTAATCTATCTAAATCATAATTTTATTTACCTGTAACTGGATTGCAATATGCGCTATGGTTTTATAGACTGATTTTGATTTTTCTTGTTAAATCAAAATATTGCTGAATAGGATATCAACCATGGATGCCCAGAAATTTAAAGAATGTGTAGAAGCCTGTAACCGTTGTATTGCTTTATGCCAGTATTGTTCTACTGCCTGTCTGCAGGAAGATGATGTCAAAATGATGGCTAAGTGTATTCATCTGGATATGCAATGTGCGGCAATGTGCACACTGGCTGTTAATTTTATGTGTATGAACAGTGCTTTTATCGTACAGGTGTGTCAGCTGTGTGCTGAAGTATGCCGTGCCTGTGCTCAGGAATGTGGTCGTTTTAAAATGGATCACTGTCAGCGCTGCGCTGAAGCTTGTAATGCCTGCGCGGATAAATGTATGGCTATGGCTGCATAAATAATGAAGTATGTATTGCAAAATTTTTTAGCCATTGTTTCTGACAATGGCTTTTTTATGGTTGTTATATTATTGAAAATATAATTAATTCTATACCGTTTTTAGCTCTAAAATGTCTAAAATAAACAGGGTTGGCCAGATAAAGAGCTAACCCTGTTTACTGTGTTAGTCAGATAGCTTTATTTCAGACCAAGTACATCCTGCATATCAAACAAACCATGTGGGTGCTGACGCAGCCAGACTGCCGCCCGGACAGCACCATTAGCGAAAGTAGCACGGCTGGAGGCTTTATGGCTGATTTCTACGCGTTCACCATCAGTAGCAAACAATGCCGTATGTTCGCCAACAATATCACCGGCGCGGATAGTTGAGAAGCCGATTGTCTGCGGATCACGCGCTCCGGTATGTCCCTCACGCCCGTAAACAGCACAGGTTTTTAAATCACGGTCTAGTGCATCGGCAATTACTTCACCCATACGTAAAGCAGTACCGGAAGGAGCATCAACTTTGTGGCGATGATGTGCTTCGATAATTTCAATATCGTAGCCTTCATTTAATACCCGGGCAGCGGTATTAAGCAGAGCAAAGGTCAGGTTGACACCTACACTGAAATTAGGAGCAAATACAATGCTAATTTTTTCAGCAGCTGAGGCAATGCGTTGTTTGCCTGTCTCATCGAAACCTGTCGTGCCGATAACATCATTGACACCAAGCCGTTCACAGATAGCCAGATTATTCAGCGTGGATTCCGGTTTACTGAAATCAATCAGTACATCTGTATTGTCCAGTACCTTTTCCGGGTCGTGACAAATACTAACACCCAGCTCCAGACCGATGGCAAACCCGGCATCTAGACCGATAGCAGGGGAAGCGTCGTGTTCCAGTGCGCCGCTCAGAACACAATCCTGGCGCTGACTGATGCTTTGAATAAGAGCTCTGCCCATACGCCCGTTGGCGCCGGCTACAGCAATTCTTAAACGTGATGTAGACATGTATTACTCCCTTACAGGTACAGGCTGAGCAGTTAAAGCATCACCTTCGGCATGGACCAGTTTACCATTGGCATCAAAGTAAAGTGTCAGCTTCTTTTCTTCCCGAATCTGTTTGTCGCGGGTTATAACAAACAGATAATCCCAGCGGTTGGCATGGAACGGGTCACGCAGTAAGGGCGTGCCAAGCAGCATTTGCACCTGTTCACGGCTCATACCGGGCTGCAAGGAATTTACCACATTCTGGTCAAGCTCATTACCCTGAATAATTTTCAGTTTATACGACGGAATTTGTGTCAGTTTTGCTGTGGAGCATGCGCTCAGGCCTAGAACGGCCACTGCCAGCAGGCAGTATATTTTTTTCATACTGATACCTCTGATCCGGGACGAAACAGTTAACAATGGCGATGTCGACATTGTATGACACCCAGTGGGCAATTGCCTTAAAATTGCGTATTATAGCGAGTATTATTACTTAGTGGTGAAATAAGCATCATGAATAACAATGTAGCTCAATTAAAAGATAGCGGTTTAAAGGTAACTGGCCCCAGACTGAAAATTCTGGAGCTATTTGAAGCCGAGCCTGAACTGCATATGAGTGCAGAAGATGTATACCGGCGCCTGCTTGATGATGGAGTGGAAATCGGTGTGGCCACCATTTATCGAGTGCTTACCCAGTTTGAACAGGCCAATATTCTGTTACGCCATCATTTTGAAACCGGTAAAGCCGTATATGAATTAAATCGCGGCGGTCATCATGATCATCTTGTATGCATTAAATGCGGAAAGGTAACTGAATTTTGCAGTGAAGAAATTGAAAAGCTGCAAAAGAAGATTGCTGATGATAATGGATACCGTATTGTTGACCATGCTTTGTATATGTATGGTGTATGCACTGAGTGCCAGCAGTTTGACAATAAATATCTCTGAAACTGAAATAAAAGGCAGGATATTCAAGTATGAACCAGCCTGAATACCGCTTACGTGTTCCGGTTCTGAGCAGGAATAATCTGGATTTTCCGGATATTGAAACTGCACAGCAACAACGTGACGGATTGGTGGCTGTTGGCGGCGATTTATCTCCTGCCCGAATACTGGCTGCATATCGGCAGGGTATTTTCCCTTGGTATTCACCTGATGAGCCTATTATGTGGTGGTCTTTTGCGCAGCGGATGGTACTATTTCCGGCAGAGTTGAAAGTCAGTCGTTCTCTGGCGAAAAATTTGCGCAATAAGCCTTATGCCGTGACCATGAACTATGCTTTCCGGCAGGTGATTGCCAACTGCGCCCAAACGCCACGCCCCGGGCAGAACGGTACATGGCTGAGCGCAGAAATGCAGCAGGCTTACTATTCGTTACATCAGCAGCAGTATGCTTGTTCATTTGAATGCTGGTATCGGGATACAGATGGCAATACTATTCTGGCTGGAGGCTTATACGGCGTGCTGATTGGGCAGATATTCTATGGTGAATCCATGTTTGCTCATGCTTCGGATGCTTCCAAAATAGCTTTTGTGCATGCCGTGCATTATTTGCAGCAACAGGGCGTACCGCTGATAGATTGTCAGGTTTACACTGACTACTTAGCCAGCTTTGGTGCCCGTAAAATTCCTTATGCTGAATTTGCAGCTTGTCTGCATGAGTTTAATCCACGTTCACTGGCACAGCCAGACTCTTTCAAATCACAGATACTGGCAGATAATGGTGTTATACCCTTACCCAGAGATAATCCAGAACTGAATTATTGATTATAGGAATATTGTATGTCTTTACAACAAGTAATTGAAACTGCTTTTGAAAACCGCGCGGAAATTACTCCGGCTTCTGTAACTGCCGAAGTAAAGGAAGCTGTAGCTGAAACTTTACAGCAACTAGACAGCGGACATCTGCGTGTGGCTGAAAAACAGGGTAATCAGTGGCTGGTAAATGAATGGGCCAAAAAAGCAGTATTGCTGTCTTTCCGGATTAGTGACAATGTACTGGCAGATGATGCAGTCAATCGCTATTTTGATAAAGTACCTACTAAATTTGCCAACTGGACTGGCGCAGATTTTCAGCAGGCAGGCTTCCGTGCAGTTCCAGGTGCAGTAGTACGTGCCGGCAGTCATATTGGTAAAAATGTAGTACTGATGCCTTCATTTGTTAATATTGGTGCATTTGTTGATGAAGGTACGATGGTTGATACATGGGCAACGGTAGGTTCCTGTGCTCAGATTGGTAAACATGTTCACCTGAGTGGCGGGGGAGGCATAGGTGGTGTACTGGAACCTTTACAGGCAGCACCAACAATTATTGAAGATAACTGTTTTATCGGCGCCCGTTCTGAAATTGTTGAAGGGGTAATTGTCGAAGAGGGCAGTGTAATTTCGATGGGTGTATTTATTGGTCAGTCTACTAAAATTTATGACCGTGAAAGCGGTGAAATCAGTTATGGCCGGGTACCAGCCGGTTCTGTTGTGGTTTCAGGCAGCCTTCCGGCAAAAGATGGCAGCCATAGTCTGTATTGTGCAGTAATTGTCAAAAAGGTAGATGCCAAAACCCGTGCTAAAACCAGTGTTAATGATTTACTGCGTGGAATTTAAGTTTATTCAGGTTTTATAAATAAAAGCCTCTTACTTGCTGGTAAGAGGCTTTATCTTTATTATCTGTTGTATTTTAACGTATATTGCGGCTAATTTTATTGGCTATCAAGGTAGCCGCTGTTAATACTGCACCCACCAGCAGCTTGTTGCGCCAGCGTTTGGGTTTGTTCGCCAGCTTAAGTGCTAAACCTCCTGCTGGAATTTTATCCACAATATTCAGCGAGCGCTGCCATAAACGTGATTTATGGGTATTATCGCCATTCCTGAGCTGCTCTGCGAGTAATTTTAATCTCGTACCTTGTGCCTGTATGTCCAGCAATTCGCGTTGTTGTGCGATATTCAACTTATCGGATTTACTCATGGTCGTCTGTGTTCTCCATTGGCTTCATGCTTGCCGGTATGTCTGAGATAGCTTAGATCTTCACTCATTGCATCCAGTGTTTTTGTCATAAACTGGCTTTGCTTGCGTAACAATTTAATAATTAATATAGTCAGAATCAGAATCAAAAGTAAAAACAGAATGGCAAGACCAAAAAATACCCATACTTTAGCCTGAGGGGAAAGTACAGTATTCAGACCGAATAATAAACTGATAAATCCCAGAAAAAACATTACTCCGGCAAGTACAACAAGTACCATCAGTACAATAATACTTTGCAGCTGGGCAATCGCATCCAGGCGTAGCATACGTAAGCGAATCCACAATAACTCAGTGCCATAAGTCAGCCAGATTTTCAGCTGGCGCAGGTCACGACCAAGATTGCCTATACTCATGGTATATTATCCGTTAAAAAGTAAATTATATTCAGGCAACCGATCGTCAGACCAGATTGCCTGAATGAACTTATGCCGTAAGTTGTTTAGTGTCTGCAACGTCCCAGCAACACACCGGCAAGAAAGCCGACTGCGGCAGCAACACCCATAGCATAGTATGGTTGTTCATGTACCAGCTCATCAGTGCGTTCAGCTGTGGCACGGGCTTTTTCTGCCAGTGTACTTTCGATATCGCACAGTTTGGATTTGGTATTGCTTAGTTTTTTACGAAACTGATCTTTCAATGCTTTGGCCTGATCAGACCCGTTGTCGCCGGCATTTTCATATAAATCTTCAACTTCATCCAGTACAGAACGTACTTCTTTCATTAAATCTTTTTTTTGTGAATCAAAATCAGCCATGGCAATTCTCCTTCCAATTGGCGTGGAATTTATCTACGATTTAACATCAGCAACAGGCTTAACCCTTGCAGTACGGCAAACAGACTGTCTGTTGTATTGCAATATCGGTTAAAATAATCATTGGCTGCTAACATTTGTTGCACAATGATTACCTTAGCACAAGGTTATTGATTTGCACAGGTATATTATATTGGCGATTAACCGCTTGAATAGAGGTAGATGATGACTGAGCTGGCTCTGGAAAAAATATATTCGGGTAAAGTACGCGATTTGTATGCAATTGACGAGAAACACATGCTGATGGTAGCTACAGACCGCTTATCGGCTTTTGATGTAATTTTACCTGAACCTATAACAGGAAAAGGCGAAATTCTTACCCAGATATCCAATTTCTGGTTTAAAAAACTGCAACATATTATGCCTAACCATTTTACTGGTGAAACAGTTTATGATGTGCTGCCACGCCAGCAGGCTGACAAAATTGCCAAACGGGCAGTTGTGGTAAAAAAATTAAGCCCGTTGAAAATAGAAGCTATTGTTCGCGGTTATCTTTCTGGCAGTGGCTGGCGTGATTACCAGCAAACCGGAGCTGTTTGCGGAATTAAATTACCAGCTGGATTGCGTGAAGCTGAACAGTTACCAGAGGTAATTTTTACTCCATCAAGTAAAGCTGCTGTAGGCGACCATGATGAAAATATCAGTTTGTCACAATGTGCTTCTCTGCTGGGAGAAGAACTGACAGAGCAGGTAAATGCTAAGGCGATTAAGCTATATTCAGAAGCCGCGGATTATGCTCGCAGTAAAGGCATCATTATTGCCGATACCAAATTTGAATTCGGTTTGGATGAGAATGGTGTTTTAACGCTTATGGATGAAGTGCTTACCCCGGATTCCAGCCGTTTTTGGTCTGTAGACAGCTATCAGGTTGGTAGCAATCCGCCTTCATTCGATAAACAGTTTATCCGTGACTGGTTGGTAGAGTCCGGTTGGAATAAACAACCACCGGCACCACATATACCGGCAGACATAATTGCCAAAACACTGGCTAAATATGAAGAAGCCCTGCATCTGATTGCCGGAGCATAAAATATTATGAATGGCAGGCAAGCGGTCCTGCCAGTATCATCCATCCTATGTATATCAGCTCATACTTTTTCCGACAGGAATATTGAGTAGTCGGGGATAGTTTGCCTGCTTTTATTGCTGATTTAGAGCACTATTATCTAATTGTGCTTTGCTTGTGATTTTGCTGATAACAGCGCTAATCAGTCTATTGACTTTATTCTGTATCTGTACTTGTTCAATCTTACTACACAGATAGTTATTAAATTACCCCTTGGATATTTTACAAATCTCATGATAGATAGTTTGTGATTCAGCAATACAAATGGAAACACCGGATTTATAGGTTGCAGTATCAGAAAATTGATTCAATAACCGTTTAGCAGCTAACAAGACATAATATTTTAGAAAGATACTAGTATGCTTGTAATTATATTAATCATTGTTGGCATAGTTTTAATCGATTTGATATTAATATTTTGTCTTGTTTGGGTAATAGATAAAATATGGACTGAAGCAAAAGTTAACCCCAAAAAAACAAAATATATAATAAGTTTTTTATTCATAATATTAATTATTGCAGGAGGATTCGGAATAAAAAAACTATTCTATGAAAGATCTCCTTATCACTTCTGGTATGACATATTAAAAAAGAATTCCATACCTTTTAACATTTCACAGGAAGAGTTTGAGAAAAAGAATAGAGAGGGATACTGCTGGCGGGACAGAAGGTATTACACCAAAAAAGAGCTTTGGCATAAGGCAATGAAAAGCTTAACTGAGCGGATGATATTTGAGAATAGTTTATTTTGGAATGATGATGTTTTGGATGCCAATGGAGTGAAAAGATGGACTTCTAGTGATTGTAAAAGTCAGAATAATTGCAGAGTATGGCGAATTCCTTTGAATTTAAACAATCAGGAGCTTAAAAAACATATAGAAGTAGAAGAAGGAGAGAATTACATGGAAAAAATTGAGGAACTTATTAATACGGATAAAGCACAGAGCTATGTAACATTAGATCAGAATTTTATCAATGATGATTTTAAATTGGAAAATTTTATTTTAATTCAAAGTAATAGTGGTGCTGAGATATATGGTAATAACTGTTGTAGTATTTTAAGTAAGTCTGAATGGTCAATGATCAGTAAAAATTATATTTTAGATTCTACTAAAAGTGATATAGGGACATTTGTGGAAGAAGCTAAAATTCCTGAAAAGATAAATATTAATTCTTGGGGAGTAGGTAATTTTTATCTAAGCACTAATTATTTTATCGCCGGAAATAAAAAAACACTATCCAAGAATAGGAATAATGTGTTTTATTTAAATAATTGTGGTGATGTTTTATATAAACCTTTTTATTTTAAGAAATATTAAATTTATTAAAATTAATTATATTAATGATGCTGATTCCAGATAAGACATAAGATTTGTTATAACTATATAATACACCACCAACTGGCCTCACTGTATTTGCTGTTTATTCCAGTCTTATCAGTGAGGCTAATATTATTTTTAAACGGTTTACTGCTAATCTGATATTGAATATTATCAGACTGCATATTAGCCATCCGGCCAATTGCTACTTTATTGTTATCTGATGACGGAAATTACTATGCCACAACATCCCTATCGTCGTTTACGTCCTGCGCGCTATGAGTTACCCGAAGTAGGCATATCCGAATCAGGCAATATACGCTCTCTCCATCTAGGTACATCTACTATACAGAGTTCTATGAATGTCGATGATCCGGCAGAACTGGTGTTATCGTATAGCCGAGCTATGATGGCATGGCTATTGTTTGCCGACAGTATGCCTCGGCATATTACCCAAATAGGTTTGGGCGGTGGTTCATTTGCACGCTGGATAGATGCTTACCTGCCTGATACCTGTCAGACTGCTGTCGATATCAACCCTCAGGTTATCAGTATTGCCCGCAGTATGTTTGAGCTGCCATTTGAGGGCGAAAAATTCGAAATTATTGAAGACGACGGTGCCGAATACATCAAGATACTGCGGGGAAATACAGATATCATTTTGGTTGATGGCTTTGATGGTGAGCAGATTATTGACAGTCTGGTTGCTGAACCTTTTTTTGAGGATTGCCGTCAGGCACTGAGTGAGCATGGTATCTTTGTTACTAACTGGTGGCAGGGTGACAAACGGTTTCAGACTTTTGTACGCCGGTTGCGTAGTGTATTTGACAACAGAGTACTAATGGTGCCGGCTGAAACTCATGGCAATATTGCCGTACTGGCCTTTCAGCAGCCGCCTTCAGTACGTGACTGGGATAAACTGAAAAAACGGGCTGCACAGCGTGCAATTGAATTTAATCTGGATTTGCCCGCTATGCTGGCTTCAGTTAAAGCTCAGCAATCACACAGTAATCGTGTGCTGACATTTAATGATTAAATATTTCATACTGGCAAAATGGATATTGCCGGTGTGAACAGAAACAAAGAATAAAGGAAAACCCGTGAGTTATTATGCTAAACATCTTTTTGTCTGCACCAATCGCCGAGATAATCCGTGTCGCCAGAGCTGTGGAGACGATGATGTTGGTGCAGATGCAGTTGATTATCTCAAAGGTCATGCTAAGGCCATGGGGCTGATGGGAGTAGGTAAGCTGCGTATCAGTAGTGCCGGCTGTCTTGGCCGGTGTGATGAAGGGCCGGTTATGGTGCTTTATCCGCAGGGGCGCTGGTATACCTATGTAGACGAAAGTGACCTACAGGAAATATTGGATGAAGAACTGGCAAACGATCGTGTTGTTACCCGATTGTTAATGGATAAATCTGAAAGTAATGAGTAAATCTGATGCTGAAGCAACAACCGAACATCTGGATTAACGGGCCGGCAGGACGGCTTGAAACTATTTATTTACCTGCGCAGGGTACCGCATGTGGTGTGGCTGTAATTAATCATCCCAATCCTTTACAAGGCGGGCTGAATACCAATAAGGTGATACAGACAGCAGCAAAAGCACTTACAGGAATGGGTTTTCACTGTTATCTGCCTAATTTGCGTGGCGTGGGTAATAGCGAAGGAGAGCATGATTATGGTCGCGGTGAAGTGGCAGACTGCCTTGCCGTGGTTGACTTTGCCCGTGCTCAGCATCCAGAAGTTGGTAAACTGGTATTATCCGGTTTTTCTTTTGGTGGATATGTAGCCTTGTTCAGTGCGCTCACTGCAAGACCGGATGCCTTATTGCTGATGGGTCCGGCTATAGGTATGTATACCATTGATGCACCCAGTGCCTATAATCCGGCTACTACATTACTGATTCATGGTGAAAAGGATGAAGTGGTACCGTTGCAGAACAGTCTGAACTGGGCTGAAGGGCAGGACTTGCCCGTATTGGTTGTACCCGGTTCCGGTCATTTTTTTCATGGCAAACTGATTTTACTGCGTCAATGGATTGAGAGGCTATTTCCTGCATTATTGGTGAAATAAACGACGATATGTCTTTTGCCGACAATTATCTGGTGTTGGCAAAAGACTATATTTAATTATTACAGTTCTTAATAGAAATATAAGCCATTACCATTGTTTTAATTAGCTTAAATATGTAAATATAACAATAGAGATTGTTTATTATTTTATTTGCTATTAATACCAATTATGGAAAAACTAAAAATTTTAAGAAAATCATGTAATTATACACAAAAGGATTTAGCTGATATTTTGGGAGTAAAATCGAAAGATATAAGTGACTGGGAATTGAATAAATCTCAACCAGAATTAAAAACACTAAGGGATCTTGCGGTAATTTTTGGTACAAGCGTTCTTGATATTTTAAGTAATGAGCCAGTTTCAACAACATATTGGCAGCCATGGCAAAAAGAACAAATAATTGATTCTTTTTGGGGGCATATTGGTATTCTTTTATGTAATTCTAATAATATTAAATGGTATCCGATTACCTCTGCTACAGCTCAAAGAATTCATAAAAGCTTGTGTTCTGACGGAAATATACATGATGAATTATTTTCTGTTGAAACTTTAAATAACCGCTACCTTATTATTAATACTAATTCAATAAAAAAAATTTCACTTCTTGATGATTCTTCAGTTGCTCCAAAAAATTGGGAGATACCTTGGGATGGATATCAAGGTTTAGGAGCTGAAGAATAGTACAATCTTATAGAAGAATATTTTTGGGATGATGAGTACTTTTGTAAGAATACATCAGAAAAATTACAATTAATTATTAAAGATTTGATTGAAGAGAATAATTTTACTGAAGAAGATGTTTATGAGATAACACATAGTATAAATATTTATTTTTCTGATAATACATCCGAATCCATCAGAATAGAATATGACTCAGATTTTATTGATGCTGTTGCGAATATTGAACTGGGAATAAGTAAATTTTTTAGTTTTGAAGATTCAAACTATGAAATACATTTTATATCTACAGAAAATATTGGGTTAATTGATATACCTCTTTATTTATATAAGGAACAGCTTCAGCAATTTTTTGATAATGAATAGGTAATTTATTATGTATACACAACAAGAGGGAAAAGATGTTTATATTGGGGAAATATTCGAATTTATTCAGCAAATTTTGGATTTAAAAAAACACAAAAAACATATATTTTATCGCGGACACTCAAGTGAGCGGTATCGCTTAGTACCCTCACTTTTTAGAAAAAATAGTCAAGGTCGTTCTATATATAGTTCGCAAGAACATATTTTATATCGAGAATTGTACATGTCTGAATATAAAGAATTTATCAATGATAGATATACATTAGATAAATTGGTTAGAATGCAGCATTACTCAATGCCGACACGATTACTTGATTTAACTACTAATCCACTTATAGCCCTTTATTTTGCATGTAAATCAAGTGTAGATACGGATGAAGGTATAGGGGAAGTGATTATATTTTTTATAGATGATAAGCATGTCAAATATTATGATTCTGACACGGCGAGCTGTATTGCAAATTTAGCAAGATTATCCGATCAAGAAAAAGAATCAATTAAGTTTAACTTTGATCGTGAACGTTTTAATCAACAGACCAGTATAAAAAAACTTCTTCATTTTATTCGAGACGAGAAACCTTTTTTTGAACCAAGAATAGATAAATACGATTTACAAAATATTATCTGTATTAAGGGAATTAAAAATAATGAAAGAATAACTTCTCAGTCTGGTGTCTTTCTTTTATTTGGTTTAAATGCTAGTTTAGAAGAAATTGGAAATAATTTTATTCAAATTAAAAGAATTAAAATTAAGAATAGGAAAAAAATATTAAATGAACTAGACTTACTTAATATCAATGAAAGTACAGTTTTTCCAGGTATCGAAAGTTCTGCGAGATATATTTCTTTCAAAAATAAAGTTGACTAAGATTTTGAATCTGAACTCGTTATTTCAATAATGAATTTTAATTGATTGGTAATTATATAATTTATTAATTGTAATGAAAAGCTTAGAATAAATAAATTAATTCTAAGCCTTCATATATTAATATTGCAATTAATTTTTAATTACTATCTAATTTACTTGGGTTTGATGTTCGTCCCCTTGACGAGAACGAATACGACCTATCTGATAAACAGTTTCGCCTTGTTGCTGTAAAAATTTCTGTATCACATCTGCATCTTCTGCACTCACCACCAAAACCATACCAATACCGCAATTAAAAGTGCGGTACATTTCCTGAGTTTCTACATTTCCAGCTTGTTGCAGCTATTGAAAAAGTTTGGGTAGTGTCCATGATTGAGAATCAATGGCGGCCACGGTGTTTTCAGGAAGAATACGGGGTACATTTTCACTGATACCGCCACCGGTAATATGAGCCATACCTTTGATGGTAAATTGTTTTAGTGCCGCCAGAATTGGTTGTACATATAGATGTGTAGGAATAATGATTGCCTGATACCAGTCAGGCTGCTGTCGATATTAACTCTCAGGTATCAGCATTGTCCGCAGTATGTTTGAGCTGCCATTTGAAGGCAAAAAATTCGAAATTATTGAAGACAACGGTGCCGAATACATCAAGATACTGCGGGTAAATACAGATATTATTCTGGTTGATGGCTTTGATGGTGAGCAGATTATTGACAGTCTGGTTGCTAAACCTTTTTTGAGGATTGCCGTCAGGCACTGAGTGAGGATAGATATTGGTAGATGTATGGGATCATTCACCGTTTTACCACTACAAATTTTATTTATAATGGTTCTAGTTATTATTTTTTATTAATAGATGTTTTAGCGTCATAAAACTATTGAAAATAATAAAAATAAATATTCTTTAAGAAATAGAATGTTTACTCTGAGTTAAATACTTTATATGCTAAAGTACGTTCAAAATCAAATAAACCTTACAGTTGAAATTATAAAAATAAAATTTTATTAAATTATTAATATAAAAACTAAAATTTTATTTTTAATTAATTATTTTTCTATAATCTAGCTGATTATATCAAATTGAGATTATGAAGATTCATTTTATTGACAATAAGATTATTACAAATTAATATGATGATTATAATATACTTAATTTTATTAAATATTATCAGTTAACCGATTTCAGGTTAATTTTGAAATGTCTTAGGATATATTCATAAAATTTAGTTATTTTATGTTTTGAGTATCAGAAAGTTTTTCATTTTATTATCTTACTGATTTTTATTGTATTAATTTATGCTTAAGTTTTAATTTCGTTATTCAAATCACAATACCAGATTGCTGAAAATGAAATCGCAAAATAATGACAACTATTCGGAATTAGCCTCTATTTTTTTTGTTAATACCAAATGGGCTATTTTTTTTAAATATGTGCTTAAACAACCGTTTCGCATGTTTTATTTTTGTTTTGTTCCAAAAATTATCAGACGAAAAATTTCGTTTAAAGCAGAACTTGATCGTAAAGCGGTGCTAGCGCAAGCATCCAAAAATTTTCTGGAACTTTATTTTAAAAATAAATTAAGTAAATTTAATTTAAAACCTAAAAAAATACTGACAACAGATAAAATTATTTGGCAATACTGGGGTCAGGGAATTGATAATATATTACTTCCTGAAACAGTTAAAATTTGCTTTAAATCGATAGATATTTATAAAGAAGATTATCAGGTAATTCGACTTGATGACAGTACTATCGGGGATTATTTGGATATTCCTGATTTTGTTTGGGCAAAAAGAAAAAATAAACAGTTTAAATTTGCATTTTTCTCAGATCTGCTCAGGCTGGCTCTTTTGGATGTTTATGGCGGTATCTGGATTGATGCCACCATATTACTGACTAATCCTATTCCTGAAACTATCAAGAAAATGAATTTTTTTATGTTTCAGAGGGATAAAAACACACCCAATAAGATTTTTTTTGAAAAGTATAATAATCATTATTTTGGCTGGAATGAGCATCATCATGTTAATGTCTTGAACAGTTTTATAGTCAGTGATAAAAAAGGAGTTATTGTCCATACTTTACTGGATTTATTGTTAAATTTCTGGAAAACACAAGACAAAGTACAACACTATTTCTTTTTTCACATTATGGTTGATGAATTATTTAAGTATGAAGAGTATAAGAAAAATAATTGTCCGGTTTTTGACGATACATTAGTACATATTATTCAATCCAAAATGCATGAATCATTTAATCCGGAAGAATTTGAATTAATTAAACAAAAAACAAGCATTCATAAATTAACGTATGTCAAAAAAACTAAGAAAAATTCTTATTATGAACATATCCGCAACAGTTATTTATGATAAGTTATTTTATATCAATAATTTTGAAATAATATAGAAATTCGACTATTATCAAATTAGAAAATAAAAGATAGTAATTGCTACGGAGAAATTATATCAAATTTTATTAAATATAATGATTGGACATGAGGAAATAGTAAATGCCTAAAATTTTTTCAACTTCTATTGGTGGGGCTGCTTCAACTGCTATGAAGATTGGTGGGGGAGTGTCTGGAGGGGTAGTAGGAGTTGTTGTAGCAGACATGATAGATAATCATTTGAAGGCTACACCCAGGTTATTAACCCCTGGAGAGATTGCGATGGTTACTTCAATATTTAAAGATAGCTCAATATTGCTTCAGTAAGAGTTAGAAGGGGCCTATTCTGCCTATGCAAAATAGTGATACTGCTGTAACTCCATTTGGTGAAATATATTTTCCTGAAAAGCATTTTAAGAATGACTTTTCAACTGAGCAAAGTAATGATAAGCATTGGTTTATGCATGAAATGGTTCATGTATGGCAATATCAGAGGGGAATGGCAGTAGCGATTAAGGGGCTAATGAGCTGGCATGCTGATTATCAATATGATTTGACAAATGATAAAATATTATCAGATTATCGTATGGAGCAACAAGCATCAATTATTGCTGATTATTGGTGTCTAAAAACCTTTGATTATAATGCTTGGTATACACTAACAAATGAGAAATATAAAGGACGTCTAGTTAGAAATCAACAAGGCATGCGAAATTACTGGCTAAAAAAATATGAGAATACTTTACGTTTGTTTTTAAACAACACTAAAGATAAGAAAGCACTATTTGGATGAAACGAAGAAATATTCACTTTTTATTGCTGATCTTTTTACTGAACATATTAGCAGGTTGTATTAGGGCGTATTATACACCGGATATTGTTTTAAAAGATAATGGTCAACCTTGTATTAGTATCCCGCGGAGTGAGGATATATTAAGAACAAACAGACTATTTAATATTACCTTGGCAACAGTATCTCTACCAGTTGACGGAAAAGAATTATCAGTGAAAAAGTATGATAATCCGGAAAATCAATATTATGTAAAAGCCCAGGAATGCATAGATTTTAACTATTATTTTAAAAATGATTTCACTTATCAAATTGATTTTATATCAGTGGAAAAAGATCAAAAGGCAAAATTCTGGGAGGTATTAATACGGATTACAAAGGATAAGGATGGTAATTTAAAATTATTAAATGATAATGAGGTCAATCTAGACGATATTAATTAGTGCTACATAAGTGGTAATCATAATAATAATACGTTCTTATCGGTATTCAGCTTTTTTGGTAAATCAGTTTTATAACAGTTTATTAGAGAAGAAATAGTTAATATGAAACAAAAAATTATCCTCTGTATTCTACTAAATTTTATGCTAATCATGTTAACAAGCTGTAGTAGTATTAGGGAACCGGATATTGTTTTAAAAGAAAATGGTCAGCCTTGTATTAGCATCCCGCGGAGTGAGGATATGTTAAGAACAAACAGACCATTTAATATTACCTCGACACATATATATCAAACCAGTATCAGATCCTACTTATCGGAGAAATATTATCAGGAAGAACAATATTATGTAAAAGCTCAGGAGTGCATAGATTTTGAATATCATTTTCGAAATGATATTACCTATGGTATTGCATTTAGCACGGAAGAAAAAGGTGGGAGTGAAAAAATCTGGAGTGCTGATATACGAATAGTAAAAGATAAGGATGGTAATTTACAATTATTAATTGATAATGAGGCCAATTCAGGTGATATTAATTAGTGCTACATAAGTGGTAATGATAAAAATGTGTTGTTATCAGTATTCCGCTTTTTTTGTAAATCAGTTCTTTTAACGATTTATTATAGAAGAGATAGTGTTAATATGAAATAAAGAATTATCTTCTGTATTCTATTAAATTTTTATGCTAATCATGTTAATAAACTGTTTTGGGATATATTATTTTAAAAGATAATATCAACTTTGTATTAGCATCCCAAGAAGTGAGAATACTATAAGAACGAACAATTTAATATTACCTCTGCAATAGTATCTCAACTTGGTAATGAATTTTTTATGTTTCAGAGGGATAAAATACACCCGATATGATTTTTTGAAAGGTATAATAATCATTATTTGGGCTGGAATGAGCATCATTATGTTAATGTCTTGAACAGCTTTATAGTCAATGCTAAAAGATGAGTTATTGGCCATCCTTTACTGGATTTATTGTTAAATTTCTGGAAAATACAAGACAAAGTATGACACTATTTCTTTTTTTAATCATGGTCAATAAATTATTTAAGTACGAAGAGTATAAGAAAAATAATTATCTGGTTTATGATACATTAAGTAGATATTATTCAATCTAGAATGTATGAATCCCCTTAATCCGGAAGAGTTTAAATTAATCAAACAAAAAACAAACATTCATAAATTAACGTATGTGAAAAAGACTAAGAAAATTCTTATTATGAACATATCCGCAACAGTTATTTATGATAAATTATTTTTATATCAATAATTTTGAAAAAGTATAGAAATTCGACTATTATCAAATTAGAAAATGAAAGATAGTAATTGCTACGACGAATTTATATTAAATTTTATTAAATATTAACACAATATTGCTGGATCAAGATTTTTTATAGAAATTAGTTTATTTTTATCCATTCGGATCGACTTGATTATATTATTTTATAATCAAATGATTGGACATGAGGAAATAGTAAATGCCTAAAATTTTTCCAACTTCTATTGGTGGGGCTGCTTCAACTGCTATGAAGATTGGTGGGGGAGTGTCTGGAGGGGTAGTAGGAGTTGTTGTAGCAGACATGATAGATAATCATTTGAAGGCTACACCCAGGTTATTAACCCC